>CAYGYQ010000165.1:0-7854 GCA_964354035.1 uncultured Bordetella sp.
ATGTACGTGCTGGACGAGCCGTCGATCGGCCTGCACCAGCGCGACAACGACCGGCTGCTCGCGACGCTGAAACACCTGCGCGATCTTGGCAACAGCGTGATCGTCGTCGAGCACGACCACGATGCGATCTGCGCGGCGGACTACATCGTGGACATGGGCCCCGGCGCCGGCGAGCACGGCGGGCAGGTCGTCGCGCAGGGCACGCCCGAGGAGATCCGGCTCGCGACGCACTCGCTGACGGGCCAGTATCTCGCCGGACGCCGGCGGATCCCGATGCCGTCGCGCCGGCACCGCGTCGACCCTGGCCGCATGCTGACCCTGGAAGGCGCGCGCGGCAACAATCTCAGGCGCGTCACGCTGCGCCTGCCCGTCGGCGTGTTCGTCTGCGTCACGGGCGTCTCGGGCTCGGGCAAGTCGACGCTGATCAACGACACGCTCTACCACGCGGTGGCCAGGCACCTCTACGGGAGCACGACGGAGCCCGCGCCCTACGACGACATGCGCGGCATCGAGTTCTTCGACAAGGTGATCAGCGTCGACCAGAGCCCGATCGGCCGGACGCCGCGCTCGAATCCGGCAACCTACACGGGCCTCTTCACGCCGATCCGCGAGCTCTTCGCGCAGGTCAAGGCGGCGCGCGAGCGCGGGTACGGCCCCGGGCGTTTCTCGTTCAACGTCAAGGGCGGCCGCTGCGAGGCCTGCCAGGGCGACGGCCTCATCAAGGTCGAGATGCACTTCCTGCCCGACATCTACGTGCCCTGCGATGTCTGTCACGGCCAGCGCTACAACCGCGAGACCCTCGAGATCCGCTACAAGGACCGGAACATTCACGAAGTGCTGGCGATGACGGTCGAGCAGGCGTTCCCGTTCTTCGAGCCGGTGCCCTCGGTCGCGCGCAAGCTCTCGACGCTGCTCGACGTCGGACTGGGCTACATCACGCTCGGCCAGTCGGCGACCACGCTGTCCGGCGGCGAGGCGCAGCGCGTGAAGCTCGCACTCGAGCTCTCCAAGCGCGACACCGGCCGCACGCTCTACATCCTCGACGAGCCGACGACGGGTCTGCACTTCCACGACATCGAGATGCTGCTGACCGTGCTGCACCGGCTGCGCGACCATGGCAACACGGTGGTCGTCATCGAGCACAATCTCGAAGTGATCAAGACCGCCGACTGGATCATCGACCTCGGCCCGGAGGGCGGGGCGGGAGGCGGTTCGATCCTGGTCGAGGGCCCGCCGGACGAGATTGCCCGGACCGCCGGTAGCTACACTGGCCGCTATCTGAAACCCGTCCTCGACGCGCATGTGGGGCGCCGCGCGCGCGGCGACGGCGCGGGGCGCGATGCCGCCCCGCCTTCAGCGCCACGCGCCGGCCGCGGCCGCAAAGCGTCGGGCGACCTGCTGACATGAGCCTTCCGCCGGGCCGCCCCAAGGAAGGCGACGTCCCTCTCGGAGGGACCGTGCGCAGCGCGAGGGAGCGCCGATGAGCGCGCAACGGGTCGTGCGGATCCGCCGGCCGCGCGCTGCCGATTTCGCGGCGGATGCCGACGCCACCGCGACCGTGTATCTCACGTCGCGCCGCGCGATGCTGCCCGACCTGCGCGATCCGCACACGGAGGCGCAGACGCGCGCCTGGATGCGCGAGACTGCGTTCGCGCACTATTCGGTGCGTCTGGCCGAGATCGACGGCGAAATCGTCGCGTTCGCCGCTCGGGACGGCGCCTGGCTGATGCAGCTGTATGTGAAGCCCGGCTGGACCGGGCATGGCATCGGCTCGAAGCTGCTGGAGCTGATCCTGGCGGAAGCCGCTGCCGCGACGCCGATCCTCAGGCTGCACACGTTCGCGCGCAACACGGGTGCCCGCCGCTTCTACGAACGGCACGGTTTCGTCGCCGTTGCGTTCGGCGACGGGACGGGCAACGAGGAAGGCGAGCCCGACATCCGTTACGAACGCTCGACGCGGGAGTGAGGTCGGTGCGCCGCTGCGCGCTACTCGATGGCCGCAGCCGGCTTGCCGGCCTGGCCCTTGCAGGCCTGGAGCCTGGTGCGGCAGCGATTCGTGCACAGGAACCCGGCATCGGCATCGGCGTTGGCATCGCTGTCGCCGCGCGGGCATGCGGCGAGGCAGCGGGCGTTGGCGGTGATGCAGGCGGTGGCTTTGGTCGGGGGAAGGGTGCTCCGCGCGCCGCTCCCGATTGCCGCTTCCGCCGTCTTGCGCTCGAGGCTGAAACTGCCCCTTGCAACAATCTTGCCCTTTGGGTTGCGCAGATCGTAATCACCCCGAAATGCTGCCGGCGCGCAGGTTCCGGAAAGGCGTAGCGTGCCCGCGGGTTTCAGCGTCGCGCTGAAACTGCATTGGCCGTACATGTTGCGGCCGAACTCGATGGCCGCGTTTCCCGCCATCGGCTCCGAGGTTTTCACGCTGCCGGTCAGGACCGTTCCCGATTCCAGCATTTGGACGACGATCGGGATCGGCGTTCCGCCGCCGGTCGGCACCAGCTGGCCGGCGTACGTTTCGCCCAGCGCGAAGGCCGGTTCGGCGCATGCCGCCGCGAACAGCAGGGGTGCAATCCGGCGGATGAGTCTGGCGAGTGGCATCGAAGTGGCGGGCGGGGCAGGAGTGCGCGACCAATCGCGATCCCTGCCTGCAGTTTAGCGAATCTTCGTCAGTCGGTGCGCGTCGACGCCCTGCCAGTCTCCGGCGCGGTCTTGCGGATCGCGGCGAGAATGCCTTGCAGCAACGCCGTCGGCGTCGGCGGGCAACCCGGAATCTCGACGTCGACGGGGATGACATTGGCCACCCGGCCGAGGGACGCGTAGCTCTCGCCAAAGATGCCGCCGTTGCAGCCGCAGTCGCCCACGGCGACGACGAGCTTCGGATCGGGCGTGGCATCATAGGTTCGCTGCAGCGCGATCGCCATGTGCTTCGACACCGGGCCCGTCACCAGGAGCATGTCCGCGTGCCGCGGGCTGGCGACGAACTTGATGCCGAGACCCTCGATGTTGTAGTACGGGTTGCCCAGGGCATGGATTTCGAGCTCGCAGCCGTTGCAGGAACCGGCGTCGACCTGGCGGATGGTCAGCGCCCGCCCCAGTGTGCGCAGGATGTTCTGCTGCAGCCGCGCGGCGACGACCATGCGGTCATCCGGTTCGGGCGACGGTTCGGTCTTGATGCCGGTTTTCGCGATCTGGCGGAGAATGTGGAGCATCAGAGGTCCTGCCCGCTGTAGGAGAGGTTGAACGACTTGTTGATCAGCGGGAAGTCGGGAACGATGTTGCCGATCACCGCATGCTCGAGCACCGGCCAGTTCGCCCACGAAGGGTCGTGCGGATGGCAGCGGCGGACGGTTCCGCCCGGCCCGCATTCGAGAGCTATCAGGACCGGCCCGCGCCAGCCTTCGACGTAACCCAGGCTCTTCTTGAATGCCGGGGGCTCCGGGAGATCGACACGGATGGGCCCGTCGGGGAGCGCGTCGGCAATCGCGCGCAGCAGCCGCAGGGATTCCCGGATTTCGCCGAAGCGCACCGCGACCCGCGCGAGCACGTCGCCTCCGTCCGCCGTGATCTTGCGCGCACCGAGCGCAGCGTACGGCGGCGCCGGAAAATCGCAGCGCAGGTCGCGCGCCTGCCCGCTCGCCCGGCCGGCGAGGCCGGTCAGGCCGAGTTGTGCCGCAAGCGCGGGCGGCACGATGCCGCAGGCGCGGAAGCGATCCTGCAGGCCGTCGTGCTCGTCGTAGATATCCTGCAGCGTGCGGACCTCGCGCTCCAGCATTGCACATTCCGCGTGGATCGCGGCAGCGGCCTCGGGCGACACGTCGCGCGCGACGCCGCCCGGCACGACGTAATCCATCGCCAGTCGATGGCCGAACAGCGCGGCGTTCGCACGCAGGACCTGCTCCTTCAGGCGCGAGAACTGCGCGAGGCCGAACGCGAAACCGCCGTCGTTGCCGAGATAGCCGAGATCGCCCAGGTGATTGGCGATGCGCTCCCGCTCCAGCGCAAGCGCGCGCAGCCAGAGGGCACGCGGCGGCGGCATCGTGTCGGTGATCGCCTCCAGCGCCTGCGCGTAGGCCCACGCATAGGCCACCGTGCTGTCGCCCGAGACCCGGCCCGCCAGCCGGTGGCCGGTGCCGGCGGCCATCGCCTCGAATCGCTTCTCGATGCCCTTGTGCGCGAAGCCCAGGCGCTCCTCGAGGCGCAGCACCTTTTCCCCGACGATCTGGAAGCGGAAGTGGCCCGGCTCGATGATTCCCGCGTGGACCGGTCCGACGGGGATCTCGTGCACGCCGTCGCCCTCGACGCGGACGAAGGCGTACTCCTCCTGGCCGGGCTGCCAGGTCGGCAGCGTCTCGAAGTCGCGGCGCAGCGGAAAGCGGTCGATGGGCCAGCTCGCCTGCCATGTCCAGGGTCGCTGATCGTCGCCTTCCGAGGCAATGCCGACCAGATCGAACACCGCGCGCTGCATCCGGTTCGCAGCGGGGAACACGACCGCCAGATCGGGATAGGTCGAATCGCCGGTGGGCAGCGTGTGCTCGAACATGACGAGGCCGTCCGCATCCTGCACCACGACGTTGAGCGTGTAGCCGCGCTCGCGGTCGCGGTCGTCGCTCGCCCACAGCGCGACCAGGTGCGCGCCCTGCTCCCAGGCGACGCGGCAGGACGACAGCAGCCCCATCGCATTGACGGGACAGCGTCGCGCCGGCACGGCCGCGGGCAAGGCGGCGGTGGCGAATCCGAGCCGGGAGAGATCCACGGAAATCAGCCGATGAGCCGCGCCGCCTGCCGGTACCAGTCGGCGAGGAATGGCGGGATCCATAGCCCCAGCATCAGCACGAGGCCCAGATGGATGTAGACGGGAATCATCGCCGGACGCACCGGCAGCCGTTTCGCCGTCGTTTCACCGAAGACCATCGGCTGCACCTTGGAGAAGACCGCGGCAAACGCGAGTCCGAGCGATGCGAGCAGGAACGGCGTCGCCCACGGCTGTTCGCCCATCGCGGTGACCAGGATCAGGAACTCGCTCGCGAAGACGCCGAACGGCGGCATGCCGAGGATGGCGAGGGTTCCGAGCACGAGTCCCCAGCCCAGCATCGGGCTCGACGTGATCAGGCCACGGATTTCGGCCATCAACTGGGTGCCGGTCTTTTGCGCCGCGTGACCGACGGTGAAGAAGATGGCGGACTTGGTCAGCGAATGGACGGTCATGTGCAACAACGCTGCGAAGTTGGCCACCGGACCGCCCATGCCGAAGGCGAACGTGATGATGCCCATGTGCTCGACCGACGAATATGCGAACAGGCGCTTGACGTCCTTCTGGCGCGACAGCAGCAAGGCTGCGACGACGACGGACAGCAGGCCGAAGCCCATCATCAGCTCGCGGGCGAAGGACGTGTGCAGCGAACCCTCGACCAGCACCTTGCAGCGGACGACGGCGTAGAGCGCGACGTTGAGCAGCAGCCCGGAGAGCACCGCGGACACCGGCGTGGGCCCCTCGGCGTGGGCGTCGGGCAGCCAGTTGTGCAGCGGCACGAGGCCGACCTTGGTGCCGTAGCCGACCAGCAGGAACACGAACGCGATCGACAGCACCGTCGGCTCGAGCTGCCCCTTGACGTGGTCGAGCTCGGTCCACAGCAGCGCGCCGCCGCCCGCCCCCAGCACCTTCTCGGCGGCGAAGTAGAGCAGGATCGTGCCGAACAGCGCCTGGGCAATGCCGACACCGCAGAGAATGAAGTACTTCCACGCCGCCTCGAGGCTCGCCGGGGTGCGGTAGAGCGAGACCAGCAACACGGTCGTGAGCGTGGCCGCCTCCATCGCCACCCAGAGGATGCCCATGTTGTTCGTCAGCAGCGCGATCAGCATCGTGCCGTTGAAGAGCTGGTACATGCTGTGGTAGAGCCGCAGCCTCCCCGCAGTGAGGCGCCCGTGCTCCTGCTCGATGCGCATGTACGGGCGGGAGAAGATCGCCGTGGTGAAGCCGACGAAGGCGGTGAGCGCCACCAGGAAGACGTTGAAGGGGTCGACGAAGAACTGGCGGTCGAGGACGAGCAGCGGCCCGTCGACGAACACGCGCGCGGTCAGCGCCACAGCGGCGGCGAACGTGAGGAAGCTGACCGCGACATTGACGGCCGGCGCTTCCCGCCGCTCGCCGATGAGGGCGAGCACCGCCGCGCCGGCGAGCGGAAAGCCGAGGACGGCGAGCATCTCTATCACGCCCGGGCCCCCATTACTCACTCTCCTTCAGCTTTTCCAGGTGCTTGAGGTCGAGGCTGTCGAACTGCTCGCGGATCTGGAAGAAGAAGACGCCCAGGATCAGCATGCCGACCAGCACGTCGAGCGCGATACCCAGCTCGACGACCATCGGCATGCCGTAGGTGGCGCTGGTGGCCGCGAAGAAGAGGCCGTTCTCCATCGCCAGAAAGCCGATCACCTGCGGCAGCGCCTTGCGGCGGGTGATCATCATCAGGAAGGACAGCATCACGCTCGCCATCGCGATGCCGAGCGTCGCGCGCGTGACCGTGCTCGCGAGCTGCGAGATCGGGTAGGCGAGGTTGAAGGAGAACACGACCAGCACGATGCCGATCAGCATCGTCGTCGGCACGTTGATGAGCCCCTCGACGTCCCACTTCACGTCGAGCTTCCTTATCAGCCGGTGCAACAGCCAGGGCAGGAGCACGACCTTGAGCGCGAGCGTCAGGCCCGCCGATGCGTAAAGGTGCGTCTGGTTCGTGCCGTAGGCGACAATCGCCGTCGAGACCGCGAGCGCCAGCCCCTGCGCGGCGAACAGATTGACGAGCGAGAGCACCCGCCGCTGCGTCAGCATCGCGAATGCCAGCAGCAGCAGGATTGCCGCCAGCAGGTTGATGAGCTGCGCGTAGAGTGGGGGGCCGGCCATGACGGGAACGGGCTTCAGCTGCCGAGCATCTGATTGACGAGCATCGCCAGCACGGCCAGCAGGAACGCGGTGCCGAGGAACTCGGGGGCGCGGAAGATCCGCATCTTCGCCGACAGCGTCTCGATCAGCGCCAGCAGGAACCCGCCGACCATGAGCTTCGCGATCAGCGCGGGGGCCGCGCCGAGGATCGCGAGCCAGCCACCGCCGGCGGCGGCAATGCCATACGGGAAGAAGAGGGCGATGCCGATGCACGAATAGTTGAAGAGCTTGAGCGCCGCGGCCCATTCGATCAGCGCGAGATGCCGGGCCGAGTATTCGAGCACCATCGCCTCGTGGATCATCGTCAGCTCGAGGTGGGTGGCGGGATTGTCGATGGGAATGCGGGCGTTCTCCGCGAGCGAGACCATCGTGAACGCGACGCCGGCGAACGCGAGGCTGGGATAGATCGCGAGCTCGCGATGGGCGAACGTGGCGACGATGGTCGGCAACGACGTGGAGCCGGAGATCAGCGAGGCCGTGAACAGCACCATCAGCAGCGCCGGCTCGGCCAGGAAGCCGACCAGCATCTCGCGTCGCGCGCCCAGCGAGCCGAATGCGGTGCCGATGTCCATGGCCGCCAGCGCGATGAACACGCGGGCGAGCGCGAACAGGCCGACCAGCGCGATCGCGTCGGCGGCGCGCCCGAACGGAAGGTCCGTGGCGAGCGAGGGGACGATCGCCGCGGCGCAGCACATCGCCGCGAACACGATGTACGGCGTCATCCGGAAGATGGGCGACGCGCTCTCCGCGACGACTGCGTCCTTCACGAACAGCTTGCGGATCGTCCGGTAGGGGAGCAGCAGCGACGGCGCGCTCCGGTTCGAGAGCCACGCCCGGCACTGGTTGACCCAGCCGACCAGGAGCGGCGCCAGCGCCAGCGCGATGGCGAGCTGCAGCAGCTGGGAGGCGAGGGCTGCGGTGCTCAT
>CAYGYQ010000166.1:0-7799 GCA_964354035.1 uncultured Bordetella sp.
CCGAGATAGCGATCATGCGGCTGATGGACATCATCCTCACGCTGCCGAGCCTGCTGCTCGCGATCGTGATCGTCGCCATCCTCGGACCGGGGCTGATGAACGCGATGCTGGCGGTGGCCGTCGTCGTGCTGCCGCACTACGTTCGCATCACGCGGGCTGCGGTGATCACGGAAACCTCGAAGGACTACGTCACCGCGGCCCGGGCGAACGGCGCGAGCCGGCTGCGGCTGATGTTCAACGAAGTCCTGCCGAACTGCGCCGCGCCGCTGATCGTGCAGGCCTCGCTCGGCGTCTCCACCGCCATCCTCGACGCTGCCGCGCTGGGCTTTCTCGGTCTCGGCGCACAGCCGCCCGCGTCGGAGTGGGGGACGATGCTCGCCGACGCGCGCGAGTTCGTGATCCGCGCCTGGTGGGTGGTGACCTTCCCCGGCCTGGCGATCCTGATCACCGTGCTGGCCTTCAACCTCCTGGGCGACGGGTTGCGCGACGCGCTCGACCCGAAGCTCAAGCGCTGAGCCTTCACCATGGCGCTCCTCGAGATCGAAGACCTGCACGTCGACTTCCCGGCGCAGACGGGCGTGCTGCACGCCGTCGACGGCGTCAGTCTGACCCTCGACGAAGGCGAGGTGCTGGGCATCGTCGGCGAGTCCGGGTCCGGCAAGAGCGTCACGATGCTGGCGCTGATGGGCCTGGTGGCCTTCCCGGGCCGGGTGCAGGCGAAGCGGATGCGCTTTGCCGGGCGCGAATTGCCGAGCCTGTCGGACCGGGAACGGCGCAAGGTCATCGGCAAGGACGTGGCGATGATCTTCCAGGATCCGACCACCAGCCTCAACCCCTGCTTCACCGTCGGCTTCCAGCTGACCGAAACCCTGCGGCTCCACCTGGGGCTCGACCACAAGGCCGCGCGGCATCGCGCCGCCGAGCTGCTGGAACAGGTGGGCATTCCGGCCGCGGCGAGCCGCCTCGGCGACTTCCCGCACCAGCTCTCCGGGGGCATGAACCAGCGCGTGATGATCGCGATGGCGATCGCCTGCAATCCGCGACTTCTCATCGCCGACGAGCCGACCACGGCGCTCGACGTGACCATCCAGGCCCAGATCCTGGATCTCTTGCGTGGGCTGCAGAACGAGCGCGGCATGGCGCTGGTGCTGGTCACCCACAACATGGGCGTGGTATCGGAAATGGCGCGCCGCGTCGCCGTGATGTACGCGGGACAGGTGGTCGAGGAGCGTGGCGCCGACGAGCTCTTTGCCAACCCGCAGCACCCGTACACGGCGGCGCTGCTGGCGGCGATGCCCGAGCGCAGCACCGGTGAAACGCGCCTTGCCACCATCCCCGGAGTGGTGCCGGGTCTCTACGACCGGCCGCGAGGGTGCCTGTTCGCCCCGCGCTGCATCGACGCCTCAGACCATGCCTGCGGGGTGCGTCCGGACATCCGGCCGTGGGACCAAGGCCAGGTCCGCTGCCACTTTCCGATGGGCGAGCGGGACCGCGAGGCCGCCATCGCGCGCGACCGCCAAATGAAGGTCGTGCCGGCATGAGACATCCAGTGTCAACCCGTGCCGTTGTTGTAGGGGAAGGTGGCGCGACGGCGGGTCGCGTCGTGGGCGCGGCCTCGGCCGCGCTCGGGCGTCGCCCGTGCGTCGATGGCGATCGAGCGCGGGCAAGCCCGCGCCCACGAGAACAAGCGCTCATGGACCCGAACGCATGAACGCCGCGGCGGCCCCCCAAAGGGTGACGGCGCCGGTCGCCGAGGCGCGCGACCTGCGGCAGGTCTATCCCATTTCGCGTGGCTTCATGCGCGAGCCGGCCCACCTCCATGCAGTGGGCGGCGTCTCGTTCACGATCGAGGCCGGGCGAACGCTCGCGGTGGTCGGCGAATCGGGCTGCGGCAAATCGACGCTGGCGCGGATCGTGGCGTTGATCGAAAAGCCCACCGGAGGAGAGTTCAGCCTCACCGGGATCGATGCGGTGCATCCGCCGCCCGCCGCGCAGGTGGGCCTGCGCAAGTCGGTGCAGATGGTGTTCCAGAACCCCTATGGGTCGCTCAATCCGCGCAAGAAGGTCGGCGCGATTCTCGAGGCGCCGCTGCAGATCAGCACCGATCTCGCACCTGCCGCGCAGGCCGATCTGGCGCGCGCGATGCTGGCCAAGGTCGGTCTGCGGCCCGAGCACTACGCACGCTATCCGCACATGTTCTCGGGCGGCCAAAGGCAGCGCATCGCCATCGCCCGGGCGCTGATGCTCAATCCCGCGCTCGTGGTCGCGGACGAGCCGGTGTCCGCGCTGGACGTCTCGGTCCAGGCGCAGGTGCTGAATCTGCTCGCCGACCTGCAGGGGGAACTGGGGCTCGCCTATCTCTTCATCTCCCACGACCTGGGTGTCGTGCGGCACATCGCCCATGAAGTCCTGGTGATGTACCTCGGGATAGCCATGGAACAGGGCCCCAAGGAGCGGATCTTCTCCCGCCCGCTGCATCCGTACACCCAGGCGCTGCTGGCGTCGACCCCGGGCATGGCCGGGATCGCCCGCTCCCAGCGCATCGTCCTCAAGGGCGAACGGCCCTCGCCGCTGAACCCTCCGCCGGGATGCGTCTTCTCGACCCGGTGCGCGCATGCGATCGACCGCTGCCGGACCGAGCGCCCGGCCCCCCGCCCGCTCGATGGACGGCAGGTGGCCTGCCATCTCGCCGACCAGTTCGGCAATTCAGCCCAATCCGGTTCATAATATTGCCCCGTAACCGCTATCCCCTGCCGCGCCCCGCGCGGCTTCATCCACTGGAGGCAGATTCATGACGAAGTCCCGTCTCACGCAATGGCGGCCCGGTACGCGGCGCGCCCTCATCACCGCGCTGGCGCTCCCGGCGCTGCTGGCCACGGCCACCCTTTCCGCCAAGACCCTGGTGTACTGCTCCGAGGGCAGCCCGGAGAACTTTTATCCCGGCATCAACACCACCGGCACGTCGTTCGACGCCAACAGCCAGATCTACAGCCGCATCGTCGACTTCGAGCGCGGCGGCACGGCGGTCGTGCCTGGCCTCGCCGAGCGCTGGGACATCTCCCCGGACGGCAAGGTCTACACGTTCCACCTGCGCAAGGGCGTCAAGTGGCACAACCACCGCGACTGGAAGCCGACGCGCGACTTCAACGCCGACGACATGATCTTCGCGATCGAGCGTCAGTGGAAGGAATCCAATCCGTACTACAAAGTCACGAGCTCGAACCACTCCTACTTCATGGACATGGGCATGCCCAAGTTGATCAAGTCGGTGGAACGGGTCGACGACTACACGGTCCGGATCACGCTCGAGAAGCCCGAGGCGCCGTTCCTGTCGAACCTGGCGATGGAATACGCGGGCGTGCAGTCCAAGGAATACGCGGACGCGATGCTCAAGGCCGGAACGCCCGAGAAGATCGACCAGGAGCCGATCGGCACCGGCCCGTTCTATCTGGTGCGGTACATCAAGGACGCCATCCTCCGCTACAAGGCGTTCCCGCAATACTACGGCGGCAAGGCCAAGATCGACGATCTGATCTTCTCGATCACGCCCGATGCGTCGGTGCGCTGGGCGAAGCTGCAGAAGGGTGAATGCCACGTGATGCCGTACCCCAATCCCGCCGACCTCGACGCGATCCGCAAGGACAAGAATGTCGTCGTGCTGGAGCAGCCGGGATTGAACGTCGGCTACCTCGCCTACAACACGACCAAGAAGCCGTTCGACGACGTGCGCGTGCGCAAGGCGATGAACATGGCGATCAACAAGAAAGCCATCATCGATGCGGTGTACCTCACGACCGGCGTGGCGGCGAAGAACCCGATTCCGCCGACGCAGTGGTCGTACAACGACGCGATCAAGGACGATCCGTACGATCCGGCGGCGGCCAAGAAGCTGCTGGCCGACGCGGGCTATCCGAATGGCTTCACGACGGACCTGTGGGCGATGCCCGTGCAACGCCCGTACAACCCCAACGCGCGCCGCATCGCCGAGCTGATGCAGGCCGATCTCGCGAAGGTGGGCGTGACGGCCGAGATCAAGAGCTTCGAGTGGGGCGAGTACCGGAAGCGCATGCAGGCCGGCGAGCACCAGATGGGCATGCTGGGCTGGACCGGCGACAACGGCGACCCGGACAACTTCCTCTCCACGCTGCTGGGTTGCGATGCCGCGAAGCCCGGCGGCAGCAACGTCGCCAAGTTCTGCTACCAGCCGTACGAGGATCTGGTCCAGCGCGCGAAGACGCTGTCAGGCCAGAAGCCGCGCGCCGAGCTCTACCAGAAGGCGCAGGTGATCTTCAAGGAACAGGCGCCGTGGTTCACGATCGCGCACGCCGTGCAGTTGAAGCCGGTGCGCAAGGAAGTCATCGACTACAAGCTCTCCCCGTTCGGCCGGCACACGTTCTACGGCGTCGACATCAAGGAGTAGCGCTTCCTCCGGCATTGCGCCCGGATCGGCCCGCTTTGTTCCGCGAGGTTGCGGAGGGCCGCGACGAGCACTGAATCGGAGCCCCGCGAGCCGACAAACGGCACGCGGGGCTTTTTTCTTGCCTATTTTCTCGGGTCAGCGCCGAATCGGGTGGTGCGCAGCGAAGTCTCCGCGATTCCAAAACTCCGGTCAAACCTGGCGCGACCGCCGCGACGCGTAGAGGCAGATGCCGCTCGCCACCGCGACATTGAGGCTCCCGACCGTGCCCATGAGCGGAATGCCGACGATCCGGTCGCAGTGCTCGCGTGTGAGCCGGCGGAGGCCGGCGCCTTCGGCCCCGAGAACCCAGGCGACCGGACCGGAGACGTCCGCGTCGAACAGGCTCTCGCCGCCGGCATCCGCGCCGAGGATCCAGACGCCTTTGGCCTTGAGGTCGCGCAGCGCCCGCGCGAGATTGGTGACCGTGACGACCGGAACCGTGTCGGCGGCGCCACTCGCCGCTTTCGCCGCCGTGGCATTGAGGCCCACGGCGCGGTCCCTGGGCACGATCACCGCGTGCGCGCCGAACGCGTCGGCATTGCGCAGGCACGCGCCGAGGTTGTGCGGATCGGTGACGCCGTCGAGGACCAGCAGCAGCGCCGGTTCCGCCAGCGTATCGAGCACATCGTCGAGCGTGACGTGCGGCGTCGAAGCGTCGACCAGCGCAACCACGCCCTGATGCCGGTCGTTGCCGGCGAGTTGCGTCAGCCGTTCGTCGTCGCAGGCGTGTATCGGGCAGCCTGCGCCTTCGGCCAGTGCCACGAGCTCGCGCATGCGTGCATCGCGCCGCGCCGCGGCGAAATGGATCGCGCGCACGGATTCCGGCCGCTGCCGCAGTCGGGCGGTCACGGCGTGGAAGCCGAAAAGCGAACGGGTGGCGGGCATGGACTCGGACGCTGCGCTGCGCCCGTCGCGGCTGCGTGGGCGTGCTAGTGTAGCGTAGCCGTCGCCCGCAATGCGCCTGGACACACGGAGTCCGCACATGACCGGAGATCTGCGTAACTTCGTCGAAGGCATGTTGCTGGTAATCGCGGCGCTGCTGCCGATCGTCAACCCGTTTGGCGGCGCGCCGGTGTTCCTGGCGATGACCGCCGACTGCACCGCGGCCCTGCGCGCCACGCTGGCGCAGAAGATTGCGGTCAATGCCTTCATCCTGCTGCTGGCCTCCCTGTTCGTCGGCACCTACGTCCTGGAGTTCTTCGGGCTGTCCGTGCCGATTGTGCAGGTCGCGGGCGGCATTGTCGTGTGCGTCAACGCCTGGGAACTGCTGCGGGCGGAGACCGCAGCGCCGATCATCCCTGACTCGACGCCAGCCGCCGCGGAGATCGCCACCCGGGCGTTCTACCCCCTCACTCTGCCGCTCACCGTCGGGCCGGGCACCATCTCTGTCGCCATCACGATCGGCGCGCACCATCCGCAAAGCGTCCGCTCGCTGGTCGTGCACGGCGCCGCCGACGTGATCGGGGCGGCGCTGATCGCGGCGACGGTGTTCGTCTGCTACCGCTACGCCGACCGGATGCTGCGCGTGCTGGGCGAAACCGGGACCAGTGTGCTGATCCGGCTCTCCGCGTTCATCCTGCTGTGCATCGGCGTGCAGATCTTCTGGACCGGTGCGTCCGCACTGCTCGCGACGCTTCCCATGCCGGTATTGCGGTGAGCATCTGTCGGCCATGGCGCAAGACCGGTTTCCGCATTGGCGACAGGCACCCAGATCGGCTATAATTTTGTGCTTGCCCGGGTGAGGACCAAAGCAATCCCGCGCAACGCGCCTTTCAAGCCAAGTGCCGGTGTAGCTCAGTTGGTAGAGCAGCGCATTCGTAATGCGAAGGTCGAGGGTTCGACTCCTTCCACCGGCACCATCAGAACCAGCCCTCCGCCTCAGGGAGAACGGTTTACCGGCTCCGGGGCGCCCAAATCCCTCACGACTGTCCGTGGTCCCGCGCTAATGCCGTACGCTCCTATGCGCCCCCAGTAGGGGTCGTCATTGGTACAACTTGGTCGTTATACGGCAAAGGCTTGTGTGGGAGATTGCCAACCCACGCACATGCAAACGCGACGCACTGATAACGCCGCACCGGTCTGATCAGCGAGAACAAACGATCGATCGGGCGGCGCCTGATTCGACCAAGGGCTCCACCACAATGCGGACACGTTCTTTGCATCTGGCAGCGAGATCAGAGATCAGGCACTTCGACCGAAAGAAATCAGTTTGCCCACGGCAGACGGTACAGAGCGGGAAAAAACGTCTATGACAATGTCCTAACGCACTTTGCCCGGGCCATGGCCCTTTGTCAAGGGAAGGTGAGACAGGGAAGGTGAGACCGCACGCAGTCGATGCTCAGCACCACCAAGCCTGCCATTAGAATGGCGGCATGTACGGCTGCCCGAATTGCCGTGAACCGATGACGGCGCAGGAGGTCGAGGCGCATGGGACGCTTCGCCCCATCGAGATCACAGCCTGCGCTCCGTGCAACCTGTTCTGGTTCGACAAGGCGGAGAGCATTCGCCTCACGCCCAAGGCGGTGCTGGAACTGTTCCAGTACATCGGCGAGGCGGGAACCGCGAGCAAGCCGCTGGCCGCGACCTTCCGCTGTCCGCTGTGCTCCACGGCGCTCGCCCCGACGCAGGATCTGCAGCGATCCACCCGCTTCACCTACTGGCGCTGCCGCAACGATCACGGGCGGCTGATCACGTTCCATCAGTTCCTGCGCGAGAAGAACTTCATCCGCGCGCCCTCGCCCGCCGAATTCGCGAAGCTCCGCGCGACCGTGCGTCAGATCTCCTGCTCCCAGTGCGGCGCACCGGTCGATCTCGCCGCCGACAACGCCTGCAGGCACTGCGGTGCGGCCGTCGCCCTCATCGATCCGGAGGGCGTGGCGAAGGCGCTGCGCGAACTTGCCGCCAGCGCGTCCTCGCGAGCGCCATCGGATGTGGAAGCGATGCGCACGACGTTGAGCGATGCGCAGATCAACGCGATCTTCGACGTCGAGCGCAAGCGCCAGAGCGGGGTCGATGATGACCTCGTCGCCATCGGCGCGTCGGCGATCGGCGGGCTGATTGCGGGCTTGCTGCGGTCGCTCTGACCCTACGTGAGATTGAAGCGCCGAACGACCCACATCTTGACGAGCTGCGTCAGCGTCAGGTAGCCGGCCAGGATAGCCGCGAGCGCCCACCAGTAGCCCGCCGGCAGCCGGGTGAGCCCGAGCGCCGGCGCCAATGGCGAGAACGGCAGCCACACGCCGGCCGCGCAGATGATGACGGTCATGGCCAGCAGCGTTCGGCTCGGCCGGCTTTCGACGAAGGGAATGCGCCCGGTGCGGAGAACGTGGACGATCAGCGT
>CAYGYQ010000167.1:0-7790 GCA_964354035.1 uncultured Bordetella sp.
GACGGCTGGCGGCGCCGATCAACTTCCAGACGATGGTCTGCGACTCGACCGCGATGGCGATCGCCAACGCGTCGATGCTGGATGAAGCGACGGCGGCGGCGGAGGCGATGACGCTGTGCCACCGCGTCGGGCACAGCGAAAGCAACCGGTTCTTCGTGGCCGACGATGTCTTCGCGCAGACGATCGACGTCGTGCTGACGCGGGCGAAGCCACTCGCGATCGAGGTCGTGATCGGCCCCGCAGCCGACGCGGCCAAGGCCGGTGCCTTCGCGGTCCTGCTCCAGTATCCGGGGACCAACGGCGACGTGCGCGACTACCGCGCGCTCGCGGAGCTCGTGCACGCCGAGGGCGGACACGTCATCGTCGCCGCCGACCTCCTGGCGCTGACGCTGCTGACGCCACCGGGCGACTGGGGTGCGGATGTCGTTGTCGGCTCGGCGCAGCGGTTCGGCGTGCCGATGGGCTACGGCGGCCCGCACGCCGGCTACCTCGCGACGCGCGATGAGCACAAGCGCTCGATGCCCGGCCGCCTCGTCGGCGTCACCGTCGATGCCAACGGCGGCCCCGCGTACCGCCTGGCGCTGCAGACGCGCGAACAGCACATCCGGCGCGAGAAGGCGACGTCGAACATCTGCACGGCGCAGGTGCTCCTCGCGGTGCTCGCGGGCATGTACGCGGTCTACCACGGCCCTTCCGGCCTGACGACGATCGCGCGGCGCGTGCACCGGCTGACCGCCATCCTGAAGGCGGGCCTGGAACGGCTCGGTCACACCGTGCCGACCGCGCAGTTCTTCGACACCATCGTGGTTGCCACCGGCGACGCCACCCTGCGGATTGCCGATCGCGGCGTCGCGCAGCGGATGAATTTCCGCCGGGTCGACGCGCGCACGCTGGGCGTGTCGCTCGACGAAACGACGACGCGAGCCGATGTCGAGGCGATCTGGCAGGCCTTCGGCGGCAACGGCGCTTCGGGCGCGCTTGTGGAGCTCTTCGCCAGCACGCCCGAAGCGCTGCCGGACGCGCTGCGGCGCGGATCAAAGTTCCTCACGCATCCGACGTTCGAGCGCTACCATTCGGAAACCGAGATGCTGCGCTATCTGCGCCGGCTCGCCGACCGGGATATCGCGCTCGACCGCGCGATGATCCCGCTGGGTTCGTGCACGATGAAGCTCAACGCGACCTCGGAGATGATCCCGGTGACCTGGCCCGAGTTCGGCGACCTGCATCCGTATGTTCCCGCCGATCAGGCTGCGGGCTACGCCGAGCTCATCGCCGA
Source organism: uncultured Bordetella sp. (assembly GCA_964354035.1). GTDB lineage: Bacteria > Pseudomonadota > Gammaproteobacteria > Burkholderiales > Casimicrobiaceae > CAIWHR01. The sequence goes on from CAYGYQ010000167.1 coordinate 1,277, forward strand.
CCTCGAGCGCATGCTCTGCGCCGCGACCGGCTACGCGGCGGTGTCGCTGCAGCCCAACGCCGGCTCGCAGGGCGAGTATGCCGGACTGCTGGTCATCCAGGCGTACCACGCGAGCCGCGGCGAGGGGCATCGCAACGTCTGCCTCATCCCCGAGTCCGCGCACGGCACGAACCCGGCGTCGGCGCAGATGGCCGGCATGCGCGTGGTCGTGGTCGCCTGCGACGGCGAAGGCAATGTCGACCTGGCCGACCTCGAAGCGAAGGCGCAGGAGCATCGCGCGAATCTGGCGGCGATCATGGTCACCTATCCGTCCACGCACGGCGTGTTCGAGGCCGGCATCGGCCGCGCCTGCGCCATCGTGCATGCGCATGGCGGGCAGGTCTACGTCGATGGCGCCAACCTCAACGCGCTGGTCGGACTGGCGGCGCCCGGGGAGTTCGGCGCGGACGTTTCACACCTGAATCTGCACAAGACATTCTGCATCCCGCACGGCGGCGGCGGTCCCGGCGTGGGGCCCATCGGCGTGGGCAAGCACCTCGCGCGTTTCCTGCCCGGCCATCGCTACCTGCCCCAGCGAGCGGACGCGATCGGCGCGGTGGCGGGGGCGCCGGAGAGGGTCGGCGCCGTCTCCGCGGCACCGTATGGCTCCGCGTCCATCCTTCCCATCTCGTGGATGTACATTGCGATGATGGGCGGGGCGGGGCTCACCGCCGCCACGGAGTCCGCCATCCTCGCCGCGAACTACGTCGCGAAGCGGCTCCATGCGCACTATCCGGTGCTGTACTCCGGCCCGGGCGGTCTGGTCGCGCACGAGTGCATCCTCGATCTGCGCCCGCTGAAGGAGATCGCCGACATCGCGGTGGACGACGTCGCGAAGCGGCTGATCGACTACGGCTTCCATGCGCCCACGATGAGCTTCCCGGTGGCGGGCACGCTGATGGTCGAGCCGACGGAAAGCGAAGCGAAGGTCGAGCTCGACCGCTTCGTCGAGGCGATGATCGCGATCCGCGACGAGATCCGCGCCATCGAAGAGGGTCGCGCCGATCGCGCCGACAATGTGTTGAAGCGCGCACCGCACACTGCGGCGGCGCTCACCGCCGACCAGTGGGGCCACGCCTATCGCCGGGAGGACGCCGCGTATCCGGTCGCCTCGCTGCGCGAGGCGAAATACTGGCCGCCGGTCGCGCGCATCGACAACGTCTACGGCGACCGCCACCTGTTCTGCAGCTGCATCCCGCTCTCCCAGCCCGCCCCCGCCTGACAGTCTGCCGCATGACCCTGACTGCACTGAATCGCTGGCAGGCCTCCGCGCTGCACCTCGCGCTCAGCGCGGCCGTTGCCGTGCTGGTGGTCACGCTGATGCTCCTGGTCTGGTATCCGCAGCAATATTTCACGGCGATGGGCGGCGGCACGCTGATCCTGATCCTCATCGGCGTCGACGTTGTCGTCGGCCCGCTGATCACGCTCATCATCTTCGACCCGAAGAAGAAGGGCCTGCGCTTCGACCTCGCGGTGATCGCGGCGCTCCAGCTGGCGGCGTTGGCGTACGGTGTCAGCGTGATGTTCGCGGCCCGGCCCGTATACAATGTCTTCGTCGTCGACCGGTTCGAGGTGATCGCGGCGAATGCCGTCGACGCGGATTCGCTCGCGAAGGCTGGGGCAGAGTACCGGACGCTGCCGCTCACCGGCCCGAAGATCATCGCCGCACGCCAGCCAGACGATGCGAAGCGGCTGGCCGACATCGTGCTTTCGGCTGCGAACGGCGGTCCTGACCTCGCGAATCTGCCGGAACTCTACGTGCCGTATGCCCAGTTCCGGCAGAACGCAGCGAAAAGTGCGCGCCCGCTCGCCGATCTCGCGCGACGACAGCCGCAGCAAGCGGCCGCGATCCAGGCCTTTGTCGCCGCTTCGGGCCGGGCCGAGGCGGCAGTGGGATTTCTGCCGATGAAGGCGCGCAACCAGGACATGGCATTGATTGTCGATAACAAGTCCGGCGATATCGTGGGCATCCTGCCCGTTCACCCGTGGTGACGCGGGCACGCGTTTGCCTGCGCTGCTGGCGCGTGGGCGCTGCGCTTGCGCTGCTGCTCGCCGTGCTGGGCGCCGCGACCGCGCAGCCGGTGCCGGCCATTGCCGCGCAGTCCTATCTGCTGCTCGACGTGACCACTGGTCAGGTGCTGGCGTCGGACAACGCCGATGAGCGCAGAGACCCCGCGTCGCTGACCAAGCTGATGACGGCCTATCTCGCGTTCGCGGCCTTGCGCGACCAGGCCATCGCTCCGGCGCAACTGGTCACCGTGTCGGCGGCCGCGTGGCGGGCCGAAGGGTCGCGGATGTTCATCGAGCCGCGGAAGGCGGTCACGGTCGACGAGCTTTTGCGCGGGATGATCGTGCAGTCCGGCAACGACGCGTCCGTTGCGTTGGCCGAGCTCGTCGGCGGGAGCGAAGCCGCCTTTGCCGAAAAGATGAACGCCGAGGCGGCCAGGCTCGGGCTCCCCAACACGCGATTCGTCAACGCGACGGGACTGTCGCATCCGCAGCACTACTCGACTGCCGCGGACCTCGCGCGGCTCGCCGCGGCGCTGATACGTGATTTTCCGGACAACTATCAACTCTATTCGCTGCGCGAGTACCGCTACAACAACATCACGCAGCCCAACCGCAACCGGCTGCTGTGGATCGACCCTTTTGTCGATGGCGTGAAGACCGGGCACACGGACGCCGCCGGATGGTGCCTCATCGCGTCGGCGAAGCGGGGCGAGCGGCGGCTGCTCGCCGTGGTGCTGGGCGCGGCGTCGGACGGGATGCGAACCACCGAGGCGCAGAAGCTCCTCAATTACGGCTTCCAGGCGTTCGACCTGGTCCAGCTCTACCCGTCGGGGAAGCCCGTTTCGAGCCTGCGCGTCTGGAAAGGGGAAAGCAACGCGGTCGCCACCGGCTCTGCGGCCGACCAGTATGTCACCCTCCCGAAAGGCAAGGCGGAGAAGCTCGCGCTGTCGATGAGCGCAACGGAGCCGCTCCTCGCGCCCGTGACCAAGGGCCAGCGGGTCGGCACGGTCAAGGTCTCCTTCGATGGGGCTCCGCTGGCCGAGTTTCCCCTGGTGGCGCTGGCCGACGTGCCCGCCGCAAGCATGCTGGGCCGCGCGTGGGACACCGTGCGCCTTTGGTTCAAGTGATGCCGGGCCGGCATCGGAATTTCCAGCGGAGGGCGCAATGATCGTTTATCTCAACGGAGCATTTCTTCCCATCGAAGAGGCCAGAATCCCGGTTCTCGACCGCGGTTTCATCTACGGCGATGGCGTCTACGAGTACATCCCGGTGTACCGCCGCCAGGCATTTCGGTTGCCGCAGCACCTCGCCCGGCTGCAGCACAGCCTGGACGGGATACGGCTTGGCAACCCACACACCGACGCCGAATGGGCGTCGATCATCATTGAGCTCGTCGCGCGCCAGCCCTTCGACGATCAGGGCGTCTATTTTCAGGTCACGCGCGGGGTCGCGAAGCGCGACCACGCGTTCCCGGCAGGGGTCGCGCCGACCGTGTTCATGATGAGCAACCCGCTGGCCACGCCGTCGGCCGAGCAGGTCGAGCGGGGCGTCGCGGTGGTGACCGCCGAGGACAACCGCTGGCGGCACTGCGATCTCAAGACGATATCGCTCGTCGGCAACGTGCTGATGCGCCAGCTTGCCGCCGATGCCGGTGCGGTCGAGACAGTGATGTTCCGGGACGGGAACCTGACCGAGGCGTCGGCGTCGAACGTCCTGGTCGTGATCGGCGCGGGAATCGTCGCGCCGCCGAAGGACAACCTGATCCTTCCCGGCATCACCTACGGCGCAACCTACGAATTCGCGCAGGAAGCGGGAATTCCGTTTTCCATTCGCCCCGTGCCCAGGGCCGAGGCGCTCGGTGCGAGCGAGATGTGGCTGACGTCGTCGACCAAGGAGGTGCTCGCGGTCACCACGGTGGATGGCGCGCCGTTCGCCGGCGGAAGGCCGGGGCCGGTGTTCCGGAAGATGCACGCGCTCTTCCAGGCGCACAAGCCGCGGTAGCCCGCGCGCTCCACTGCGCCCGTCGTCGGATTTCCTACTCGACGGGGTGCGTGGTTGCGAAACGTCCGTGGTGGAAGACGAGGCCCACCCCCTTGCGCCGGCCGCAGGTCTCGACGGCGCCGATGAACAGCACGTGATCGCCGGCTCGATGGCGGGCATGGTGGCGGCATTCGAACCAGGCAACGCAGCCTTCGATCAGCGGCGCGCCCGAGGCCCCCAGTCGATAGTCGACGCCGGCGAAGCGATCGGCGTGCGGACGCGAAAAGCGCCGCGCCAGGTCGGCCTGGTTGAGCGCGAGCACGTTGACCGCGTAATGCCCGGCGCCCTCGAATGCGGCGAGGCTCCTCGCGCGGCGATTGAGGCTCCACACTACGAGTGGGGGGTCGAGCGACACCGAGTTGAACGAGTTCGCCGTGAAGCCGACGAACCGGTCATCGGGACCCGGCGCGCAGATGATCGCCACGCCCGTGGCGAATTGCGCGAGCGCATCACGGAACTCCCGGTCCGTGAAGGCGGGAACATGGCCGACGGGCTCGCGGGGGGTGGAGAAAGAGGTCAATGCGTTGGCGCGAACAAAGGCCCGATGGTAGCAGCGCCGGGGCGTGCGGCAAAACGCCGCTGCGGCACGGTGCCGCCAAGGAATGCCAACGGCGGCCCAATGTTGCTAAACTGACTCGACTGCGGCCAACGCGCCGGGGGGCCGTTCGATGCTTCGCCACCCCGGGGTCAGCGCGCTGCCGGGCCGCACGCTTCAGCGGGGACTTGCGCGTTGATGGCTCAGCCGTTGCAGAAGATCATCGCCAACCGGTACGGCGGGCGCAACCTGCCGGTGACACTGGTACTGCCCGACGGCGGCCGGGTTCCGCTGTCCTCCGAGCCCGAGATCGAGATCGCCGCCCGCACCTGGCGCGGGCTGAAGACGCTTGCCGCGCCGGCACTGGGTGCGCTGGCGCGCGCCTATGTGCAGAACGACATCGACTTCACGGGCAGCGCGCGGCGCGTGGCCGCGATCGCCGAGTGCATGGTCGGGGAGATCGCACATGGCCACACCTCGCTGACGACACGCTGGCGGGTCTGGCGGCATCAGCGCCGCAGCAATCGCGCCAACATCGGCTTCCACTACGATGTTTCGAACGCGTTCTATCGCCTCTGGCTCGACCGGCAGCTCGTCTACTCCTGTGCGTATTTCCCGACGGATGAGGCCACGCTGGACGATGCGCAGACAGCCAAGCTCGAGCACATCTGCCGCAAGCTGCGGCTCGCGCCCGGCGAGCGGTTCCTCGACATCGGCTGCGGCTGGGGAGCGCTGCTGTTCGTCGCGGCACAGCGGTACGGCGTCGACGCGACCGGCATCACGCTGTCGCGGAACCAGTTCGACTACGTGAACAGCGAGATCGCCGCGCGTGGGCTCGCCGACCGCGTGCGCGTCGAGTTGCGCGACTACGTCGATCTGCCGGAAGACACGCTCTACGACAAGATCGCGAGCGTCGGCATGTTCGAGCATGTCGGGGTCGCGCGGTTCCCGAACTATTTCGGCAAGATCCGGCGGATCCTGACGCCGGGCGGGCTCGTGCTGAACCACGGCATCACGCACAACCCGCTCGGGACGCACAGCCTGGGTAGCGGCCTCGGCGACTTCGTGGAAGACTATGTCTTCCCGGGCGGCGAGCTCGTCCACGTGTCGGAGGTCATCGCCGGGATGGCGGCGCAGGGCCTCGAAGTCATCGATGCCGAGGCGCTGCGCGAGCATTACGCGAAGACGCTGTGGCACTGGTGCGAGGGGCTGGAGGCGAACGCGGAGGCGGCGCGCGCGGAGGTCGGCGAGGAGAAGTACCGCGTCTGGCGCATCTATCTCGCGGGATCGGCGCACGCGTTCGACCGCGGCTGGCTGTCGCTGTGGCAGCTCCTTGCCGGCAAGCCGCTCCCTGACGGCCGGCTGCCGCATCCGCTGACCCGGGACTACATGTACGCGCGCGGCCCCGGCTGAGCCGGCCGGACGCGGGCCACGCCCGCGAGTTGCATTGGATGCGACCTGCCGCCATATTCCGTCGATGGACACTCCCGCGCCGCAGCCGGACGAATCCCCGCTCCAGTTTCCCACGGTGTTCCCGATCAAGGTGATGGGACTCACGCGAGACGGCTTCGCGCAGGCGATCGTCACCGTCGTGCGCAGGCACGCGCCGGAGTTCGATCCGGCGACGGTCGAGATGCGCGCGTCGAGCCGGGGCAAATACCTTTCGCTCACCTGCACGATCACGGCGACCTCCCGGGCGCAGCTCGACGATCTCTACCGCGAACTCACTGCGCACCCGATGGTCGTGATGGTGCTGTGATGACGGACCGGGCCGTTGCCATTGTCCGCGCACTAGGCCGCAGCGAATACGAGCCGACGTGGCGCGCCATGCAGGCGTTCACTGCGGCGCGCACGCCCGCCACGCCAGACGAGATCTGGCTGACCGAGCAT
>CAYGYQ010000168.1:0-7786 GCA_964354035.1 uncultured Bordetella sp.
CGCCCGACATCCGCGGCATCCATCAGAAGGCCCTGCTCGAGGCGACCGTCTTCGGGCTGCCGATGCTCGGCGTGAACATGCCGGCAGGACGTGTTCCGAATCCGGTGACGGCAGGCGTCGTAACTCCGGATGCGGCTGCGCCCGGACCGGCAGCTTCCATCGGCTTGCGGATCGCGCCGCTGTCGTTGACACTGACGCCGGGTTCGTCCTCTTTGTGCCTCAAGAATCCGCCCTATGATGCCGGCGCCCCTGGCGTACCGGTTCCACCCTGTCCGGCGGGGTACACGACCGCCGAATGGCTGACCGGACCGGACGGCGTGATCTCGAACCCGGCCGAGCCCGTGCTGCCGCTGCAGGCCGTCAACGTGACGCCCACCTCCAACGTCGTTCTGCGCGGCGTGGGCTTCCGCGGCGGCTCGTACACGGAATCGACCGTCGTGCCCCTGACCGGCGCGCCGACCACCGAGCTGCGCGGTGTGCACACGCCGTTTCTGTCACCGGTGTTCTTCCCGATGCGGATGTGGACGCCCAACTACTTCGGTGCGCTCGCCGGATCGGGCGGCACGAAGCTCCTCGTCACGCCGGTCCAGCATCGCGCGGCGGACGTCGCGGCGGGGACCAGCACGCGACGTGCGTTCACGGATCTCGATCTTCGCCTCTACTACAGCGACAACACGACCTCGACTGCGCTCTCGGATGCGCCGACGATCGTCGGCGTCAGCAATGTGTCGACTGGCGGCGGCGTGACCTTCACGGCGCAGGTGCTCGGCGATCCGGCCGCCGCTATCCACGAGGTGTGGGTGACGTACACCGGCGACAACGGCCCGGGCGCGTGGACGTCGCTCTCGCTCACCCAATGCTCGGTAACTCCTCCCGCCGTGACTCCTCCCGCGGTGTGCGGCACGACCACGGACTCGCAGAAGTGGATGGGGCAGCTTGTCTCGCCGCCTGCGAGTCTCAAATACATCGTGCAGGCGGTTAATGGAATCGGCCTGGTCTCGGCCGATGACAATCTGGGCGCGTACTACTCCGCGCGTGGCACCACGTCAGTTGGGACGTCGGACGCTCCCGTCGCGACGGCGCTCGCTTTGGTGTCACCGCCGACCACGGCCACGTATGGTGGCAGCACGCCGGTCACCACGACGCTCAGCGCGGACGCGACTCCGGTCGCGGGCAGGCTCGTGACGATCACCGTGGGAGGCGCGTCGCAATCCGGCATGACCGCTGCCGATGGCAGAGTCACCGTCAGCGTGCCCATTTCTTCGGTACCCGGCACGTATCAATTGACCGCGTCGTTCGCCGGTGACCAGGGCTATCTGCCTTCCTCCGTTAGCTCAGCCAGCGGATTCATCGTCAACAAGGCGGCGTCGAATCTCGCCGCACTGCCGTCGCCCGCGGGCACATTGCCTGCATTCGGTGCCACGCTCACGGGATCGATCGGCAGCAAGTCACAGCCCATCGACGGGTCGGTTGCGTTCACGCTGACGAGTACGCGAGGCAACACGACCGTGTTCGCCAACACCAACTATCTTGGCCAGGCGGTATTGCCGCCGCCGGGACTGCCTGCGGGTACCTACAACGTCACCGGGGCATCTTTCGGCGGCAATGCGACGTACAACGGCACGACGGTTGCGCTCACGCAGACAATCAATGTCCCCAAAGCCGACCAGACGATCACGTTTGTCCCGCTTGGCGTGAAGACCTTCGGCGATCCGCCATTTGCGGTCAGCGCGACCGCGTCAAGCGGTCTTGCGGTCACGTTCGCGGCCAGCGGCAACTGCACTCTCCCGGCCGGCAGCACTACGGTGACGCTTACGGGAGCCGGCAACTGCACGATCACGGCTTCGGCGCCGGGCAACGACGATTACAACGCCGCCAACGCCGCGCAGATTTTCAGCATCGCCCGAGCGGCGACCGGGACGGTCCTCACTTCGGACAAGACTTTGCCCGTTCCCTTCGGGACGACGATCAACCTGAAGGCGACGGTGACCCCTGCCACGGCGACGGGAAGCGTCACTTTCTTCGACAACGCGACGACGCTCACCTCCAAGCCGCTCGTGGCGGGCGGCACGGCAACTCTCCCGACGAGCACGCTTGCGGTCGGCACGCACAGCTTGACCGCGAGCTACGGCGGGGACGCGAACGATGCACCTTCGCCGCCTAGCGCACCGCTGACGCTGACCATCAAGGAGTCCTTCACGGCGGCCAATCCGATGCTGCAGGCCCGCGTGAGTCACACCGCCACGCTGCTCAACGACGGCCGGGTCCTGGTCGCCGGCGGGAGTGCTCTAGGCGATGATGACCGGCGCGCAGGCCGTACGGCCGAGATCTATTGCCCGGATCCCTATACCCCGCCCGCCACCCCGGTGCGGACGCTGGCGCAGTGGTGCCCGAATGGCGTCGGGAAGTTCAGCGCGGCGGGTAGAGCCAACACGGCGCAGGTCGGGGTCGGCAACCTGGTCCAGGCCCGCGCGTACCACACCGCTACGCTTCTTCCGAATGGAACCGTCCTGCTCGCCGGTGGCTACGATTCGTCCGGTATCACCACGGCGACGGCGGAGATCTACGACACGGCAGACCCGATCGCGGACAAGTTCGCCGCGGTGGCCAATCTGCCGGGCAATGCCGCGGCGGGCCACACCGCGACGGTGATCACCAAGACCGTCGCCGGCACCCCCAAGACGTATGTGCTCGTCGTCGGGGGGGGCAGCGCGAAATCCTGGCTGTACGACGCGCAGGCGAAGACCTGGAGCCTTTCCGGAGCCATGACGGGGGTGCGGTCGCACCACACGGCGTCGCTTGTCGGTTCCAAGGTGTTGATCGCCGGCGGAACGGACGCCCTGGGGAGGACGCTGCAGACGACGACGATCTACGACATCGCCGCGGGAACCTTCGCCAGCGGCCCCACGATGCTCGCTCCACGTGAGCTGCACACGGCCTCGGCGATCGCCAACGGCAAGATTCTGTTCGCCGGGGGACGGGCCAGCACGGGCATCATCACCAACACGGTTGCGTTGAACGCGCTGGCGGAGATCTACGACCCGGGCAATGCGACGACGCCCTTCGTCGCGTCCACGTTCGCGTCCGGCACGGGACGCTTCGGGCACAGCGCGTCGGCATTGATCGCGGCGAACGGGCAGCCGGACGGACGGATCCTTGTCGCCGGCGGCGGTGTCAATGTCGTCTGTGGCCAACAGCTCGCGGCTACGGAGCTCTTTGCTTCCGGCGCGTTCACGAGCGGTGCGGCGATGAGCGCGGCGCGCGTACGGCATACGGCGACGGTTCTGAAGGACGGCCGCGTGCTCGTCGCCGGGGGCAGGGGAGCCACCGGCGGATCCTGCGGGCCGTTGAAGACTGCGGAAATCTGGAACGGACCGGCTTCCCCCTGAGCGATCGGCGCCGCCGGCGCGATTCGGGAGGCCGTCGGGGTCCCCCGTGTCCCGTCGCGGCAGGAGGAGATGCCGCTGCCTCTTGCCTATCCGGCTGGAGCCCGTTTCCGCGCGAACGCCTGGCTTCGTGCGCGGTCAGCGCAAGTCAGTACCCCAGCGCCAGCCCCGTATTGCGCCGCGGATCGTTGGCGCCGTAGAACCGGTTGCCGTCGCGCGCCGCGCCACCGAGCGACGGCGCGCCGACGATGATACCGATCGCGTGGCTCCAGGGCCTGCCGTCGGTGAACCTGTGCCCCATGTCGGCCAGCATCCGGCGCGTATCCGGAGATAGCGCGAACTCCTCGACGGCGGTGCCCTCGGGCAGCCACTGCTGGTGAAAGCGCGGCGCGTCGATGGCCTCCTGGAGGTTCATGCCGTAATCGACCGTGTTGATGATCAGGTGCACGACCACGGTGATGATCCGGCTGCCGCCGGGCGCGCCGATGACCAGCACGGGCTTGCCGTCACGCGACACGATGGTGGGCGACATTGAGGAGAGCGGCCGCTTGCCCGGCGCGATCGCATTCGCTTCACCCTGCACCAGGCCGTAGACGTTCGGCACGCCGGGCTTGACGGTGAAGTCGTCCATCTGGTTGTTCATGATGATGCCGGTGCCCGCCACCGTCACCCGCGCGCCGAACCACTCGTTCAGCGTGTAGGTCACCGCCACGGCGTTGCCGGCCTGGTCGACGATCGAGTAATGCGTGGTGTTGGTGCCTTCGTGCGGCGCGACGCCGGGCTTGAGGTCGCGGGAAACGCCCGCCTTGGCGGGGTCGATCGCGGCGCGGATCTGCGCGGCGTAGCCCTTGTCCAGCAGCCGCTCGATCGGGTTGGTCACGAAATCCGGGTCGCCGAGATAACTGTTGCGATCCACGTACGCGTGGCGCATGGCCTCGATCTGATAGTGGACGGCCTGCGCCGAGCGAAAGCCCAGCTCGCGCAGCGGGTAGCCTTCGAGAATGCCCAGAATTTCGCAGACGATCACGCCGCCGGAGCTGGGCGGTGGCGCCGACACGATGTGATACCCGCGGTAGTCGCATTCGATCGGTGGCAGTTCGCGCGCCTGGTACTGCGCGAGGTCCGCCTTACTGATGATGCCCTTGCCACCCGTGCTCGCGGCGACGATGGCGTCGGCCGTCGGGCCCTTGTAGAAGCCGTCGGCCCCGTTGCGCGCGATGCGCCGCAGCGTGCGTGCGAGGTCCTTCTGGACGAGCCGCTGACCCGCCTTGAACGGCTCGCCGTTGTCGAGGAAGATCGCCGCCGACGGCGCGTCGGCGCGGAAATCCTCGGCGACGGCGCCCAGCATGTCGGCGTCGGCCTGCTCCAGCACGAAGCCGCGCTGCGCGAGGCGGATGGCGGGCGCGATGACGGCGGCGCGCTTCATCGTCCCGTACCTGGCGAGCGCCAGCTCGAACCCGGCCACGTTGCCTGGGACGCCCGCGGCAAGATAGCCCTTGGTGCTGAGGCCGCGAACGACGTTGCCGTCGCGGTCGAGGTACATGTCGGCGGTCGCGGCCAGCGGGGCCTTTTCGCGGAAATCGATGAACATCTTGCGTCCGTCGGCGAGCTTGAGCGTCATGAACCCGCCACCACCGAGGCTGCCCGCGCCGGGAAACACGACCCCGAGCGCGTAGCCGACGGCGACTGCGGCATCGACCGCGTTGCCGCCCTGCTGCAGGATGTCGACGCCGACCTTGGTGGCGAGATGCTGGCTGGTGACGACCATGCCGTTCTTCGCGCCGACGGGCGCCTGCGATGCCGCGCGCGCATCGATGCAGAGGACAACGACAGCGAGTGCGCACAGGACGTTGCGCAGCGCGTTGCGATTCCGCATCGGCGCGGCTCGCAGGTCGTCACTCACGCTACGCGACGGCGGAGCGCCCTGCGATCGGCCCCAACTCATGGCGCAACCGCCGCGCCCTCGATTCCATGCCGCTTCAGCGCCTCCGCGACGAACCCGGAGGACTTCATGGTCGCGACGAAGTCGCGCAGATACTGGGCTCCGGCGTCCCGGCCGCGCGGTGTTCCCATCGCTTGGTTGATGACCATGAACCGGCCGTCGAGCAGGTGCAGTCCGGGCAGGCGCTTCGCGTCCGCTTCGAGCTGCTGCTTGACGCCGGCGGCGACGTCGAGCTTTTGCGCCAAGAAGAAATCCACGACGGCGGGCGAGGAGGGCGCGCGGACGATCGTCGCGTGCTTCAGCTCGCGCGACAGGAAGAGGTCGTAGGCGCTCTTGGCCCCGACCACGACCCGCGTGCCGGTGCGATCGACTTCCGCGTTGTCGCGGATCGGCGAATCGCGCGTCACGAGGTAGGCGCCTTCGATGACCACGTAGGCTTCGGTGTAGCTGATGTCGACGGCGCGGGCCGGATCGATGGCGACGAACCCCACATCCACCGTGCCGGCCTTGAAGGCATCGACCACCTCGCCGGCGGTGTTGAACGTGACAAGTTGAACCGGAACCGCGAGGCGTCGCCCGAGCTCGCGCGCGAGGTCGACCGAGACGCCGCGCGCCTGGCCCGTCGCCGGGTCCTTCGTGGCGAGAATCGGATTGCCGAAATTGATGGCGGCACGAATCTTTCCGGTGGGGGCGAGGTCGGCGATGGCGGCGGACGGAGTCATGGAAGGGGCGGCGCAGGAAGTGAGGAAGGCAAGGAACGGCAGGACGAAGGCGATTCTTGACATCGAAGACTTCTCTGTTCAAGGAATGGGGCTGGCACGCGCAGGAAACCGGCAAAAGGGTACCATCGAACGGCTGCCGTCCGAATCCCGCGGCGGCATGGCCTCACGATCACCCGCGGGAACGATACGCCGCGCAGGCGACAAGGGAGGCGCATGGCCGCGATGAACAGGCAGGTGCTGCTGGCGAGTCGCCCGCAGGGTCCGGTGACCGCGGACAATTTCCGCATCGTCGACGCGCCGATTGGTGAGCCCGGCGCCGGCGAAGTGCTGGTGAAGAACGAATGGCTTTCGCTCGATCCGTACATGCGCGGCCGGATGAACGACGTGAAGTCCTACGTGCCGCCGGTGCAGATCGGCGAAGTCATGGTGGGGCAGACGGTGGGTGAGGTCGTCGCGTCGCGGGATTCCCGCTTCGCTGTCGGCGACAAGGTGCTGGCGTCTTCGGGCTGGCAACTCTACGGCGTCGCCAGGGCGGACGACGTATACCGGATCGACGCCGCGCGCGCGCCGGCATCGTATTACCTCGGCGTGCTCGGCATGCCGGGGATGACCGCATGGTTCGGCCTGTTCGAAATCGGCGCGCCGAAGCCCGGCGAAACGGTCGTGGTGTCGGCGGCGTCAGGTGCCGTCGGCAGCGTGGTCGGGCAACTCGCGAAGATCCACGGCTGCCGCGCGGTAGGCATTGCCGGCGGCAAGGCGAAATGCGATTACGTCGTGCAGGAGCTCGGCTTCGATGCCTGCGTCGACCACAAGCGCGGAGCGCTCCACAGTGATCTGCGGGGCGCCTGCCCCGACGGCGTCGATGTGCATTTCGAGAATGTCGGCGGCGTCGTGCTCGACACGATGCTGGGATTGATGAACCGGTTTTCGCGCATCGTCATCTGCGGCCTGATCGCCGAGTACGACGCCACGGCCCCCTACGCCTACACGCGACTGCGCTCGGTGCTGGTCAACCGCATCCGCATGCAGGGGATGATCGTGTTCGACTGGAAGGACCGCTACGGCGAGGCGCTGCAGGGGCTCGCGGGCCATCTCGCGGCAGGCAGGCTCAAGTACCGCGAATCGGTCGTCGTCGGCATCGACCATGCGCCGCAGGGGTTGATCGGGCTCCTGCGGGGCGAGAATTTCGGCAAGCAGCTCGTCCGGCTTGCTTGAACGGCCCCCACGCTCACTGCGTTCGCTGCCCCCCGCGGGGGCAGTCAGTGCCCTTCGGGCGGCCGTGCGGGCACTGAAGTCCCCGCAGCAAAGCGACGACGATGGTCCCGATGGGGCCCGTCACTGCTTCTGCGCGACGACCCGGCCCTCGGCGTTGACGAACACCCGATAGCGGTTCCCGTCCTTGCAGGTCGCGATGTGATCGTTGTCCTTCAGCCGCGTCGCGCTGACGACCTGACCGCAGGGCAGGCCCAGCAGCGCGATCACCGACGTCAGATCCTTGAGGAGCGCGGCATCATCCGCCGCGCGCGCCGGCATCGCAGCAATCACCGCCAACAAGGCGATCAACGTCCAGCCCCGCATGCGCTTGTTCATGATGGTTCTCCGTCACTTCCGCTAGACCGCGGCGAATTTCGCGGGATTGGAAAGAATGGCCCATATGGATTCGCGCGACGCCGCGATCGCGCTGGCGAGCGGCGGGTCGGCGTCCTGCAGCAACGCGAGCACTTTCAGGACCAGCA
>CAYGYQ010000169.1:0-7753 GCA_964354035.1 uncultured Bordetella sp.
CGCAAGATCGTACGTCTGCATCGGGTCGAACCCATCAACGGTCACGATCGCATTGCCGGATCGCAGGATGGTCAGGATCGGGGGCGATGTGTCGGCGAAGACCCGACGGAGCCAGCATCCTCAGCCTGCAGAGAGGAGCTCCCGCAGCGTCGTCTTCAGCACCTTGCCAGCATTGTTCTTCGGCAACTCGGGCAGGAAGAAGTACACCTTCGGACGCTTGAACCGCGCGATGTGCTCGAGGCACAGCGTATCGAGGGCACCCTCCAGTCGGTGCCGTGTACCGGCATCCGCGGTCGCCGCGCCGCGCGCGACGACGCAGGCGATCACCTCCTCGCCCCAATCCGCATGCGGGCGACCGATGACGGCGACCTCGGCGACGTCAGGATGCAGCAGCAGGATTTCCTCGACTTCGCGCGGATAGACGTTCGCGCCGCCGCTGATGATGAGATCCTTCGAGCGATCCTTGAGCGTGAGGTAACCGTCGCCGTCGAGGCTGCCGACATCGCCGGTGTGCAGCCAGCCGTTGGCGAGCGCGCGCCGGCTTGCCTCGTCGTCCAGCCAGTAACCCTGCATCACCGCCGGACCACGGACGAGCACCTCGCCGATTTCGCCGGTGGGCACGGCACGGTCGTCGGCATCGCCGATGCGCACGTCCATCCCCGCCTGAGCGATGCCGACCGAGCCCAGCCGCGCGTCGTCGTCGCGCGCGACGGCCTCGGCGACCAGCGCGCGGCGCATCGCGGTGATCGTCATTGGCGACTCGCCCTGGCCGTAGATCTGCGCGAGCCGCGGACCGAGCGCGGCGAACGCGGACTTGGCATCGGCGACGTACATCGGCCCTCCGCCATAGACGATGCACTGCAGCCGGTCGAGCCGCGCAGTGCCGAGCGCGGGTGCCTTCACCAGGCGGTTCACCATCGTCGGCGCGGCGAAGAAGCGCGCGCGGTCCCATGCGTCGAGCAACCGGCAGATTTCGTCGGCGTCGAATCCCCCCGATTCCGGGACGACGTTGACTGCGCCCGCTGCCACATGCGGCAGAACGTACAGCCCCGAGCCGTGCGACAGCGGCGCCGGATGCAGCAGCGCGTCGCCCGGCGCGACCGCTTCGACGCAGGCGCGGAAGCATCGGCTCATCGCACGCAGGTTGCCGTGCGCGATCACGACGCCCTTCGGCCGCCCGGTCGTGCCGCTGGTGTAGAAGAGCCACGCAGGATCGGCGGCAGCGCACGATGCCAGGTCCGATGGCGGCGAATTCTGGAACAACCCGACATATTCGGCCGCGCCGAACTCGACGACGCGATCGAGGGCGATCCCGCCAGCACCGCCGCCGATCACCGCATGCCAGGCAGCATCGACGAATGCCCAGCGTGCGCCGCAGTTCGCCAGCACGTAGTCGAGCTCCTGCGGATGGAGCTTGGAGTTGACGGGAACCGCGACGAGACCCGCCCACCAGCAGCCGAACAGCGTCTCGACGTAGCCGGGATCATTGCGCGAGACGATCGCGACACGTTCGCCGCGCGCGAGGCCCGCCGCTTTGAGCGCGCCGGCCAACCGCGCCGCTCGCGCCGCCAGAGTCGCGTAGTCGCAAAGCACGCCGCCTCCCTGCCCCACCGCCGGCAGTCGCGGCCAGGCGCGAGCGCTGCGCGCGAGCAGCGCGGCCACGTTCGCGTTCGACAACGATGGCACGGCGGGCGTCACGATGGGCGATGAACCGGCGCTGACATGGCGGAGGCGAGAGTCTAGCGCAACGACATCGCGCCGCGGGCGGGCCATCGGCTAGAATCGCTGGCCGATCCCTCCCCCGGAGCCGCCATGCCGATCACCCGTCCCCTGCCCGCCACCATGCGCTACATCGCCGCGCGCGAACCGGGGCCGCCCGACGTGCTCGCGCTCGCCGACGGACCGGTGCCCGCGCCGAAGCCGGACGAGGTGCTGATCGAAGTGAGCCATGCCGGCGTGAACCGGCCCGACTGCGCACAGCGTGCCGGCACCTACCCGCCGCCGCCGGACGCGTCGCCGGTCATCGGCCTCGAAGTCGCGGGCGTGGTCGTCGCCTGCGGGAGCAACGTCACCTCGTGGCACCTGGGTGACGGCGTGTGCGCACTGACGCCCGGTGGCGGCTACGCCGAATACTGCACGACTCCCGCGGCCTTCTGCCTGCCGATCCCGAACGGTCTGACGCCGCTGGAAGCTGCGAGCCTGCCGGAGAATTTCTTCACGGTCTGGAACAATCTCTTCGACCGCGGCCGGCTGAAGTGCGGCGAGACGGTGCTCATTCACGGCGGCTCGAGCGGGATCGGCCTTACCGCCATTCAGCTTGCGAAACAGATCGACGCCACAGTGTTCACGACGGTCGGCAGCGACGACAAGGCGGCGTATTGCCGCTCGCTCGGCGCGGACCACGCGTTCAATTACCGGACGCAGGATTTCGTCGCGGAGATCGCGCGGATCACCGGCAAGCGCGGCGTCGACGTCGTGCTCGACATGGTCGGCGGCGATTACATCGAGAAGAACCTGAAGTGCCTCGCGCTCGAAGGAAGACTGCTCATCATCGCCTTCATGCACGGCGGGCGCGTCGAGGTCGACTGGCGGCCGATCATGATGAAGCGCCTGACCGTCACCGGCTCCACGCTGCGCGCGAGCCCGACCGAGCGCAAGGCCGCGATCGCGCGCGCGCTGCGTGAAAACGTCTGGCCTCTGCTCGAGAGCCGCGAGGTGAAGCCCGTCGTCCACCGCGTGTTCCCGCTGGCCGAGGCCGCCGGCGCGCATACGCTGATGGAATCATCGCAGCACGTCGGCAAGATCATGCTGGCCGTGCGCTGACGGGCAACGGGAACCGGCCACGTTTGAAAAGCGTGGTCGGTCCGGCGTCAATACGTTGCGCGTCCGCCCGAGAGGTCGAACACCGCTCCGGTCGAGAACGAGCACTCCTCGCTCGCGAGCCAGCAGACGAGCGCCGCGATCTCGTCGACGGTGCCGAAGCGCGCCAGCGGGATCTTCGACAGCATGAAATCGATGTGCTGCTGCGACATCTGCTCGAAGATTGCCGTGCGCACTGCCGCCGGCGTCACGCAGTTGACGCGGATCCCGGTTTTCGCGAGCTCCTTGCCGAGCGATTTGGTGAGCCCGATCACGCCCGCTTTCGACGTGCTGTACGCGGACGCATTCGGATTGCCCTCCTTGCCCGCCACCGACGCGATGTTGACGATCCGGCCGTAATCGCCCTTGAGCATGAAGGGCACGACCGCACGGTTGCAGTAGAAGAGCCCGTTGAGGTTGACGTCGATCACCTGCCGCCACGCGTCGACCGGATACTCCCACGTCGGCGCGTTCGGTCCGGTGATGCCGGCCGAGCAGACGAGGACGTCGATGCTGCCCAGCGCCTCGGCGGTGGCGGTCGCCGTGCGCGCGACTGCGGCGGGATCGGCAACGTCGAGCGCGTGCGTCAGCGTGCCGCCGGGCAGCGCCGCCTGTGCTGCCGCGAGCGCGACCGCATCGCGGTCCCAGAGGGCGAGGGTCGCGCCACTCGCGGCGAGGCGTTTGGCGATCGCGAAGCCGATACCGGCGGCGCCGCCGGTGATCACAGCCGTCCGCTTGCGAAAATCGAGTTCGTTCATGGGGCCTACTTGATGATCAGCACGAGATTGATGAAGAGGAGCAGCACGCCGATCACGGCGACGACCGACACGACGGCCGTCAGCGCGTTCTTGGTCTCGCCCTGGAACACCGCGAATTCATCGGCCAGTTCCGCGACCTGGTCGTTGCTGGACAGCGATTCGGCCATGGCGCGATCCTCCTCGAAGGCCGGGCTCTCCGGCGCATCCGGGATGGTGATGGGCAGGATGACCGAGAAATTCGTCACTGGCAGCGTCCGAAACCGCTTGTTGTCCCAGAACTTGGTCCTGACCCCGGCGCGAATGGCGTAGCCCATCCCGCGCGTCTCGCGCGCGGAAGCGCGCTCGCCCGCGTTCACGAAGAATTTCGACGGCAACCGCCCCGAGATCGCGACTTTCAGCAGCGCCTCGAACTTCGCGGCCGACATCGAGATGTTGATCTGGAAGTTGGCTGGGCTGCGTTCGTCGCCGTCGCCGACCGCCGGAACGAAGACAATCGATCCGACCGCCTTGTTCTCGTTGCGTCCGCGCTCGTCCTTGCGTTCGCGAATGCGCAGGAAACCCGTCGTCGATTCCAGC
The DNA here is from genome assembly GCA_964354035.1 of uncultured Bordetella sp. Taxonomy (GTDB): domain Bacteria; phylum Pseudomonadota; class Gammaproteobacteria; order Burkholderiales; family Casimicrobiaceae; genus CAIWHR01. Next base: position 4,194 of record CAYGYQ010000169.1, read on the forward strand.
CGGCCGCCGACCGCGAGCGCAACGGTTTCGCCTTTGGCGACGATGACGCGCATGACCAGGACGCTCTCGCGCCCCTGTTCGATGACGAGTCGGGCCTTGGTTGGCTTGAAGGCGACGAGAGGCATGCCTAGTACGTCATCCCGTGCTCACGTCGTTCCGCGCGCGCAACTCGGCACGCCGGGTGCACGAGGCGAAGGTATCCACGAATGGCCGTGCTCGTTTCCACGCAATTCTTCGAATTCGTCCCAGCACCGAAAATCGGTGCGCCCCCGGGCGCGCGAGCGGGTGCCGGCAGTAGGAATCGAACCCACGACCAACGGTTTACAAAACCGCTGCTCTACCAACTGAGCTATGCCGGCGCAGGAAGTGATTTTACTCGCGCCGCCGCCGCCGAAGTGACAATCGGCGGAGTACTTCTGCCGTGTTCAATTGGTAGACAACAACTCGCGGCGCTCGCGACCGCGTTCCCACTCGCGTTCGCGTTCGCCGGGCCCGGCCGTGGACCGAGCGGGCCGCGCATCACCGCGCGCACGGGGCACTTTCCCCTACTTGATGATCTGCAGATGCGGCGGCCGCGCCTTCGGCTTGTCGCCGCCCTTTGGGGCCTCGGCCGCCCGCTGGTCGCGCTCCCGCGCGGGACCGATGTCCAGCTCCGGCGGCGCGGCAGCGGCAGCCAGCGACGCCGCCGGATCGGGCGCGACCGTGAACGCAAAACCGTACCCGGTCTCCTTGGCGAAAATGCCGGCGATCGCGTCGAGCGGCACCGAAACTTCCTGCGACGACCCGGAAAATCGCGCCGAAAAACGCACTCCGAAGTTGTCGACCGTGAGGTGCCGCGTGGCCGAGGCGCTGATGTTGAGCACGATCTCGCCGTTCTTCACAAAGGCGGCGGGCACGCGCGTCTGACCGGTCACCCGGACATTGAGGTAGGGCGTGAGGCCGTTGTCCGCGCACCATTCGCAGATGGCACGGACCAGATACGGCTTGGCGGACTGCTCGGACATGCGGTCAGGATATTACGCGCCGCGTCGCGCCGGTCAAGTAGCGCCGCCATCCAGTAGCGCCGCCATCCAGGCGCGCGGAGGAGCGGGCCGGGCCCCGTCGCGACGGTTGCGTCACTTCCTCATGCCGCGCTCGGCCGAGGTCATCGCCTCGGAAAACGCCGGTCGCGCGAACAGCCGTTCCGCGTACTTCAGGAGCGCCATGGCCTGCTTCGGCATCTGGATGCCGTAATAGTCGAGTCGCCACAGCAGCGGCGTGATGGCGACGTCCAGCATCGAGTATTCCTCCCCCAGCATGTGCTTGTGCTTCGCGAAGACCGGCGCGATCTGCATGAGGCTGTCGCGGACGTGACCGCGCGCCTTCTCGAGTTGCTTCTGGTTGTTGCCCTCCAGCGCGTCGATATGGCAGAAGAGCTCCTTCTCGAAGCGGTGCAGGAACAGCCGGGCGCGGGCGCGCATGACGGGGTCGGCCGGCATCAGCTGCGGATGCGGGAAGCGCTCGTCGATATACTCGTTGATGATGTTCGACTCGTGCAGCACGAGGTCGCGCTCGACCAGCACGGGAACCTGGTTGTACGGATTCATCACCGCCAGGTCCTCCGGCTTGTGGTCGAGGTCGACGTCGATGATCTGAAAGTCCATGCCCTTCTCGTGCAGCACGATGCGGCAGCGCTGGCTGAAAGGATCGGTGGTCCCGGAATAGAGCGTCATCATAGGTAAGGTCTCCTCGCGCGGAGCGGGTTGCCCGCGCGGCTTGGGGGCGCCGGCCCCGGCAGACAACCGGGACGGGCGGCTTGATGTCGAAGCGGCGCGGCCCGGCGGGCGGCAATGCCTCAGTGCACTTCCTTCCAGTACTCGCGCTTCAACCAGTACGCAAACATGAACAGCACGCCAAGGTAGAGCAGCACGATCAGTCCCAGGCCTATCCGCTTGTTCTTCGCGGGCTCGCCCATGTAATCGAGAAAATTGACGAGGTCGGCCACCATCCGCCGGTACTCCAGCGGGGTGAGCGTGCCGGGCGAGTCCGCGACCAGCGTCTGCACCGTGTACGTGTGGTTCTTGCCCGGGGCGAGCACGGCGATGCCCTTCGCCGCCAGCGCCGCGGCCTGCGCCGCTTCGTGGTCCTTGAACTCCGTGGTGACGAGCCGGTTCATGCCGCCCATCTCCGCGAGCACGTGCGGCATCGCGACATTGGGAAAGACGACGTTGTTCCAGCCGCTGGGCGTCCCCTCGTCGCGGTAGAAGCCCAGGAAATAGTTGTAGAGCCAATCCGTGCCGCGCACCCGCGCCTCGACGGTCAGGTCCGGCGGCGTCACCCCGAACCAGGCCTTGGCGTCGGCCGGGCGCATCGCGATGTTCATGGTGTCGCCGATCTTGTCGGTGGCGAACATCAGGTTGTCGCGGATCTGCGCCTCAGTCAGGCCGAGGTCCGTCAGCCGGTTGTAGCGCATGTACTTCGCGGTGTGGCAGTTGAGGCAGTAGTTGACGAAGGTCCGCGCGCCGCGCTGCTGCGACGCGAGGTCGAGCCGGTTGATCGGCGCCGGCTCCATCCGGATGTCGGGACCGCCCGCGGCCAGCGCAGCGCCGCAAGTCGCGACCAGCAGCGCGGCGACCAGAACGGCGAATTTCCTCGTATTCATCATCCGGTCACCCTTTCCGGCACCGGCTTGGTCTTGTCGCGCGCCGTGTACCAGGGCATCAGCAGGAAAAACAGGAAGTAGGTCACGGTGAGCACCCGGGAGACCACCGTCGCGCGATCGGCGGTTCCCAAGAGCGGCCAGCCTTCCGGAAACTGTCCCCAGACCGTCACCGGCACGACCCCGAGATAGCCCAGGACGAGGAAGCTCACGACGAAAAGCGCGAGCCATGCCTTGTACGTGTTGCCGCGGTACCGGATCGACCTGACGGCGCCGCGATCGAGCCAGGGCAACGCGAAGAAGATCAGCACCGCGGCTCCCATCACGATCACGCCCCAGAACTGGCTGCCGAAGTAGGACGGCACCGCCCGCAGCATCGCGTAGAAGGGCGTGAAATACCACACCGGCGCAATGTGCTCGGGGGTCTTCAGCGGATCGGCCGGGATGAAGTTGTTGGCCTCGAGGAAATAGCCGCCCATGTCCGGCACGAAGAACAGGATGATCGAGAACACGGCGAGGAAAACGACGACGCCGACGAGGTCCTTGACCGTGTAGTAGGGATGCGAGTTGATGCCGTCGAGCGGCAGGCCGGTCGCGGGATCCTTCGGCTGCTGCTTGATCTCGATGCCGTCCGGATTGTTCGACCCGGTCTCGTGCAGCGCCGTGAGATGCGCAGCGACGAGCCCGACCAGCACCAGCGGCACCGCGACCACGTGCAAGGCGAAGAACCGGTTGAGCGTGATGTCGGAGATCGTGTAGTCGCCGCGGATCCAGATGCCGAGGTCCTCGCCGATGATCGGCACCGCCGAGAACAGGTTGACGATCACCTGCGCGCCCCAGTAGGACATCTGGCCCCACGGCAGCAGGTAGCCGAAGAACGCCTCGGCCATCAGGCACAGGAAGATCAGGCAGCCGAAGATCC
>CAYGYQ010000170.1:0-2751 GCA_964354035.1 uncultured Bordetella sp.
CATCCGCCGGTCTACACGCTGGGCCTCGCCGGCCGGCGCGAGCATCTGCTGCGCGACAATGGGATACCGACAATCAAGGTCGACCGCGGCGGGCAGATCACCTACCACGGACCCGGGCAGCTCGTCGTCTACGTACTTTGCGACCTTCGGCGCTCGCGACTCGGCGTTCGCGCGATGGTCCGGGCGCTCGAGGCGGCGGTGGTAGAATGGCTTGATTCATTGGGCATTTCCGCTTACGGAAAGCCCGCGGCGCCGGGCGTCTATGTGCTGCGCTCCGGGGTCGAGGCGAAGATCGCCGCGCTCGGACTGCGGGTGCGCAATGGCTGTACCTATCACGGGCTCGCGGTGAACGTCGCCATGGATCTCTCGCCGTTTGCCGACATCGACCCCTGCGGCTACCGGGGGCTCGCGGTGACCCAGCTCGCCGACCTCGGCGTCGCGACGACGGTCGAGGCGGCCGGAGCCGCGCTGGCTCCGATCCTCGCCGCGCGCCTTTCGAGACGATACTGACCATGGACAAGCGTGGCCCCGCTTCCACCATCGCCGGCGTCAAGCACAAGGGCGACGCCAAGACCGCGCGCGTATTTGCCAAATACGCCATCAAGATCGTGCCGGCCGACCGGCTGCGCAAGCCCGACTGGATCCGCGTGCGCGCGTCGTCGTCGCCGCGCTTTGCCGAAATCAAGCAGATCCTGCGCGAGCACCGGCTGCACACGGTGTGCGAGGAAGCGTCCTGCCCGAACATCGGCGAGTGCTTTTCCAAGGGCACCGCGACGTTCATGATCATGGGCGACGTGTGCACTCGCCGTTGCCCGTTCTGCGACGTGGGCCACGGCCGGCCGCTGCCGCTCGATCCGGCCGAGCCGGCGAACCTCGCCCAGACGATCGCCGCGCTGAGGCTTGGCTACGTGGTGATCACGAGCGTGGATCGCGACGATCTGCGCGATGGTGGCGCGGGGCATTTCGTCGCGTGCATAGGTGCCGTGCGCGAGCGCTCCCCGACCACGCAGATCGAGGTGCTGGTGCCGGACTTCCGCGGCCGTCTCGACCGCGCGCTCGCGGTCCTGTGCGACGCGCCGCCCGACGTCATGAACCACAACCTCGAAACCGTGCCGCGCCTGTACAAGCAGGCCCGGCCGGGAGCGGATTATTCCAATTCGCTGACTCTGCTGCGGGAGTGGAAGCGACGTTTCCCCGCGATTCCCACCAAGTCCGGGTTGATGGTGGGGCTGGGCGAGACCGACGACGAGATTCTCGCGGTGATGCGCGACATGCGCGCACACGACATCGACATGCTGACGCTCGGCCAATACCTGCAGCCGACCGCGGGCCATCTGCCGGTGCTGCGCTACGTGCATCCGGACACGTTCGCGATGTTCGAGCGCGAGGCGTACGCAATGGGCTTCCGGCACGCCGCCGTCGGCGCGCTGGTGCGCTCGTCCTACCACGCCGACCGGCAGGCCGACGGGGTGTTGGCGCCCTAGCCTCCGGGCGGCCCGGCGTTCACGGGCCACAGCAGCCACATCCGTCCGTCCTGCTTCATCCGCCCGGCCTGCCGGCCGGCCTCGTCGCCGAAGCCCCAGAAATAGTCAGCGCGGACGGCGCCGCGGATCGCGCCGCCCGTATCCTGCGCCAGCATCAGCCGCTGCAACGGCCGGGCCGACAGCGGCTGTGTCGTCGCCAGGAACACGGGCGCTCCCAGTGGAATCGACCGCGGATCGACGGCCAGCGTGCGCTCGCGCAGCAGCGGCACGCCGAGCGTTCCGATCGGTCCGTCGATCTCGGCCTCAGTCGTGCCCGGGAGAGCGGAGGGGACTTCGCGGAAAAAGACGTAGCTCGGATTCTCGTCGAGCAGCGCAAAGAGCTTGTCGGGATTGCGGCGGCCCCAATCCTTGATGCCCTGCATCGACGCCTTTTCCAGCGGCAGCTCTCCGCGCTCGACCAGGAGCCGGCCGATCGAGCGGAACGGATGCCCGTTCTGGTCCGCATAGCCAACGCGCATCACTCCGCCCTCGGCGAGCCGCACGCGGCCCGAACCCTGTATCTGCAGGAAGAAGGCTTCGACCGGATCGTCGACGTAGACGAGCTCCTTGCCCTTGACCGGCGCCTTGCCGTTCTCGATGTCCGTGCGCGGCCAGTAGGGAATCACGCGCCGGCCTTCGACGCGGCCCCGCAGCCGCTTGTCCTTGAGCTCCGGATAGAGCTCGGCCAGGTCGATGGTCAGCAGGTCATCGGGCGCCGCGTACAGCGGGACGCGGTGGCGTGGCGAGCGCGTCCGACTGCCGGCCAGCAGCGGTTCGTAGTAGCCCGTGATCATTCCCGTGTCGCGGCCATCCGCCGCAGTGACCTGGTAGGGGCTAAAATGACGCTCGAAGAAGGCACGCACCGCATTGCGCTCCGTGGCGACGACGGTACTGGCGTCCGCACAGGGGGCCCGCCAGAGGTCACGGGTCGCCGTCGATGCCAGCAGCGCCGCACAGCCCACGCGGAAGGCCGGCCAGATTTCGGCGACCCGGTCCTCGGACCAGCCGGGCAACGCGCTCCACGCGACCGGCAGGTACTTCGCCGGCAACGAGGGTGCGGCGGGCGGCGGGGGCACCGCAGCGACGGGCGGTGGCGCTGCGACCGGCGGTTTGGTGATCGCGGGTGGCGGGCCGGGCTCGCGCGGCGCAGTGGCGCAGCCCGCGACGATCAAAAATGCCGCGGTGGCGCAGACGCGCACGGCGAGTGGACGAAGGGACCCGGACAAGA
>CAYGYQ010000170.1:2851-7720 GCA_964354035.1 uncultured Bordetella sp.
AATGCCGCGGTGGCGCAGACGCGCACGGCGAGTGGACGAAGGGACCCGGACAAGATGGTTTGGTTCTTCCTCGAAGCATTGGTCGCGCTGCTGATTGCGGTCGGCATCGTGGCCTGGACCATGGGCCCGAAGCGCAGGAAGCCGCCGCGGGTCACAGCAGGCGACCCGGACCGCGACAAGAAGGCTCGCTAATGCAGCACGCGCGGCACGGACAGCGTGAACGACGGGATCGCCGCATCGAATGCGTAGCCGTCCTCGGCCATCATCTGGTAAGTCCCGCGCATCGTGCCGACCGCCGTCGCCAGGTGGGTGCCGCTCGTGTACTCGAAACTCTCGCCGGGTCGCAGCAGGGGCTGCTGGCCGACCACGCCGGCCCCTTTCACTTCCTGGACCTGATGCTCGGCGTCGGTGATGATCCAGTGCCGGCTGACGAGCTGCGCCGCGACCGCGCCGGTATTGACGATCGTGACCGTGTACGCGAACACGTACTGGTTGCGCGAAGGGTCCGATTGGTCGGCGAGATACGCCGTCTTCACCGCGACCGTGATGTCGTATTTTCCGGATTCAGCCATTGGCGTCGAGCCACATTTTCGCGAGCGATTATAAACCCATGCCCGATTTCCTGATTGCGCCATCCCTCCTGTCCGCGGATTTCGCGCGCCTCGGCGACGAAGTGCGCGCGGTGACTGCCGCCGGCGCCGACCTGCTGCACTTCGACGTGATGGACAATCACTACGTTCCGAACCTGACCGTGGGGCCGCTGGTCTGCGCGGCGATCCGGCCGCACGCGACGATTCCGATCGACGTCCACCTGATGGTGAAGCCGGTGGATCGCATCGTCGCCGATTTCGCCAAGGCGGGGGCGGGAATCGTGAGTTTTCATCCGGAAGCCTCGGAGCACGTCGACCGCACGATCGGCCTGATCCGCGAGAGCGGCTGCAAGGCCGGCCTCGTGTTCAATCCGGCGACCCCACTCGACTGGCTCGACCACACGCTCGACCGGCTCGAACTGGTGCTGATCATGTCGGTCAATCCGGGCTTCGGCGGGCAGTCGTTCATCCCCGAGGCGCTCGCCAAGCTCCGGCTCGCGCGCACGCGGATCGAGGCTTCGCAGCAGCGGACGGGCCGCAGGATCCTGCTCGAAGTCGACGGCGGCATCAAGATCGACAACATCGCGGCGGCGGCCAAGGCCGGCGCCGACACGTTCGTCGCGGGGTCGGCGATCTTCGGCGCGCCGGACTACCGGGCGACGATCGCGCGGATGCGCGCGGAGCTCGCTGCCCTGCGATGAGCGCAGAGGAGGCCCCCGCCGCTCCCCGCATCGACGTCGGCGCCATCGCCTTCGATCTCGACGGCACGCTGCTCGACACGGTCCACGAGCTCGCCACAGCGGTGAACGCGCTGCTCGCGGAACTCGGTCACCCGGCTCTGGCAAAGGATGTCGTCGGCACCATGATCGGCAAGGGAATGGCCAATCTCGTCCGCCGGGCGCTGGCCCTCGCGACCGACGTCTCCCCCGCGGCGGTGGAAGACGGCGAGGTGAAGGACGCCCTGATTCGCTACCAGGCGCACTATGCGTCCCGCCTCGGCCACGAAACGCGCCTGTTCCCGGGCATGGTCGAAGGGCTCGCGCGGCTTGCCGCGATGGGCATTCCGCTGGCGGTCATCACCAACAAGGCGACGCGCTTCGTGCGCCCGCATCTCGTGCAGGCCGGAATCGAGCGTTTCTTCGCCGTGGTGATCGGCGGCGACGATCTGCCGACCAGGAAGCCGGACCCGGGCCCGCTCCTGCACACGGCGGAGCTGTTCGGCATCCCGCCGTGCCGCCTGCTGATGGTCGGCGACTCGGCCAACGACGTGGACGCCGCGCGTGGGGCCGGCTGTCCGGTGCTGGTCGTCCCCTATGGGTACCGGGAAGGCATGCCGGTGCACGACCTCAAGGCCGATGGTATAGTCGCGTCGGTCGATGCGGTCGCCGATCGCGTCCGCTACCTTGCCCCGACTCCAGAATGAGCTTCGACGTCGTCGGCTCAGCGCCCCATGACCGAAGCCGAATTCCGCGCGTTTGCCGCCCAAGGGTATAACCGCATCCCGCTCGTCCTCGAGTCGTTCGCCGACCTCGACACGCCGCTGTCGCTCTACGTCAAGCTCGCGAACGAGCCGTACAGCTTCCTCCTGGAGTCGGTGGTCGGCGGCGAGCGGTTCGGTCGCTACTCGTTCATCGGGCTCCCGGCGAAGACCCGCATCCGCGCGCGCGGCACCGCGATCGCGGTCGACCAAGGCGGCGCCGTCGTCGAGCGGCACGAAGGCGACCCGCTCGCGTTCGTTGGCGAGTTCCTGCGCCGCTACCGCGCCGCGCCGCGTCCCGGGTTGCCGCGATTCTGTGGCGGGCTTGCCGGCTGTTTCGGCTACGACACGGTGCGCCACATCGAGACCAGGCTCGCCGGCGGCGCGCCGCCGCCCGGAGCCGGCCTTGCGGAGGTGCCGGACATCCTGCTGCTCCTCACCGAGGAGCTGGCGGTCGTCGACAACCTCGCGGGCAGGATCTCGCTCATCGTCTACGCCGATCCGGGCGACCCGGACGCCTACGGGAAGGCGCGGGAACGGCTGCAGGCGCTGCGCCGCAAGCTGCGTGAACCGGTGTCGATTCCGTTCCAGACCGCGACCGCCGTCACGCAGGCGCAAAGCGAGTTCGGCGCCGAGGATTTCCAGCGCGCGGTGCGGCGCGCCAAGGACTACATTGCCGCGGGCGACGTGATGCAGGTCGTGCTCTCGCAGCGGATGCGCCGGCCGTTCACCTCTTCGCCGCTGTCGCTGTACCGGGCGCTGCGTTCGCTCAATCCGTCGCCGTACATGTTCTATTACGACTTCGACGATTTCCACGTCGTCGGTGCATCACCCGAAATCCTCGTCCGCAAGGAGGGCGCAGCCGTCACGCTGCGGCCGATCGCCGGCACGCGCCCGCGCGGCGCGACGCGCGAGGCCGACGAGCAGTTCGCGGCCGAGTTGCTGGCCGATCCCAAGGAAATCGCCGAGCACGTGATGCTGGTCGATCTCGGGCGCAACGACGTCGGGCGCGTCGCGCAGACCGGAACCGTGAAGCTCACCGATCGCATGGTGGTCGAGCGCTATTCGCACGTGATGCACATCGTGTCCAACGTCGAAGGCGTGCTGCAGCCGGGGCTCACCAGCATCGACGTGCTGCGCGCCGCGTTTCCCGCGGGGACCGTGAGCGGCGCACCGAAGGTGCGCGCGATGGAGATCATCGACGAGCTCGAGCCCACGGGGCGGGGCGTCTACGCGGGAGCGGTGGGCTACATCAGCTTCCAGGACGACATGGACACCGCGATCGCGATCCGCACCGCGGTGGTCAAGGACGGCACGCTGTACGCGCAGGCGGGCGCCGGCATCGTCCACGATTCGGTGCCCGAGTCGGAGTGGGTCGAAACGCAGAACAAGGCGCGGGCCGTATTCCGCGCTGCGGACATGGTGCAGCAGGGGCTGGACGCGGAGGATTGACCTTGCTGCTGCTGATCGACAACTACGACAGCTTCACCTACAACCTCGTCCAGTACCTCGGAGAGCTGGGCGCCGACGTGCACGTCCATCGCAACGACGTGCTCACGCTGGAGCAGATCGCCGCCTGGGAGCCGGAGCAGATCGTCATCTCCCCCGGTCCCTGCACGCCCAGCGACGCCGGGATCTCGGTGCCGCTGATCCGGCGTTTTGCCGGCGCGATCCCGATCCTGGGCGTCTGCCTTGGTCATCAGGCGATCGGCCAGGCTTTTGGCGGGAACATCGTGCGCGCGGCGCAGGTGATGCACGGCAAGGTGTCGGCGGTTGCGCACGACGGCCGCGGCGTTTTCACGGGCCTGCCGTCGCCGCTGACGGCGACGCGCTATCACTCGCTCGCGATCGAGCGCGCGTCGATGCCTGCGTGCCTCGAAGTCACCGCGACGTCCGCTGACGGCGAGGTCATGGGGGTGCGGCATCGCGAATGGCCCGTGGAAGGCGTCCAGTTTCACCCCGAGGCGATCCTGACCGAGCACGGCCACGCGCTGCTCTCCAATTTTCTCGCGGGCGTCCGGTGAGGCGCCAGCGGGTTGACGAATTCGGAAACTGAGAAAAGGAAGCGCCATGTCCCTTACCGTCCAGGAAGCCCTGCAGCGCGCGATCGAGCATCGCGAGATTTTCCCCGACGAGATGCTGTCGATCATGCGCCGGATCATGAGCGGCGAGGTGACGCCGGTGATGATCGCCGCGCTCACGATCGGATTGCGCGTCAAGAAGGAGACGATCGGCGAAATCGCCGCGGCGGCCGAGGTGATGCGCGAATTCGCGACCAAGGTCGACGTCCCCGACACCGACCACCTGGTCGACATCGTCGGCACCGGCGGCGACGCGTCGCACACGTTCAACATTTCGACGGCGTCGATGTTCGTCGCGGCGGCGGCGGGTGCCCGCGTCGCCAAGCACGGCGGCCGCTCGGTGTCGTCGAAGTCGGGCAGCGCGGACGTGCTGGAGGCGCTCGGCGCGAACATCATGCTCAAGCCCGCGCAGGTCGCGCTGTCGATCGCCGAGACCGGCATCGGCTTCATGTTCGCCCCGTCGCACCACAGCGCGATGAAGCACGCGGCGCCGGTTAGGAAGGAGCTCGGCGTGCGGACGATCTTCAACATTCTGGGCCCGCTCACCAATCCGGCCGGGGCGGCCAATCAGCTGCTCGGCGTTTTCCATCCCGACCTGGTCGGCATCCAGGTGCGCGTGCTGCAGCGCCTCGGCAGCAAGCACGTGCTGGTCGTCTACGGCAAGGACGGCATGGACGAAGTCTCGCTCGGCGCCGCGACGATGGTGGGCGAGCTCAAGGAC
>CAYGYQ010000171.1:0-7697 GCA_964354035.1 uncultured Bordetella sp.
CTGTGCGTGGGCAGCTTCCTGAACGTCGTCATCCATCGGCTGCCGAAGATGCTCGAGCGTGGCTGGCAGGCGCAATGCGCCGAGCTGCGCGGCGAGAACCCCACCCCGGGTCCCGTCTACAACCTGGTCGTTCCCCGCTCCGCGTGTCCGGCGTGCAGCGCGCCCATCACCGCACTGCAGAACATCCCGGTCGTTTCGTGGCTGATGCTGCGCGGCCGGTGCGCAGGCTGCAAGGCGCCGATTTCGGCGCGCTATCCGGTGGTCGAAGTGCTGGGCGGGCTGCTGGCCGCAGGCGCGGTCTGGCGTTTCGGCGTCACACCCCAGGGCATCGCCGCCTGCGTGTTCCTGTGGTCGCTGCTGGCGCTGACGATGATCGATTTCGACACCCAGCTCCTGCCCGACAGCATCACGCTGCCGCTGCTCTGGGCCGGCCTCATCGCCAACCTCTGGCACACGTTCGCCTCGCTGCCGGACGCAGTGATCGGCGCGCTCGCCGGTTACCTGTCGCTGTGGACGATCTACTGGCTGTTCAAGCTGATACGCGGCAAGGAAGGGATGGGCTACGGCGATTTCAAGCTGCTGGCCGCACTGGGTGCCTGGCTCGGCTGGCAGCTGCTGCCGGTGATCGTGCTGCTGTCGTCGGTCGTCGGCGCGGGCATCGGGATCTCGCTCATCGTGTTCAAGGGCCGCGACCATGCGGTCCCGCTTGCCTTCGGCCCCTACCTGGCCATCGCCGGCGCCATTGCGCTGTTCTTCGGTTCCACGCTCCTCAAGCTGTTTTTTCCATGAGCCCGCCGGGCCGTCCCAAGGGCGAATACCGGAGTGCGCAGCACGAAGGTACTCCTGTGAGCCCGCCGGGCCGTCCCAAGGGCGAATACCGGAGTGCGCAGCACGAAGGTACTCCTGTGAGCCCGCCGGGCCGTCCCAAGGGCGAATACCGGAGTGCGCAGCACGAAGGTAGCCCAGTACGCCTCGTGGTCGGCCTCACCGGGGGTATCGGGACCGGCAAGTCCGCTGTATCCACGGCGTTTGCGGCACTGGGCGTGGACGTCACCGATACCGACGTCCTGGCGCACGCACTCACTGCGCCGGGCGAGCCAGGCTACGCGGCGGTGCTCGCCGCATTCGGGCCCGAGTTCCGCCGATCCGATGGCACGCTCGATCGCGGCCGCCTGCGCCAGCTCGTTTTCGACGACGCCGCCGCGCGGGCCCGGCTCGAGGCGATCCTGCATCCGCTGATTCGCGCGGCCGCGCGCCGGGAGGTCCATGCCTGGGACGGTCCCTACGGCCTGCTCGTCGTACCGTTGCTCTACGAACGCGGCGGCCTGTCCACCGTCGATCGGGTGCTGGTCGTCGATTGCCCGGAGGAGGAGCAGATCCGCCGGGTCATGGCGCGAAGCGGGCTCCCCGCCGCCGCCGTGCGCGCGATCATGGCCGCACAACTGTCACGCGCCGACCGACTCGCGCGGGCCGACGACATCCTGGACAACGCCGGGCCACCTACCGCTATCGCCCCGCAGGTGGCCGAACTCGACCGCCGCTACCGGGCACTGGCCGCGAACGGCGCAGGAAATCGGGGGGCCATGGCGCAATAGGCGCCTCGCGGCCTCCCGGCCGGCGCTACTTGAGGCAAAATGCGGGATCGAGACCATGCTCGCCCACCCGCTGTGATCCGCTATGAGCACCCGCTGAACGAGCGCATCCGCACGCTGATGCGGCTCGAGGATCTCTATCACCGCGCGCATTTCTTTGCCGCGCAGAGCGAGGCCCCCGACCATCATGCCGCGCTCGCCGTGCTCTTCGAGATCACGGACGTCGCGGCGCGCGCGGATCTCAAGACCGAGTTGCTGCAGGAACTCGAGCGCCAGAAACAGCTGCTCGCGCCACTGCGTTCCAATCCGGCGATCGAAACCCGCGTGCTCGAGCCGCTGCTCGCCGACATCGATCGGGCGAGCGCCGCCTTGCTGGCGCAGTCGGGCAAGGTCGGCGTGCATCTGCGCGACAACGAATGGCTGATGACGATCAAGCAGCGCACGGCGATCCCGGGGGGCGTCTGCGAATTCGATCTACCCGGGTACCACTACTGGCTGCACGGTGACCCTGCGGCGCGGCGCAGCGACCTCCAAGGCTGGATCGAACCTTTCCTGCCGATCTACGACGCGCTTGCAATCATCCTCCGGCTGCTGCGCGACAACGGCCGCGCCACGCGGCAAACCGCATACCGCGGCGTCTTCCAGCTGATGCTGACGACGTCGAAGGTCGCGCAACTGCTGCGTCTGACGGTGCCGCACGACCTGCCTTGCGTGCCGGAAATCAGCGCCAACAAGTACGCGCTGAACATCCGGTTCATCGGCGTCACCGGCATGGACCGCGGCGCCGTCTACGACCACGACGTGGAATTCGAGCTCGCGTTCTGTAATCTCTGAGCGATGTCGAGGTCGCGGACGATAGCCTGTCCCCAATGCGGCGCGGCCGTGGAATGGTGTCCGGCTTCCCGCTGGCGGCCATTCTGCTCCGAGCGTTGCAAGCTGATCGATTTCGGCGCGTGGGCAAGCGGGGCCTACCGTGTCCCAACCGCTGAAGCGCCCGACGCCGACGATTTCTCGGTTGCCCCCGACGACGGCCAGCGCGGCGACTAGCGCGTTCGCTCCTTTGTTCCAGGCATGAACTCGCGGCAGACGGCGGGCCACGCCGCGCGGCGCAGCGCGACACCATGCGCGCCGTGCGCGACCGCAACGGGCAGATCCGCCAGCTCGAGGCCGCCCAACGCATAGATCGGCAGCGGCGTAAGCTCGGCCATCGTCGCGAAACCGTCCCAGCCCAGCGTCGGCCCGCCCGGATGCGAAGGCGTCGGCGCGACCGGGCCCAGCACCGCGAAGTCGAGCCCCAGCGCACTGGCACGGCCGATGTCGTCGCGCGTGTGGCACGACGCTGCGCAAAGCATGTCCTGCGGTCGCGCGGTCGCGGCGGCAAGCGCGTCCGACGTCCAGTGGACGCCGTCGCAGCCCCAGGCGCGCGCGCGCGCGGCATCGCCGTTCCACAGCACCTTCGCGCCGCGCGGCCGGGCGAGGGCGATGAGCGCGGCGGCGAGCGCGCGCTGCCGCTCCAGGGGCCAGTTCTTCTCGCGGAGCTGAACGAGTGCGAGCCCGCGCGCGAGCGCCGCCTTCGCGCGCGCGAGAAATTCCGCCTCGCCGAGCTCGTCCGCCATGCTGATTCCGTAAACAGGCGGGAGCAGCAACGCGCGCAATACGAACGTGTTGGCCGGCAGCAGCGGCGCGACCCCGAAATTTCCCGGCGTCTGCCAGGCGAATGCCTGCCCGTCGTGGCCGACCGGATCGCCGTCCCACTCGAACACACGGAAGAAGTGCAGGAGGACGTGGGCGTGCGGATAACGGTACCGCTGCACGAGCCACGGTGCGGCGCGGCGCACGGTGAGACCCAGCTCTTCGGCGAGCTCGCGGTCGAGCGCTTCCCGTGGGGTCTCGCCGGGCTCGAGCTTGCCGCCGGGAAATTCCCAATATCCCGCGTAGACCTTGCCGGCGGGGCGCTGCGCGAGCAGCAGCCGCCCGTCAGGGCGCAGGATGACGGCCGCCGCGACGTGCAGGAGGACGTCGCTCACGCGCCCCTCTTGCTCACGCGCCCCTCTTGCTCACGCGCCGGGTTTTCTGCGCAATCCCGCAGCGCCGGCGTAACTCCTGGCAAACTGCCACGCGACCCGGCCACTGCGCGAGCCCCGCTGCAGCGCGAATTGCACCGCTTCGCGCGTACGCGCCTCGGTTTCGCGCACGGATTTCGGCGGGCCGACGCCGAACGCGGTCAGCCAGGACGCCACGGCGGCAAGATAGTCGTCCTGGCTGAACGGATAGAACGAGACCCATAGCCCGAAGCGCTCCGACAGCGAGATCTTCTCCTCGACCGACTCGCCGGGGTGAACCTCCTCGCCGATGTGCCTCGTCTCGAGATTTTCGCTGAAGTATTCGGGCATCAGGTGCCGGCGGTTCGACGTCGCGTAGATCAGCATGTTGGCCGCCGCCGCGGCGATCGTGCCGTCGAGCATCACTTTCAGCGCCTTGTAGCCGGGGTCGCCCGCGTCGAAGGAGAGGTCGTCGCAGAACACGATGAAACGCTCGCGCCGCGCCGCGACCTCGGCGGCGATGTCGGGAAGGTCGATGAGATCGGCCTTGTCGACCTCGATCAGCCGCAGGCCCTTCGCCGCGTACTTCACGAGCATCGCCTTCACGAGCGAAGACTTGCCGGTGCCGCGCGAGCCGGTGAGCAGCACGTTGTTCGCCGGCAAGCCGGCCACAAACTGCCGCGTGTTGGCGTCGATCGCGTGCTTCTGGTCGTCGATCGCGACCAGATCGGCAAGACGGATCGCGTGCGGATGGGGCACGGCCGCGAGATGCCCGCGGCCGGCGCGCTTGCGCCAGCGGAATGCGGTTGCGCCCCAGTCGGGAGGCGGCGGCACCGGCGGCAGCATGCCCTCGACGCGCTGGAGGATGCCCTCGAGGCGCAGCAGCAGGGCGGCGAGCTCGCGAGTGTCCATCGTGTCAGCTGCGGTAATCGGCGTTGATGCTGACGTAATCGTGCGAAAAATCGCAGGTCCAGACCGTTGCCGAAGCGCCGCCGCGGCCGAGCGCGACGCGGACGACGATCTCGTCGTTCTGCATCACGCGCTGGCCGGCCTCCTCCGTATACGACGCCGCGCGGCCGCCGTTCTCGACCACGAGCACGTTGTCGAGCCAGAACGAAACGCGCGCCGGATCGAGGTCCGGCGCCGCGGCGTTGCCGATCGCGCAGACAATCCGGCCCAGGTTCGGGTCCGACGCGAAGAAAGCGGTCTTGACCAGCGGCGAGTGCGCGATGCCGAGCGCGATGCGCCGGCACTCGGCGGCGTCCCTGCCGCCGTCGACCCGGAGCGCAATGAACTTGGTCGCGCCCTCGCCGTCGCGGACGATGGCCTGCGCGAGCTCGATGGCTACCGCCGCGAGCGCCGCACGCAGCGGCGCGAGGCGCGGATCGGCGGCATCGGTCATTGGCGCCATCGGCGCACGTCCGGTGGCGGCGAGCACGAAGCTGTCGTTGGTCGATGTGTCGCCGTCGATCGTGGCGCAGTTGAAAGAGAGATCCGCAATCTCGCGCGCCAGCGTCGCGAGCAGTTCGCCGGCAATTGGCGCGTCGGTGGCGATGAGCGACAGCATGGTCGCCATGTCCGGATGAATCATGCCGGCGCCCTTGGCGATGCCGGTGATCGTGACCGGCACGTCGCCGACGGTGACGCGCCGCGATGCGCCCTTCGGCACCGTGTCGGTGGTCATGATCGCGGACACCGCCGCGAACCAGCCGTCGGCGGCCAGCGCCGCCCGCGCCGCCGGCAGCGCGGCGACGATCTTCGCGACCGGCAGCGGCTCCATGATCACGCCGGTCGAGAACGGCAACACCTGCTGCAGCCCGCAGCCCAGCATCGACGCCACGGCGGCGCAGGTGGTCTCGGCCGCAGCGATGCCGGCGGCGCCGGTGCCGGCGTTGGCGTTGCCCGCGTTGACGACCAGCGCGCGGATGTCCGTGCCGCGCTCGAGGTGCCGGCGACAGACGATCACCGGCGCCGCGCAGAAGCGGTTGCGCGTGAACACGCCGGCCGCTGCCGTGCCCGGCTCGAACGCGGCGAGCAGCACGTCGTCGCGTTCCCAGTTCTTGACCTTCGCCGCGGCCGTGCCGAGCATCACTCCGGGGACGGGCAGCAACTGGTCGGGCGTGGGCGGGGTGTAGCGGACGGGCATTGGGGTCGCGCCGGAATTCGACGCGCTAGGCGAGCCGGCCGTGGCACTGCTTGTACTTCTTGCCGCTGCCGCAGGGACAGGGATCGTTGCGCCCGACCTTCCCGCCGGCGCGCACGAACGGCGGGGCCGGCGGTGGCGGATCGGCCGCGGCGGCGGCCAGCGCCGTGTCGTAATCGGCATGCTGATACCTGACGTTCGTCACGGGCGGCGCCTCCTCGACCGCCTGCACGTCTTCCGGCGTGCGCACCTGCACCGTCATGACGATCTTCACGACATCCTGCTTGATCCGGTCGAGCATGTCCGAGAAGAGCTCGAACGATTCACGCTTGTATTCCTGCTTCGGATTCTTCTGCGCGTATCCGCGCAGATGGATGCCCTGCCGCAGATGGTCGAGATTGGCGAGGTGGTCGCGCCAGTGCTGGTCGACGGTCTGCAGCATCAGGCTGCGCTCGAACTGACGCATGAGCTCGGGGCCGACCTGGGCTTCCTTGCTCGCGTATTGCGCCAGCGCCGCCTCGGTCAGGCGGTCGCGCACCACGGCGTCGGTGATGTCGGGATCGCTCTGCAGCCACTCGCCGACCGCCGCCCGCACCTGGAACTCCGACGCCAGGGCAGCCTCGAGCCCGGGGATGTCCCACTGTTCCTCGACGGACTCCGGCGGGATGTACCGCCGCACGGTCTCGTCGACCAGACCGGTGATCATGCTGCGGATCGTGTCCGCGATGTCGGTCGCCTCGAGCAGCTCGTCGCGCTGCTGGTAGATCACGCGGCGCTGGTCGTTGGCGACGTCGTCGTATTCGAGCAGCTGCTTGCGGATGTCGAAATTGCGCGTCTCGACACGGTTCTGCGCCTTCGCGATCGACCGGTTGACGATCGGGTGCTCGATCGGCTCGCCCTCCGGCATCTTCAGCCGCTGCATGATCGACCCGAGGCGCTCGCCGCCGAAGATGCGCAGCAGCGGGTCCTCGAGCGACAGGTAGAACCGCGACGAACCCGGATCGCCCTGGCGGCCCGCCCGGCCGCGCAGCTGGTTATCGATGCGCCGCGACTCGTGGCGCTCCGTGCCGACGATGTGCAACCCGCCGGCCGCTATCACCGCCTCGTGCCGGACCTGCCACTCGGCACGCAGCTTCGCGATCTGCGCTTCGTTCTCCGCGACCGGCAGCGAATCGTCGTCGCGCATCTTCAGGATCTGCAGCTCGATGGCGCCGCCCAGCACAATGTCGGTGCCGCGCCCGGCCATGTTGGTGGCGATCGTGATCGCGCCAGGCCGGCCGGCCTGCGCGACGATCTCCGCCTCGCGCGCGTGCTGCTTCGCATTGAGCACTTCGTGCGGCATCCCGACCTTCGCCAGGTGGCCGGCCAGCATTTCCGAGTTCTCGATCGAGGTCGTGCCGACCAGGACGGGCTGCCCCCGCGCGTGGCAGTCCTTGATGTCGCCGATGATCGCGTCGACCTTCTCCTGCAGGGTCCGGAACACCTGGTCGTTCCCGTCCTTGCGCACCATCGTCATGTGCGTCGGGATCACGACCGTCTCCAGATGGTAGATCTGCTGGAATTCGAAGGCCTCGGTGTCCGCGGTGCCGGTCATGCCGGCAAGCTTGCCGTACATGCGGAAGTAATTCTGGAACGTGATCGAGGCGAGCGTCTGGTTCTCGCGCTGGATCGGCACCCCCTCTTTCGCCTCGACCGCCTGGTGCAGGCCGTCGGACCAGCGGCGCCCGGACATGAGCCGGCCGGTGAATTCGTCGACGATCACGACTTCGCCGTTCTGCACGACGTAGTGCTGGTCGCGGTGGAACAGCGCGTGCGCGCGCAGCGCCGCGTACAGATGGTGCATGAGCGCAATGTTGTGCGCATCGTACAGGCTCGATCCCGGCGCGAGCAGCCCTGCGCCCGCCAGCACCTGCTCGGAGT
>CAYGYQ010000172.1:0-7639 GCA_964354035.1 uncultured Bordetella sp.
GCGCGCACCACGCCGCGATGTCGCCACCCATCGTGCCGGCACCGACCACGTGCACATGCGCCGCCTTGAAGTCGCCTTCCTTGCCCAGCGACTTCAGGCGCTCCTGCAGCCCGAAGAGCCGGATCAGGTTGGCGGCCGTCGGTGTCTTGAGCAGCGACGGGATCGACGCCGGATCGGACGCCGGTACCGCAAGCACGTTGCCGTCGTATCTGACCCAGATGTCGAGGATCGCGTAGGGCGCCGGATAGTGCTCGCGTCGCGCGCGCTTGGCGACCTGCTTGCGTGCCTGCGCGGCGATCACCCGGCGCACCAGCGGATTCAACGTCAGCGACTGCGCAAAGCCGAGCCGTCGCGGCGGCGGCAGCGCGTTCAGGATGCCGCGCACCGTGTTCTCCATGATCCGTGCTGGCACGCATTCGTCGGCGATGCCGAGCCGCTTAGCCCGCCGTGCATCGATCGTGCGGCCGGTCAGCATCAGGTCGAGCGCCGCCGGCGCGCCGGCAAGGCGCGGCAGCCGCTTCATGCCGCCCCAGCCGGGCACGATCCCCAGCATCACCTCGGGCAGGCCCAGGCGCGTGCCCGGCTCGTCGACGACCACGCGGTAGCGGCACGCAAGCGCCAGTTCCAGCCCGCCGCCCAGGCAAAAGCCGCGAATGAGCGCGACGGTCGGATACTTGACGGCGGCGAGTCGCTCGAACGCGTCCCAGCCGCGCTTGACGAGTGCGAGCGCGCCGGCTTCGTGCGCGAGCTGGCTGAACTCGTCGACATCGGCGCCGGCGATGAAGCCGTTCGCCTTGCCCGAAGCGATGATGAGCCCGCGCGGCGGATTGCGGTCGAGCTCGTCGAGCGCCTCGTTGAGCTCGGCGAGTACCGGCGCGCCGAGCGTGTTGGTGCTGCCGCCGGCGCGGTCGAGCGTCAGTCGCGCCAGGCCGTCGGCGTCGCGGGTCAATGTCCAATGCTGCATGGCGTGCTCGCTTTCCTGATGTTCTCTTGGCATTGCGACAACCCTCTGCGCCGGTCCGCCGACCCGGTTCACACTGTTTCGATCAGCATCGCGCCGCCCAGCCCGCCGCCGATGCAGATCGCCGCCATGCCGCGCCGCCCGCCCGTGCGCTTGAGCACGTTCAGCACATGCAGGACGATTCTGGCCCCCGAGGCGCCGACCGGGTGGCCGAGCGCGACGGCGCCGCCGTCGACATTGAGCCTGCCTGCATCGAGCGCGCCCAGCGCGGACGGCAATCCCAGCTCCTGCGTGCAGTATTCGGCACTCTGCCAGGCACGTTCGCAGCCGATCACCTGCGCCGCGAACGCCTCGTTGATCTCCCAGGCGTCGACATCGGCAAGGCCGAGTCCGTGCCGCTTGAGTATCGGCGTCGCCGCGTGCACCGGACCCAGCCCCATCTGCGCCGGGTCGAGGCCGGCCCACTCGGAGTCGACGATGCGCCCGAGCGGGGCCAGCTTGTGCTTTTCGACGGCGCGCTCGGAGGCGATGACGAGCCAGGCGGCGCCGTCGGTGATCTGCGAGCTGTTGCCGGCGGTGACGTTGCCATACTTGCGGTCGAAGAAGGGTTTCAGCTTCGCGAGATTCTCGGCCGTCGAGTCCTCGCGCATGCCGTCGTCCTGCGCGTACAGCCTGCCGTTCTTGTCGTACAGCGGCACGACCTCGCCGTCGTAGTGCCCCGCCTTCTGCGCCGCGATCACGCGGGCGTGGCTGCGCGCCGAGAATTCGTCCATCTCCCGGCGCGTGATCCCGAAGCGGAACGCGAGGTTCTCGGCGGTCTGGCCCATCAGCAGACCCACCATCGGATCGGTCAGGCCCTTCATGATCCCGATCACCGGGGCGAGGTAGCCCAGCCGGAACTTCGCGGCCAGCGCGGCCCGCTGGCCGAGCGTCTTCGCGGCGTACCAGTTCGACAGCCACAGCACCATCGCGTCGGAGAACAGCAGGGGCACGCGCGACAGCGCGTCGACCCCGCCCGCCAGCACGAGATTCGACCGGCCGGCGCGGATGTTGTTGATGGCCGAGTCGATCGCCTGCATCCCCGATGCGCAGTTGCGCATCACGGTCCAGCCGGGCACCTTCAGGCCGCAGCCCATCCGCAACGCCACCACGCGGCCGATGTTGACCTCGTCCACCGAGGGCGCGGCGCAGCCGAGGATCACCTCGTCGAGCTCGGTCGGCGCGAACGGCTGGCGGACGAGCAGCGCCCGGCCCGCGGCGGTCGCGAGGTCGGATGCGGCGAAGGACCCCGGCCGGTTGCGCGACTTGAGGAACGGCGTGCGCGCGCCGTCGACGATATAGACAGGTTCGCTCACTGGTCTGCCTCCCTGCCGCGAACTCCGGTGTTCTCCGTCGGGGCCGCCGGAGGGAGTCATGCCGCGGCCTTGTGCATCATGCTCGGCTTCGTGGTCACCGGCGCCGCAACCGGCGCGGCTTCCATTTCGGACGCGCCCAGATCCTGCGCGAAATCGTCGACGCGGATCACCAACGCCGTCAGGTCGCGCGCCGCGCTGACGGCCGCCCCCTCCGCGGCGGTGATCACGCCTGCCGCCAGCGCGCGGCCCAGGAGTACGTCGACCCCGGCGCCCGGCGGCAGTTTCCCGTCGACGCGGCCATCCTTGACGGCGGCCCGCAGCTTCGCTTCGATCGGCTCGGCGGCGATGGTCGCCGCCAGCGCGCGCTCGATCTGCGTCACCGGATTGTCCGGTGCGGCCGAGAGATACACCCCGGCCGTCAGGCGATCACGGGCAGCCGACGGCTCGATCAGGATGCGCGCCACCTCGTGGCCGAGCTTGTCCGACGGCACGACGTAAGGCCGGCCGAGTGGGAACACGACCCGGCGCATGACCGCCGCGATGAACCGGTTCGGGAAGTTCGAGATCACGCCCTCGAAGGCGATCTGCGCCTTGAACATGGCGTCCCAGATCGCCCAGTGCATCAACGGCGCGTCGGCCTGCTGCCGGCCTTCGGCCTCGTAGCGTCGGAGGGTCGCGGAGCAGAGGTACATGAGCGACAGGATGTCGCCGAGCCGCGCGGAGAGCTTTTCCTTGCGCTTCAGCGCGCCGCCCAGCGTTCCCATCGACACGTCGGCGAGAAACGCCAGCGCGGTCGAGAAACGCGTCAGCTGCTGATAGTAGCGCCGGGTTTCCGGCGCGACGTCGGCGGGCACGCCGACGAAGTGCGAGCCGGTGAGGCCCGTCACCAGCGTCCGCGCGAAGTTCGACATTGCGAATCGCAGATGGCCGAACAACGCCTCGTCGTACGCAATCGACGCCTTCTCGCGGTCGGGCTCGCGCGTCGCGGCGATCTCCTTCAGCACGTAGGGGTGGCAGCGGATCGCGCCCTGCCCGAAGACGATCAGGCTTCGGGTCAGGATGTTCGCGCCCTCGACGGTGATCGCGACCGGGAGCTGCATGTAAGCCCCGCCGATGAAGTTCGACGGGCCCATGCAGATGCCCTTGCCGCCGACGACGTCCATGCCGTCGTTGACGACCTGGCGGCCGCGCTCGGTGAGGTGCAGTTTCGCGATGCCGGAGATCACCGCCGGCTTTTCACCGAGATCGATCGCCGCCGCCGTGAGCGTGCGCGCGGCATCCATCAGGTAGAGGTTGCCGCCCATGCGCGTCAGCGCTTCCTCGATGCCCTCGAACCTGCCGATCGGCGTTTTGAACTGCTGGCGCACGCGCGCATAACCGCCGACCGCGCGCACGGAGAGCTTCGCCATGCCGGTGGCCGACGACGGCAACGAGATGCCGCGGCCGGCAGCGAGGCACTCCATCAGCATCCGCCAGCCGCGGCCCAGCATCGGTTGGCCGCCGATCACCCAATTCATCGGTACGAAGACCTTCGTGCCCGAGGTGGGGCCGTTCTGGAACACGCCATTGAGCGGCATGTGGCGGCGGCCGATCTCAACACCGGGGTGGGAAGTCGGGATCAGCGCGCAGGTGATGCCGAGGTCCTCCCGGTCGCCGGCGAGGCGATCGGGGTCGTAGGCGCGAAACGCGAGACCGAGCAGCGTCGCGACCGGGCCGAGCGTGATGTACCGCTTGTCCCAGGTGACGGAGAGCCCCAGCACGCGCCGACCCTCGTGCTCGCCCCAGCAGACGATGCCGTAGTCGGGGATCGAGGCGGCGTCGGAGCCCGCGTTCGGATTGGTCAGGGCGAAGCAGGGAATCTCAAGACCTTTGGCCAGGCGCGGAAGATAGAGGCGCTTCTGCTCGTCGGTTCCGTAGTGCGCGAGCAACTCGCCGGGGCCCAGGGAGTTCGGCACCATCACCGTGACCGCCACCGTGCCCGAATGTGTCGAGAGCTTGGTCATGACCTGGGAGTGCGCGTAGGCGGAGAATCCCAGCCCGCCATACTCCTTCGCGATGCTCATCCCGAGAAAGCCGCGGTCCTTGATGAACTGCCAGACGCGCGGGGGCAGGTCGCGGTGGACGTTGGTCGTTTCCCAGTCGGTCACCATCGCGCACAGTTCCTGGACGTCGTGGTCGAGGAACCGCTGCTCCTCCGCCGACAGCCTCGCGTAGGGCGTTTCGAGCAGCCGAGCCCAGTTCGGACGGCCCGAGAAGAGCTCGCCGTCCCACCAGACGGTGCCGGCCTCGATCGCCTCGCGCTCGGTCTGCGACATCGGCGGCATCACCTTGCGGAACAGCGCGAGCACCGCGTCGCTGATGAGCCTGCGCCGCAATGCCGGCACATTGCCCGGGATGGCAAGCACGATGAAGACAAAGGTGAGGGCGAGGGCAAGCCAGCCGGGAATCGTGGGCACGGCCCACGCCACGCCGAGCGCGACGGCGGTCGCGGCGGTGAACGCCAATCCCGAGGCCTTGACGTAGGCAAGCGCCAGCAAAACGGCAAGGACGGCAACGATCCAGATGAGAGTGAGCATCGAAGACTCCTTCAGGGCGAATGAATAGTCGGGAGGGCGTTTGGCCGTCGGGTCACAACCGCGGTCTCGGGCTGCCGTCGACTCCGCGGGCAGGGTCCGCCAGGTCGGGAACCGGTGATTGCAGCCCCGCCAGAAGAAACGGGGCGAGACGCTGCAGCAGCACTTCGTCGTTCCCGGTCTCGGCGGGCGTGAGCTCGGCGATGAGGCGCAGGGCGTCGGTTCCCGCGAGCGTGTAGGACAACGCGCCCATGATGAAATGCAGCCGCCAGGAGAGCTCTTTCGCCGGGAGATCCGGCAGCGCGCGTCCGAATGCCGCCTTGAACCGGGCGATCATGGACGCGTACTGCTCGGCGAGGAATCTGCGGATGAACGGCGCGGGGTCGGCGTAGGCGCGTCCGAGCAGACGGAGGAAATCCTTGCCGCCGCGCTCGGGGTCGCGGGCAAGCCGCAGCGCCGGGATGAACATCGCCGACAGGATCCGATCGCAGGGCAGCGCGGCCGGCGTGGCGTCGTGCTCGAGCCGGGTGAGAAGGTCGACGCGCTCCTGGTTCATCGGGTCGAGCCGCCGGGTGAGGACCGCCTGGAACAGTTCCTCCTTGCTCCCGAAGTGGTAGTTGACCGAAGCCAGGTTCACGCCGGCGGTGGCCGTGATCGACCGCAGACTCGTCGCCTCGAACCCGTGCTCCATGAACAGGGATTCCGCCGCGTCGAGGATCTTGTCCTTGGTCACCGGGGGCCGGCGCGCTTGCGCAAGCGGGATCACACTGCCGACCATTGGCGCCACTCCGTCGTCCTGTTGTCCCGGCGTCCAGCCCGTCGCGCCCGGAACACCGGGGTTCGCGTCGACGGGGAATGAGCCCGA
Source organism: uncultured Bordetella sp. (assembly GCA_964354035.1). GTDB lineage: Bacteria > Pseudomonadota > Gammaproteobacteria > Burkholderiales > Casimicrobiaceae > CAIWHR01. The sequence continues at coordinate 5,755 of CAYGYQ010000172.1, forward strand.
TGAACAGTCATTTAGATTAAACGTTCGTTTGAATAATAGAATCACGACCGGCCCCCTGTCAACATCACCGATGCGGCCGGCCGCGATGCCGGAGTCCGGCCCAAGGCCTTCGACAGATCTGGAATGTGGGCGCTTACTTATCTGCCAAACGATTCAGGACAATGACATTCGCTTGTACCTACTGAAACGCAGAACGTTTGCAGGCGGCTACCTGCCCTGGGTTCGGTTCAGCTTACAGCCCCATGCTGACGCCGTCGGCTGCGGCGGACCCGGCTAACCGGTACAGTGGCGCCTGGATCCACCCATGGCCCCTGCCCCGTCGACTTCCGTCCCGGTACCCGCCCCTTCGCCGAGAGATCTCCGCCTCGGGTACCTGTTCGGGTTTCTGGGCGTGGCGAGTTTCAGCCTGACCCTGCCCGCGACCCGGCTCGCGGTGGCGGCGCTCGATCCGGTGTTCGTGGGCCTGGGCCGCGCGGTCGTGGCAGCACTCCTTGCCGGGGTGGTTCTGGTGCTCAATCGCTCGCCATGGCCAGGGTGGGCGCTGCTGCCGCGGCTCGCGCTCGTCGCCGGCGGCGTGGTGGTCGGCTTTCCCCTCTTCTCGGCCTGGGCGATGCAGTCCGTGCCTGCCGCCCACGGCGCGGTCGTGATCGGGTTGCTGCCGCTGGCGACGGCAATGGCCGGCGCATGGATCGCGCACGAACGCCCGTCGCGCCTGTTCTGGGGGTGCGCAACCTTCGGCAGCGCCGTCGTCGTGGGTTTCGCGCTGTGGCGGGGCGGCGGCGCGCCACAGCCCGCCGACGGTCTGCTGGTGCTCGCGGTCGTCTCCGCGGCCATCGGATATGCGGAAGGCGGGCGGCTCGCCCGCACGCTGGGAAGCTTGCAGGTCATCTGCTGGGCGCTCGTCATCGCCGCTCCGCTGGTCGCGATACCGACGGCACTCGCCATCGACGACCGCGTGCTCACGGCACCGGTCTCGGCGTGGGCCGGGTTTGCCTATGTCAGCATCGTCAGCATGTTTCTCGGCTTCTTCGCCTGGTATCGCGGTCTCGCGCTGGGCGGGATCGCCACCGTGGGCCAGGTGCAGCTGGTCCAGCCGTTCCTGACGATCTTCGCGTCGGCATGGCTCCTTGGCGAGGGCATCGACGCCGCGACGATCATCGCCGCGGGGCTCGTCATCGCGTCGATCGCCGTGGGCCGCCGTAGCCGCTGAGGACGATACCGTCGGCTCGCCCTGCCGAATGCATTGGCTATACTTGCGCGTCGCCCCGGGAGAAACCGCATGGCCTTGATCGCGATCGCAAAAAAGCACCATCTTTCGCACCAGAGAGCGAGGACGGCGGCGGGGAAAGTGGCCAAGGACCTCAATGCGCGGTTCGACCTCGAATACGCGTGGCAGGGCGATCACATCCAGTTCAAGCGCCCCGGGCTCACCGGCGCGCTCCATGTCGGCAAGGACGCGGTACGCCTGGATTGCGAGCTCGGCTTCATGCTGTCGCTGTTGAAGCCAAGCATCGAGGCCGAAGTGCACAAGCAGTTCGACAAGTACTTCGGCAAGACGAAGGTCTAGGGAGCGGCGCCCTTCCGGTCGGCCCGGACCGGCAGCGAGAGCGTCTTGCCGGCGAAGAGCGCGTTCATGAGCTCGCGCTCCCGGCGGTCGATCGTCGCCAGGAACTCGGCAGCGCCGTGCATCCTGTGAAACGCCGCGAAGCCGCGCTCGAGGAAATCGTGCAGCACGGACAGGCCGGCCAGCCGCGACGGCTGGCGCATCATGACGAGCGCCGTCTGGATCAGCGGCTTGCGCACGTAGACGTCGAGCCCCACGCCGATTTCGCCGATCAGATCGATCTGCCGCTCGCGCGCGGGACGGTTGTCCATCGCGCAATAG
>CAYGYQ010000173.1:0-7590 GCA_964354035.1 uncultured Bordetella sp.
GGCCGCGCGCACGTCGTCGGCATCACGGGCGTGCCGGGCAGCGGCAAGTCGACGCTGGTGGCGAAGCTTGCCGCCGAAATCCGCCGCACCGGGCGGCGCGTGGGCATCGTCGCCGTCGACCCGTCGTCCCCGTTCTCGGGCGGCGCGATCCTCGGCGACCGCATCCGGATGGGCGACGTGGCCGGTGACCCCGGTGTCTACGTGCGCAGCATGGCCACCCATGGCTCGCTCGGCGGGCTTGCCCATGGCACGCTGGACGCAGTCGACATCCTCGACGCCGCCGGTTACGACATCGTCGTCATCGAGACGGTCGGCGTGGGCCAGGATGAGGTCGAGGTTGCGCGCGCGGCCCATACGACGGTCGTCGTCTCGGCGCCAGGCCTGGGCGACGACATCCAGGCGATCAAGGCCGGCATCCTCGAGATCGCCGACATTCACGTGGTGAGCAAAGCGGACCAGCCCGGCGCGGAGCGCACGCTCGGCGACCTCAAGTCGATGCTGGCCATGGGGTCTTCCTCCGCGCGCAGCGGCGACTGGCCGGTGCCGGTGCTGACGAGTTGCGCCCTGTCAGGCGACGGCGTCGTCGGGCTGCTCGTGGCTATCGACGGGCACCGCGCTGCGCTCGACGCCTGCGGGGCGATCGCCGCACGCCGTGCCGACATCAACGCGCGCCGGCTCTTTCTCGCCGGCGAGGGACTGCTGCGCGCCGCGATGTCGCGGCAGCAGGACGGGCGGGTCATTGAGCTCATCGCGCTGCTCGACGCGCGGGTGCTCGGCCCGCACGCAGCGGCGAAACGCCTGCTCGATGCCATTCGAAGCGGCGGTGACGCATGAGCCAGCGCCAACGCCGACCAACGCTCGACACAATCGTCGTGGGCGCGGCCTCGGCCGCGCTCAGGCGTGGCTCATGTTTCGATGCCAATCGAGCGCGGGCAAGCCCGCGCCTACGAAGACGAACTCTCGATGCCATCGCCATCGCCGTAGGCGTGGCCTCGGCCGCGCTAAAGGATGCACCAATGAGCGAGGACGCATGAGCAACGGTGGAAGCGGCGGCAGCGCCGCCGGGGATGCGGCCAGGATCGCGCTCGCGGCGCAAGTCGAAGCCTGGGAGAAGAACGAGGTTGCGGGATTCGTCGCGCGGCAGCCCGAGCGGCAAGCGGATTTCCGCACGCTGGGCGGCATGCCGTTGAAGCGCGTCTACACGGAGCTCGACGCGGCGGCCACGCCGCCGGCCGACATCGGCCTGCCCGGGCAGTATCCGTACACGCGGGGGCCCTACCCGACGATGTACCGGGGCCGCCTGTGGACGATGCGGCAGATCGCGGGCTTCGGCACCGCCGAGGACACGAACGGGCGCTTCAAGTATCTGATCAGCCAGGGGCAGACCGGCCTTTCCACCGACTTCGACATGCCCACGCTGATGGGTTACGACAGCGATCACCCACTCTGCGAAGGCGAAGTGGGCCGCGAGGGTGTGGCGATCGACACGCTCGCCGATGTCGAGCATCTGTTCGACGGGATCGACCTCGAGCGGATCTCGGTGTCGATGACCATCAACCCGACCGCGTGGATCCTGCTCGCCATGTACATCGCGCTGGCGCAGAAGCGCGGCTACGACCTCGACCGGCTTTCGGGCACGATCCAGGCCGACATCCTGAAGGAGTACCAGGCCCAGAAGGAGTGGATCTACCCCATCGCGCCGTCGGTGCGCATCGTCCGCGACTGCATCACGTACTGCGCGCGGAACATGAAGCGCTACAACCCGATCAACATCTCGGGCTACCACATCTCCGAAGCCGGCTCCTCGCCGCTGGACGAGGCGGCGTTCACGATGTGCAACCTCGTCACCTACATCGACGCGGTGACGAAGACCGGGATGCACGTCGACGAGTTCGCGCCGCGGCTCGCGTTCTACTACGTGTGCCAGTCGGACTTCTTCGAGGAGATCGCCAAGTTCCGCGCGGTGCGGCGTGTCTATGCGAAGCTCATGCGCGAACGCTTCGGCGCCCGGAACCCCGAGTCCATGCGGCTGCGCTTCCACTGCCAGACGGCGGCGGCATCGCTCACCAAGCCGCAGCCGAAGATCAACATCGTGCGCACCGGGCTGCAGGCGCTGGCCGCGGTGCTCGGCGGCGCCCAGAGCCTGCACACCAACGGGATGGACGAGGCGTTCGCGATTCCGACCGAGGAGGCGATGAAGATCGCGCTGCGCACGCAACAGATCATCGCCGACGAGACCGGCGTGGCGAGCGTGGCCGATCCCCTCGGCGGCTCGTACTTCGTCGAGAGTCTGACGACGCAGTTCGAGCAGGAGATCTTCGGGGTGCTGGACGAGGTCGAGCGCCGGGGCGGCACCGTCAAGCTGATCGAGGAAGGATGGTTCCAGCAGCGGATCGCGGATTTCGCCTACGAGACGGTCAAGCGGAAGGCGAGCGGGGACAAACCGGTGATCGGCGTCAACCGGCACGTCGAGCCGGACGAACGGTTCGACGTCGAGATCCACCCGTACGACCCGACCACCGCCGAGCGCCAGATCGCGCGCCTGCAGCGGGTGCGCCGCGAGCGCGACAACACACAGGTGGCGGCATTACTCGACCGGCTGGCCGCCGTCGCGGCGGATGAGAACCAGAACATGATGCCGGTGACGATCGAGCTGGTCGCGGCCGGGGCGTCGATGGGCGACATCGTCGAGCGCCTGAAGGGATTGTGGGGCACGTACCGCGAAAGGCCCGTTTTCTGATGCTGATTCCTTACCTCGACTTCACGCCGTCGGTCGCGGCGCCGATGGATTGCGCGGCGACGGCCGCGATCATCGGCCGCGCCGTCGCCGGCCCCGGCCTGGTGTTGCGCAGCTATGCGACCTTGCGTGCCGACGGCGAGTGGGTGCGGGTCGGTGCGAACGCCTACTTCGGCGAGCGGGCGACCGTGCACATCGCCGACAGCACGTTTCCTGCGGTGATCGGCAATGACGTCACGGTCGGGCGCTTCGCACTGGTGCACGCGTGCACCGTCGAGGATCGTGTCGTCGTCGGCGATGCCGCGATCGTCATGGACGATGCGCATGTGGGCGCCGGTGCGCTGATCACCGCGGGCAGCCTCGTACCGCCGCGCAAGCGCCTCGCGGGCGGATGGATCTACGAGGGCAATCCGGCGACGCCGGTGCGCGCGATCGGGGCCGAGGAGCTCGCCGCGGCGGCGGCTGCGATACGGCGGAGAATGGCGTCGGCGCTGGTCACGGCGACCGACCTGCCTCCGCTCGACATGGGGGACTACGCGGCTCCTGGCGAGGACGACGCCGCGGCGCGCGGCTCCGGCCGGCGCGCGCCACGCGTCGCGCAGGCCTACATCGCGCCGACGGCGGTGCTCGCCGGCGATGTCACCGTCGCCGACGATGCGAGCGTGTATTTCGGCTGCGCGGTGGTCGCGGGGGATGGCCGGATCGGCATCGGGCCGCGCACCAACGTGCAGGACAATTCGCTGCTCGTGACCGATGCGTTGCGCGGGCCGCTCCTCGTCGGGGCCGACGTCACGATCGGGCACAACGTCCGGCTGGGCGCGGCCACGATCGGGGACCACGCGCTGATCGGAATGGGGTCGCAGGTCGGCGACGGGGTCATCGTGGAGGAGGGCGGCTGCATCGGCGCGCGCGCCCTGGTTGCGCCTGGCACCGTGGTCAAGGCGGGCTGGATCTGGGCCGGCCGGCCCGCGTTCGCATTCCGCGCAATCAAGCCGCAGGAGCGCGAGGCGTTCGCGGAGGCGGCGCAGATCTACGTCGGCTACGGCGCTGCGTATCGCCGCGGCCAGCTCGTCGCGCCATTGCGTTCGGGTCGTTGAGTTTCGGGCACCGCGGCTACCGGTCCGCCGCCCGTATAATCCGGCATCCGCCCGTTCTGCTGGAGTCTCTCATCCCCCCATGAACCTCGACCGCGTGCCCGCCGGCAAGGATGTCCCGAACGACTGCAACGTGATCATCGAGATCCCGATGCGGGGCGACCCCATCAAGTACGAAGTCGACAAGGAGACGGGTGCCGTTTTTGTCGACCGGTTCATGTCGTCGTCCATGCACTACCCGTGCAACTACGGCTACATTCCGCGCACGCTGTCGCACGACGGCGATCCCTGCGACGTGCTGGTCCTTTCGCCGATGCCGCTCATCACCGGCGTGGTCGTGCGCTGCCGCCCGATCGGCATGCTGAAGATGGACGACGAGGCGGGCAGCGATTCGAAGGTGCTCGCGGTGCCGGTCGACGAGCTGACGGGCATCTACCGCGCCGTGCAGTCGCCGCGCGACCTGCCCGAGGTCACGACACTGCAGATCGCGCACTTCTTCGAGCACTACAAGGACCTCGAGCCCGGCAAGTGGGTGCGCGTGTCCACCTGGGTCGGCGCCGAGGAAGCGAAGCGGGAGATCATCGACGGCATCGCGCGCTACCAGGCGGCGAATCCCAAGCCGAGGTTCTGAGCGCGATGCCGACTGCGGCTCACGCGCGCCGGCAGCTCGCCTTCCCCTTCCTGTTCGTGCTGCTGTGGAGCACGGGCTTCATCGCCGCCAAGTACGGGCTGGCGTACGCGCCGCCGCTCACCTTTCTCCTCTACCGGTTCGTTCTCGTCGTGGCGCTGATGGGCATCGTCGCCGTGGCGACGCGGGCGGTCTGGCCGGCCACGCTCAAGGAGGTCGGGCACATCGCCGTTTCGGCCTGGCTCGTGCATGGCATCTATCTCGGCGGCGTGCTGTCCGCGATCGCCGGCGGCATGTCCGCCGGAATGGCGGCGATGCTGGTGGGGTTGCAGCCGATCCTCACGGTGCTCCTCGCACGCGGCTGGCTGGGCGAGCGCGTCGTGCCGCGGCAATGGCTGGGATTGGCACTGGGGCTCGCCGGCGTCTGGCTCGTCGTCCGGCACAAGGTGGAGCTGACTGACGACAGCGCGGGGCTCATCGCGATCGCGCTCGCGCTCGTGGGGATCAGCGTCGGGACGCTCTATCAGAAGCGATACTGTTCCCGCGTCGATCTGCGCTGCGGCGCCGTCATCCAGTTCGCCGCCTGCGCGCTCGCGTACCTGCCGATCGTGCTCCTGTTCGAGCACGCGCCGGTTCGCTGGACGCCGCAGTTCGCGTTTGCGCTCGGCTGGGCGGTGGTCGTGCTGTCGGTGGGCGCGGTGAGCCTGCTCTACTGGCTTCTGCGCCACGGCGCCGCGTCGAACGTCGCGGGACTCTTCTTCCTCGTTCCGGCGGTGACGGCCATCATGGCGTGGCTCGTGTTCGGCGAAAGGCTGGATGCGGTCGCGGTCGCGGGCATGGTGCTGATCAGCGTGGGGGTTGCGCTCGCGCGGCAGGCGAAGGATCCGGCGACGCCATGACAATACACGTGCCGGCGATCCGGTCGTGCAGGAACTGGCGGTCCGGATCGACGAGAGGCCAGAGGTAGCCGACGGCGACCAGCCAGGCGGCGTGCGCGCCCAGGCCCGCCGGTTGGAGCGCTGCGTAGGCGACCAGCGCCGCCGCGGGACCGATCCATGCGGCGACGTAGCGCGCGACGGCGGTCTTCGCGTCGACCGCTCCGCCGCCGGCGCGCACGATTGCGAGGCGCCACGTCTTCATCGGCAAGGTCCGGCGCCCTCCGGTCCACGACCACGTGCAATAGAGTCCCGCAGCCGCGAACACGAAGCAGGCGGCGAGGACGCGCGCCGATAGCGGCGGCACGGCAAGCACCGGTCGCTCGCCACTGGCGGGAGGCACCGCCGGCAGGGTCAGAAATCCGACCAGCAGCACTATGGCTGCGAGCAGGAGCCCTTCGTAGCCCAGCGCCGCGTACCGTCGCCAGAGCGGTGCATTGCGCTGCGGGTTGCCCGGTGCGGCGGCCGGACCCGTGCCCGTCAAGGACGGCTCACTTCGGAGGGGGTGCCGGGATCGGGGGCGGTGGCAAAGCATTGCCAGGCGCCAATGGTGGAGGCGGCGGCAAAGTGTTGCCGGGAGCCGGCGGCGAGGCACTGCCGGGGGCCTGTTGCGCAGGTGGCGGCAGTGCGGGCGCCGGCCGCACTCCGCGTGGCGCCGCCGTGCCGGCGGGAGGCAGCGTCGCGGGCGGGGGCTTGGTCGCCAGCTCGCGCTTTTTTTCCGGGGGAAGGCTTTGGTACTGCTCCCACTGTTGCCGAACGTCCTGCTTTTTCTCCGGAGGAAGGGATTTCAGCGACTTGTACTGCTCGCGCGCTGCCTGCCGCTCGGTTGGCGACAGCTGGGCCCACGTGCCCATCTGCTGCCGGACACGTTGTTGCTCCTCGGGCGTCATCTTCGGGTAACGCTGCGCGATACCCCGCCATTTCTGCTTGCGCGTGGCGTCAAGCTTCTCCCAGTCGGACGCGAGGGGGGCGAGAACCTGCCTTTCGGCAGGCGGGAGGGAGTTCCACGTCGGCGACCCCATGCCGACGGGCTGCGCGAGAGCAGTCCCGGCAACGCAGGCCGCAAGTGCGAGTGCCCACGAAATGTTCAGGGTAATTCGTAGCTTGCGTGCTTCAGCCAATTCTGGAATCCCCGGTCCAGGTAGGCGTCGATCGGCAGTTCCGAGGACAGGATCGCCGCATCCGTCTCCTCGAGCTCGTTCTGCTGCTGATAGGCCTCCCACTGCTGATAACCGACGCCCGCGGCTGCGATCAGGGCGATCCCTATCCAGAGCCGGCCACCTGCCCAGACGCTGCGCTCGCCGCCGGCGGTTCCCGCGCCACCGCCCGCGTTCGTGCCCGCCATCCGGAGCTCCGCGGCCCGCTGCGGATCGGCGAGGCGCGCCAAGGCTTCGGCCCGCGCGAGTTGCAGCCGATACGCGGTGCCGGTCTTCAGATCGGCCGCGCCACGGTCCAGGTAAGTCGTTATTTTCTTTGCAAAATCGTCATCGCGGGTGGTCATGGCGCTACTCCTTTGGCCTTCAGCATCTCAGCCAATGCGTGAACGGCGCGCGAGCAGTGAGTCTTCACGCTTCCTTCCGAGCATCCCATCGCCGCGGCGGTCTCCGCCACATCGAACTCTTCCCAGTAACGCAGCAGAAAGGCTTCCCGTTGACGCGCCGGCAGGCGCTCGAGCGCGTGCTCGATGGTGGCGATAAGCTGACGCTGTTCGAGCTGCTCCGCGGGAGGGGCATTGAAGTTGGAGTCGGATTTCGCCGGCAAAGTTTCCAGCGGATCGAAATCATCATCCTTTTCATCGCCTTTCCCCAGGGCGGACAGGAGCGTGGTCCACGTCGAACGCACTTTCTGGCGGCGAAAATGATCGTGGATCGTATTCTGCAGGATCCGCTGGAACAGCATCGGCAGCTCCGCCGCCGGCTTTCCGGCATATTTCTCGGTCAGCTTGAGCATGGCGTCCTGCACGATGTCGAGCGCACCGTGCTCGTCACGGACAGCAAACATCGCCTGCTTGAATGCGCGACGCTCGACTCCCGCCAGAAAGACCGAAAATTCGTGGGTTGAGGCCAGAGCGGGATCCGTCCGGAAGACAGGGCCCATTATAGGGCGCAGCCGCGCGGATACGACGCAATCGCGGACAGGACACACTCCGGCGACCGGATGCCGTCACGCGGCCATGGTTGTGCGCCGCAGCGGACT
>CAYGYQ010000174.1:0-7590 GCA_964354035.1 uncultured Bordetella sp.
TGGGCGCGGTGGAGATCGTCGCGAGCGACGGCTGGCGGCTCCTGCCGCATTACCGTTTCGAGCCGTCGACCGGCCTGTGGCGCCACGCCAGCGGCACGGCCGAGCCACCGCTGAGCCTGCGCGAGGTCCGCTTCACCGAGGGCGGAATGACCTGGCCGTCGCATCGGCGCACCGCGCCGGAGTCCGCGCTCGCCGGCTATCTGACGGAAGCCCGCCAGCGGGTCGCCGACCCCGCGCCCCCGACGGTCGCGCCCGAGGCGCTCGTCGTCGATGCCGACTTCGAGACGCTGCGCTGGTTCCCGCTGCCTGCCGAGGTGGCCGGGCGTTAGAGAGCAGGATCAGATTCGACTTTTCTTGGTCCGGTGTCGCATTGGAGATACCACCGGCGAAAAATCGACTCCGACCTTGCGTTCTCCGACGTGACGGGCTGCGTGCGGCGCGCGCCGGGAGGTCCTACGTCTTGCCTGCAGCAAAATGGTCATCTACAATTAACAAATGGACATTTCGGTCACCGAGTTCAAGCAGCGCTGCCTCGAGATCATCCGCCGCGTGGAGAAGACCGGCCAGGTGGTCGCCATCACCCGCCGCGGGAAGGTCGTGGCCCGCGTGGCGCCATCGTCCGCCACCTCGGCGAGCGGGACGGGCAAGCCGTGGGAGCAGTTGCGCTCGCTCGGCGGGCGGCTGCTGGCCGAACCGGGTGAGTCCGTGCTGCGCGACGAGGACTTCGAGGCACTGCGTTGAAGGTGTTGCTCGATACCCATATGTGGGTCTGGTGGCTGACGCCCGCATCGCCGCTTACCGCCGGGGAACGCAACGCGCTCGACAGGACGGCCGAAGAGCGCGGTCTCGGCATCCCGGCGATCAGCATGTGGGAGGCGCAGGTCCTGCATGCGAAGGGTCGACTCGAGCTGCCGATGCCATTCGCGGAATGGCTCATGCGCGCCACGGACGAACGGGTGCTCGCGGTGCTCCCGCTCGATCGCGACGTCGTGCTTGCGCTTGACGGGTTGCCACCGGGCTTCCACGGCGATCCGGCCGACCGGCTCATCGTCGCCACGGCGCGCGCACACGCGCTGCCGCTCGCGACCCGAGACGCCGCCATCCGGCGCGCCCGCGTCACGAGGCTCTGGAAACCCTGAAGTGCCCGCCCGGCCGCCCGAAGGGCACTTCGCGCCCCCTTGGGGGGCAGCGAACGCAGTGAGCGTGGGGGCCGTTCAGCTGCCCGCCCGGTCGGCGCCGCGCCGGACGATCTCGCGTCAGAACCGCCCGAAGACCCAGCCCGGGAACACGGCGATGGCGATCGTCGGAACGAGGCAGAGGACGCTGGCGGCGAGCGCCGCGCGACCGTGCGCCACGCGCGTGCCGGTGTCTGCTTCCGGGCTCATGAACATCATCTGGATCACGCGCAGGTAGAAGTAGATCCCGAGATAGCTGCCGACGAGACCGAGCACCGCGTACAGCGTGTAGCCGGCGGCGATCACGTTCTTGAAGATGAGGAACTTGGCGACGAAGCCGGGGAACGGCGGGATGCCGGCCAGCGACAGCATCGCGATGCCGATCATCACCGCGGCGTAAGGATCGCGATGGAACAGGCCACGCAGCGTGTCGAGGCGGTCGCGGGTCGCGTCGTCGTCGTTGGGCGGAATCGACGCGAACGCGAGCACGTTCAGCAGTCCGTATGCGAGGAGGTAGAAGACGACGGCCTGGAGCCGGCCGGGGCCGTCGCCCAGGAACGCGAAGAACAGGTAACCGGCGTGGGCGATCGACGAATACGCGATCATCCGGCGGAAGCTCGTCTGCCGCATCGCCGTGAGGTTGCCCCACACGATCGACACGAGCGGCAGGAAGGCGATGAGGCCGATCATCGGGCCCGACATCGGCGCGGTGCCGAAGAGGCGCAACGCGGCGAGCAGCACGCCGGCCTTGATGATGGTGGCCATGTACGCGGTCACCGGCAGGCTCGCGCCTTCGTAAGCGTCGGGCGCCCAGGCGTGGAAGGGGACGATCGCCGCCTTCAGGAAGAAGGCGAGGATGACCAGCACGATGCCCGCGATCGCCATGGCGTCGTGCGAGCCCAGCGCCGCGGCGAAGGACGACAGCGCCAGTGTCGCGCTGCCGCCATAGAGCAGGGAAGCGCCCATCAGGAACATCGCGGAGGCGGTGCCGCCCAGCACCAGGTACTTCAGCGCCGCCTCGGGACTCTCCGGCCGCCCGAACGCCAGCAGCACCAGCACGTAGACGGGGAGCGACATGATCTCGAGCCCGAGGAAGAGCGTGAGGAAGCTGTCCGAGGACAGCATCAGGCAGAAGCCGTACAGCGACGACAGGAACAATGGGTAGAAGGGGCCTTCGGGAAAGTCGTCGCGCGCGAGCAGCAACACGGGCACACCGAGCGCCAGCACCACAGCCTTGGCCAGCGCGCTCGGTGCGTCGATCGAGAAGTGCCCCGGAAACGGCGCCGCCGCGTAACCGGTGAAATGCAGCCAGGCCGCCGCTGCGCTCGCCCCGCCCACGATGACGAGCGACAGCGCGAGCGCGCCGCGCGGCTTGTCGGAGATGATTTCGAGCACCAGCAGCAGCACGATGCCGATGAGGAGCAGATGCTCCGGCAGCATTCCCGTGAACACCGACTGCCAGTTCATGGCGCGCTCCCCGGCAATCTCGGCGTCGTGACCAGCTGCTGGAACTGCTTCGCCGCGAGCTCGGTCTTGCCCATCGGCTCGTCGGGGAAGAGCCCGAGCGCGAACACCGCGACGATGATCGCGGCGAGAATCAGTTTCTCGCGCCGGTCGAGATCCTTGATCGGCATGTGCGGCGCCTTGACCGCGCCGAACAGGAAGTGCTGCGCCAGGCGCAGCATGTACAGCGCGCCGAGCACGACGCCGGACACCGCGATGACGGCGAGCACCAGCGGCAGCGAGTTGCCCTGCTGGTACTGCGGCCAGGACGCGGTGAATGCGCCCAGCAGCACGAGAAATTCGCCGGTGAAGCCGGAGGTCGTCGGCAGCCCGATCGAGGCCAGCGTCAGCAGCATGAAGAAGAACGAGTACACCGGCAGCAGCCGCGCGATGCCGCCGTAGGCCGCGAGGTCGCGCGTGTGGCAGCGCTCGTAGATCATCCCGACGATCAGGAACAGTCCGGCCGCGGTCAGGCCGTGGCTCACCATCTGGATCACCGCGCCCTGGATGCCGAGGAGATCGAGGCTCGCGAGCCCGAGCATCACGTAGCCCAGGTGGCTGATCGAAGAGTAGGCGATGATCTTCTTGATGTCGTTCTGCACCAGCGCGAGACAGGCGCCGTAGACGATGGAAACCACGGCCAGCGTCATGATGAGCGGCGTGAACGCGCGCGTTGCATCGGGGAAGAGCGGGAAGCCGAGCTTCATGAAGCCGTACGTTCCCATCTTCAGCAGGACGCCGGCCAGGATCACCGAGCCCGTGGTCGGGGCCTCGACGTGCGCATCGGGCAGCCACGTGTGCAGTGGCACGATCGGCACCTTGATCGCGAACGAGAGGCCGAAGGCCGCCAGCAGCAGCGTCTGGGCGGGCAGCGGCAGCTTCGCCTGGTACAGATCGGCGAAGGCGAACGAGGTCACGCCGGTCGTCGTCTGCAGCGAGTACACGAGATAGATCACCGCGGCCAGCATCAGGATGCTGCCGAAGGCGGTGTAGAGGACGAACTTGTAGGTCGCGTAGAGCCGGCGCTCACCGCCCCAGATGCCGATGATGAGGAACATCGGGATCATCATCGTTTCCCAGAACAGGTAGAACAGGAACAGGTCCTGCGCGACGAAAGTCCCCAGCATCGCGAACTGGATCAGGAACACCATTGCATAGAACAGCTTGACGTCCTTCGTCACCGCCGTGAAGGCGCCCGCGACGACGAGCGGGCCGAGGAACGCGGTGAGCAGCACCAGCAGGATGTTGTAGCCGTCCAGCCCGATCTGGTAATAGACGCCCCAATCGGGAATCCACGGCAGGCGCGTCTCGAACTGCAGGCCGCCGACCTTGGCGTCGAACTGCAGGTAGAGCCACGCCGTCAGCACGAACTGGACGACCATCACCCAGAACGAAAGGCCGCGCATCTGCCGCTCCTGCCCGGCGGGCACCGCGATGAGCAGCGCGATCCCGGCGAGCGGGAGGAACAGCACGAGGTTGAGGAGGTCCGCGTCAGCCATGGCGGAAGCTCAGCGCCAGCGCGGCGACGACGCCGGCGAGCACGAAGAGCGCATAGAGGTGCAGGTTGCCGGTCTGCACGCGCGAGAACACGCCGGCCGTGCGCTGCGCGAGGCGCGCGAGGCCGTTCAGCGACCCGTCGAGCAGGAAGCCATCGCCGAAGCCCAGGAACACCTTTTCGGAGAGCCAGGTGAGCGGCCGGCCGAGCAGCGCTTCGTAGATCTCGTCGATCCAGTACTTGTTGGCAAGCAGCCGATGGAGCCCGGCGAAGCGCTTCGCGATCGCCTCGCCCTTCGCCGGCCCGCCGCGGTAGACGAATGAGGCCGCGGCCAGGCCGGTGACGGCGATGATGACCGACAGGATCAGGAGCGGCATCTCGAAGTGGTGCAGCGCGTCGGGAACCTGCGGCAGCGGCAGCAGCGGCTCGAGGAAGTGCGGGACCTTGATGAAACCGCCGATCGCCGACAGCAGCGCCAGGACCATCAGCACTCCGGTCATCGACAGCGGCGACTCGTGCACGTGGTGCTCGACCTTGGCTTCCATCCGCGACGGCGTGAGGAAGACGAGCCAGAGCAGCCGGAACATGTAGCAGGCGGTCATCAGCGCCGTGGCGGCCATCACCGCCCACAGCACCGGGCTCCCGCCGGCCGAGCTCGCGAACGTGAACCAGAGGATCTCGTCCTTCGACCAGAAGCCGGCGAGCGGCGGGATGCCGGCGATCGCGACCGTCGCGATCGCGAACGTCCAGAACGTCACCGGGATCCTCTTCGCCAGCCCGCCCATCTTGTGGATGTCCTGCTCGCCCGAAAGCGCGTGAATCACGCTGCCGGCGCCGAGGAACAGGCAGGCCTTGAAGAATGCGTGGGTGACGACGTGGAAGATGGCCACCCCGTAGGCGCCCACCCCCAGCGCCGCGAACATCATGCCGAGCTGCGACAGCGTTGAGTAGGCGAGCACCTTCTTGATGTCGGCCTGGGCGAAGGCGATCGAGGCGGCGAAGAACGCAGTGGCCGCGCCGATGACGGCGACGACCGCCGATGCCGCCGGCGCCTGCATGTAGATCGGCGCCATCCGGGCGACGAGGTAGACGCCCGCGGTCACCATCGTCGCGGCGTGGATCAGCGCCGACACCGGGGTCGGGCCCGCCATCGCGTCGGGCAGCCAGACGTGCAGCGGGATCTGCGCCGACTTGCCGGAGGCGCCGATGAACAGCAGGATGCCCGCGAGGGACGCCGAGATCATCGTCACCGTGCCGGCCTGGTACGCGGCGTTGATCCGGTCCATGTCGAGCGTGCCGAACGCCCAGTACAGCAGGAACATCCCGAGCAGGAAGCCGGCGTCGCCGATGCGGTTGGTGACAAACGCCTTCTTGCCGGCCGCCGCGTTGGCGGCGTCGTCGAACCAGAAGCCGATCAGCAGGTAGGAGGCCAGCCCCACGCCTTCCCAGCCGACGAACAGCACGAGCAGCGACCGGCCGAGCACCAGTGACAGCATGAAGAACAGGAACAGGTTGAGGTACGCGAAGAAGCGCGCGTAGCTCTTGTCATCGTGCATGTAGCCGATCGAGTAGATGTGGATCACCGAGCCCACGCCGGTGACGATCAGCGCCATCACCGCCGACAGGCGGTCGAAGTAGAACGCGATCTCGAAGGCGCGCCCGCCGATCCGCGCCCAGGTGTACGCCGTCTCGATCAGCGGCGCGCCGCCGTTGGCCGCGAGTTCCATGAAACCGCGCACGACGAGCAGGAACGACAGGATCGGCAGCCCGCACCCGACCACCGTGACGAAGGTCCTGCCGAACGGGGCGTCCCGCAGCCGCGTGGCGAGGAGGCCGTTCAGCACGGCTCCGAGGAGCGGCAGGACGACGATGAGGGTGAGCAGATGCGTCACCGGCTATCCTTTCAGGTCGCCGAAGGCGTCCGCTTCGAGCGTGTGCTTCCGGCGCGCGAGCAGCAGGACGATCGGGATGGCGATGGCGATTTCCGCCGCGGCGACGACGAAGATCAGGAACACGAGCACGGCGCCGGCCGCCGTGCCTGTCTGGTGCGAGAACGTGACGAGGGAGAGGTTCACGCCGTTCAGCATCAGCTCCATGCACATCAGCATCACGAGCAGATTGCGCCGGACGATGACGCCGAGCAGTCCCACGGCGAACAGCGCCATGGCGATCAGCAGCAGGAAATGCAGCTTATCCATGCTTCTTCCGGGTGCCCTTGACGACGGCCAGCGCGGCCACCACGGCCGCCACCAGAAGTACCGACGTCAGCTCGAAGTGCAGCCAGTACTCGTTGAGGAAGGCGATCGAGAACTGCTGCAGGCCGAACGCCCCCGTCGTGCTGACCGGCGCGTAGAGCCCCTGCCAGAACGCGTACGCCAGCACGGCGAGCAGCAGCACGCCGCCGATCGCGCCCGGCAGCAGCAGGGTCGAGAAGCGCCGCGTGAACGACGGGTCGCGCACGTCGAGCAGCATGATCACGTACACCATGAACACCATCACCGCGCCCACGTAGATCAGCACCTGGAACGCCGCGATGAAGTGCACGCCGAGCAGGCCGTAGATCGCGCCCAGGAGGGTCATCGTCGAAATGAGGGCCATCGCGACCTGCATCGGATGCCGGAGCACCAGCATCAGCACCGCCGCGGCCAGCGCCCCGACGCCGCAGAGCACCAGCAGCAACGCGTCCAGGTTCTGCAGCAGGTACTCGATCATGCGGGGCCTCCGGCCTTCGGCGGGTACGGCTTGGCGACGTCGCTCTGCGGTCTCCAGGTCAGGAGCTCGTCCATCTTGAGCCACATGTGGTCGCGGTCCATGGACGGCAGCTCGGGCACTTCCTTCACCATGCGGATCGCGTCCTCGGGACAGGCCTCCACGCACAGGCCGCAGAAGATGCAGCGCGAGTAGTCGATCTCGAAGCGGGACGGCGACTTGGGGTGCGCCGTGTCCGCCGGATCGAACGCGGCGTCGATCTCGATCACCTGCGCCGGGCACACGGTCGCGCACATGTTGCAGGCGATGCACTGCGGGCTGCCGTCTGGCCGCTGCGTCAGGATGTGCTTGCCGCGGTTGCCGGCGGCGTAGTCGGCCCGCGTCTCCTCCGGATAGTACGTGGTCAGCGCCCCCTTGCGGCCCGTCATCCAGCGCCACATGTTCGTCAGGAAGACGCCGCCGGTGATGCCGAGACCGCGCATGATCTCGAACAGGTATACCCGCTCCCACCACGTCATCGTGGGCGCGTTCCAGTAGACCTTGCGCTGGTACGGCTTGCGCTTCAACGCATCACCCATGACTCGACCACGCCAGCACGGCAGTGACGCAGAGATTGACGAGCGCCAGCGGCAGCATGAACTTCCAGGCGAACATCAGCACCTGGTCGTAGCGGAAGCGCGGCAGCGACCAGCGGATCAGGATCTGGAA
>CAYGYQ010000175.1:0-7583 GCA_964354035.1 uncultured Bordetella sp.
AGAACAACGGCGTCTACGGTTTGACCAAGGGCCAGTTCTCGGCCACGGCCGACAAGGGCTCGAAGGCCAAGCGCGGTGCGGTCAACAGCGACGAGCCGATCGACCTGGTTCAGCTCGCGCTGCTGCTGGGCGCAACGTACGTCGCGCGCGGGTTTTCCGGCGACAAGGGGCAGCTCGTGCCGCTGATCAAGGCGGCGGTCGAGCACAAGGGCGTGGCGTTCATCGACGTCGTCTCGCCGTGCGTCGCGTTCAACAACCACCCGGGATCGACCAAGAGCTACGACTACGTGCGCGCGCACAACGAGGCCGTGAACCGGCTCGACTTCATGCCGCTGCGCGAGCCGATCGTCGCCGACGTGCCGGCGGGCGGCGTCGAGAATGTCGTGCTGCACGACGGCGGGATCGTGCGCCTGCGCAAACTGCACGCGGAGTACGACCCCCGCGACAAGGTGGGCGCGCTCGCCTACCTCGAGGGACATCGCGAGAAGGGCGAAGTGGTCACCGGCCTGCTCTATGTAGAGGACGATCCCGTCGATCTGCACCAGGCGCAGAACACGGTCGCGACACCTTTGAACGCGCTCTCCGATGCGGAGCTCGTTCCGGGGAGCGCGGGGCTCGCCGCTTTCAACGCGGCGCTGGCGTAGGGACCGCCGCGTGGTGTGCCCGCCGGTTGCCGGCGCGCAACCACGTCGACCGGATGCGCAGCCTGCCCGTGGTCCCGGGGGATGCTTGCGGCAGGGTCCGCGCGCCCGGCGCAGGGACCATCCCGGCTATCGGTAGGCCGCCGCGAGCGCGTCGTTGACGAGCGCGGTAAGCTGCTCGTAGCCGAAGCTTGGCATGGGCTTGCCGTTCACGAAAAACTCCGGCGTCTTGGAGACGTTGAGCGCCTTGGCGTCCGCGATGTCCTGCGCCAGGTTTCGCGCGATGTCGGGGGCGTTCATGTCCCCCCGGACGCGCTCGAGGTCCATGCCCAGGCCTTCGAGCTGACGCCACACCAGGTCCGGATCCGGCGAGTGGTTCGGCGCCCAGGCCGCCTGCGTCGCGAGCAGGGCCTCGAGCGACTCCCAGTACTTGCCCTGTTTGCGCGTGGCCTCCAGCACCTTCACGACATAGTCGGAGTTGCGGTGGAACGGCGCATAGCGGACGGACACCCGGACCCTGCCCGGATTGGCCGCGATCATTCGCTTCACGAACGGATAGAAGCTGCGGCATGTTTCGCACGCGGGATCGAGGAATTCCACGATGTGGACCTTCGCCTCGGCCGGTCCGGCGGTCGGGGCATGGTCGCGGGCGAGGTACGCTTGCCGCGCGAGCGCTTGCGCGGAGTCGGCCTTCTGGCTCTGATAGACGAGCGTGCCGACGACGAACGCCACCACGAGGGCGACGGAGGCGGTGACGAAAAGCGTCTTGCGCTTCATTTGGCAACCTTGTGGTGAGTCAGGAGAAGCAACGCGGAGATGACGGAGAAGGCGGCGAGCGACAACAGCGGAATGCTCAGGAAGCCGAACCACTCGATCTGGTTCCGGGCGCAGGGCACACCCTGCGTGCACGGTGTTATGCCTTCGGGAATCAGTCCGACCGTGATCAGCACGTGAAAGAGAGCGATCGACCAGCCGACCAGCGCCAGCGGGAGGGCGTAGCGCACGATCTTCGGGTCGAACGGGAAGAGTCCCGCCGGCAGCAGCAGCACCAGCGGGAAGATGAATATGCGCTGGTACCAGCACAGCACGCAGGGCGGCAGGCTCATGACCTCGCTGAAGAACAGCGCCGCAAGCGTCGACGCCGTTGCGACCAGCCAGCAGACGAAGACGAGGTTCCACGCGACATCCTCCGCGTATGGGCGGGGCGTGGCCGCGCGTCGTCCGTTCGTGTTCGCGAGCACCCGCGGATTCTAGCGCAGGCGGCATCGTCGCCGCCAGCGCTGCGCGGCGCAATTCAGCGCCGGTCATGCCGCGGCGCATGTCCGCCGACTCGGCCACGGAAATGACCGGAGGCTCATCATGGTCACCGGCGCGGCGGCTTCGGCCCTGCGGCCGGTGCGGAATTCGAGCGGCGGCCGGATTGCCGAAGGGGAACCGTGAGGCGTGCCGGCCTTGCCCGGTGTTGACGCCGATCAAGCCGTACGCTTGTTCGGCGCTGCGTGCCGGCGTACTATCGTTTCCCATGCAGAACAGGCTTGTTCGCCATCTGGGCGCGCTCTGTGCGATGTTGGCCATGCTGTTTGGCCAGTTTGCCGTTGTCGCGTATGCCTGCCCGGTGCAGAGCCCGGCGGCGCCGATCGCGATGGTGGGTGTCCCCACGCACGTTGGGGCCGGCGAGTATCCATGCGGCGGAATGGACGGAGCGGTCGAGTCGCTGCTGGGGAATGCCTGCGAGGTCCATTGCAGCGACAGCGTGCCGCCCCCGGCCCAGCCGGAGCTGCCGCAAGTCGCATTGGTTGCGCTGCCCGTGCCTGCCATCGCGCTGGCGCAGCTCGCGTCTTCCGGCGATGTGGCAAGAACACCCTATGCTGCGCTCCCCGGCGCGCCGCCGCTGACCCTCAGGTTCTGCCGCCTGCTGATCTGATCCCCACGTTTGCCTGACGCCGGCCGCGTTGCGCGCGCCGGTCCGTTCAACGCGTTCGTGGAGGCTTCATGCCGTCATCCTCAGCCGTATCCCGGGTCGCCGTCGGCGACGCCCGAGGCGTTGCGCGTGCCGTCGTCGCGGCGACCGCTCTGCTGTTGTTCGCGGATGGGGTGGCAGCCGCCGACGTGCCACTGTCTCTGGCCGAAGCGCTGCGGGTCGCAGTCGAGAGCTCGCCGCAGCTCGCGTCGCAGCGGGCGATGGTGGACGCGGCCCGTGAGATGGCCGGTCCTGCCGGCGCGCTGCCGGACCCGAAGCTGAAGCTTGGCGTCGAGAACGTGCCGACCAATGGGGCCGACAGCTGGTCGCTGACACGCGACTTCATGACCATGTCGAAGATCGGCGTGATGCAGGAATTTCCGCGCGAGGCAAAGCGCAAGCTGCGCTCGCAGCGTGCCGAAAACGACGCGCAGCGCGGCGAGGTTGCCGTCGAGGCGGCGCGGCTCGCCGTCCAGCGCGAGACGGCGTCGGCATGGCTTGCCCGCTTCTTCGCCGCTGATGTCGAGCGCGCGATCGCGAGCCAGATCGGCGAGGCGGAGCTCGCGGTCACGGCCGCGCTTGCGGCGTACCGTTCCGGCAAGGTTCCGCAGGGTGAACTCATTGCCGCGCAAAGCATGATCATCGAGCTCAGGAATCGCGCGACCGATGCGTCGGCGCAGTCCAAGCGCGCGCGCATCGGGCTCGCCCGGTACGTAGGCGTCGACGCCGAGCGCCCGCTCGGCGACCCGCCAGACCTCGCGCGCCTGCCGTTCGCTGCCGCGCGGCTCGACGATGTCGATGGCCAGCCGGAGATCCGGCTGGCGCGCGCGCAGGAAGCGATCGCCGCGACCGAGGCGGAGCTCGCGCGCGCTTCGAAACAACCCGATTGGAGCGCCGAGCTGACCTACGCCGTGCGCGGCTCCCCCTATTCGAACATGGTGTCGCTGATGGTCTCGATCGATCTGCCCTGGTCGCAGGGCACGCGGCAGGATCGCGAGCTTGCCGCAAAGCTGAAGGAGCTGGATGCCACGCGGGCCATGCGCGAGGACACCCGGCGGATGCGCGTGGCCGAGGTTGGCGCCATGCTCACGGAATGGGAGTCGGCGCGCGCGCAGGCGAAGCGCATCCGGGACGAGATGCTTCCACTCGCGGCGCAGCGCCGGGAGGCCGCGCTGGCGGCGTACCGTGGCGGCAGCGGACCGCTGGCGGCCGTGCTCGAGGCGCGCCGCGCCGATCTCGACGCGCGCCTCGCCCTCATTGCGCAGGAACAGGCTGCGGCAAAGGCCTGGGCCTGGCTCCAGTTCGTCTTTCCCGCCATGGAGAAATCATGAAGACCACATTCGCCAACGAGCGCGGCGCGAAGCTCGCATCGCTCGCCGCCATCCTCGCAATCGCAGCAGGCGCCAGCGGCGCCGGCTATTGGTTCGGAACCCGCCACGCGCGGGTCGAGCCGCCATTGACACAGGGCGCGGCGCCTTCGCCAGGCTCGCCGGCGACGGCCGATTCCGGGAAAGTCGCCGCAGAGCGCAAGGTGCTCTACTGGCACGACCCGATGGTGCCCGGCCAGCGCTTCGACAAGCCGGGCAAGAGTCCGTTCATGGACATGCAGCTCGTGCCCGTCTACGCCGACGCGGGCGTCGAGGGCGGCACAGCGATCAGCGCGCGCCAGGTGCAGAACTTCGGTGTGCGCACCGCTGCCGCAACAGAGGGCAAGCTCGACACGGGCTTCACCGCGGCCGGTGTGGTGGGCATCGACGAGCGCGCGCTCGTCGCCGTGCAGGCGCGCAGCCAGGGCTATGTCGAAAGACTGCACGTGCGTGCGCAATACGACGCGGTCGCGGCAGGACAGCCGCTCGTCGATCTCTACGTTCCCGACTGGCTCGCGGCACAGGAGGAATGGCTCGCGCTCAGGGCAAGCCTGCAGCCGGGCGCGGCGCAGCTGGCCGATGCCGCGCGGCAGCGCCTGCGCCTTCTGGGCATGCCGGACGCCGAGATCGCACGGGTCGAACGTGAAGGGAAACCAGCGGCCCGCGTGACCCTGACGGCCCCGCAGGCCGGCATCGTCTGGGAGATCGGCGCCCGCGATGGAATGGCGGTGATGCCCGGGGTGACGCTGTTCAAGCTCGCCGGCATCGGCACCGTCTGGGTGACCGCCGATGTGCCGGAGGCGCAGGCCGGGCTGGTCCGCATCGGCGCGCCGGTCGAGGCGCGCGCCGCCGCCTATCCGGATCGCGTATTGAAGGGGAGCGTGGGCGCGCTGCTGCCGGAAGTGAACGCGCAGACGCGCACGGTTCGCGCGCGGATCGTGCTCGCCAATCCGGGCGGCGTGCTGAAGCCCGGCATGTTCGCCACGGTGAGCTTCGGTGCTCCCGCCACGGGATCCCTGGTGCTGGTGCCGGCCGAGGCCGTCATCGAGACGGGCAAACGCAGTGTGGTGATTGTCGCGGCGGGCGAAGGCCGCTTCCTGCCCGTCGACGTCCAGACCGGGCGCCAGTCGGGCGACCTGGTCGAGATCCGCAAGGGGCTCACCGTCGGGCAGCGTGTCGTCGTGTCGGGTCAGTTCCTCATCGACTCGGAGGCGAGCCTCAAAGGAGCGCTGACGCGCATTGCGGCGTCGGGTCAGGACGGGAGCCTGATGACGGCGCAGGCCGCCGATCCCCACGCGGGCCACAAGATGCCTGCGGCACCTGCCGCCGCCGCCGTGCACAAGGCGGAAGGTGTCGTGCGCTCCGTCGGCGACGAATTGATCATCAAGCACGGCCCGATCCCGTCTCTCGGCATGGGCGCGATGACGATGGCGTACAAGGCGCCGAAGGGCGGTGTGCCGAAGGTCGTCAAGCCCGGAACCAACGTCAGGTTCGAGTTCGTCGTCACGCCACAGGGCGAGATGCAGGTCACGTCGATCGTGCCGGGCGGAGGCGGCGCCAAGTGATTGCCGCGCTGATTCGCTGGTCCGTCGCGAACCGCTTCCTGGTGCTGCTGGCGGCGGCGTTCGTCGCTGCCGCCGGCGTGTGGGCGGTGCGCACGACGCCGCTCGATGCGATTCCGGACCTTTCCGATACGCAGGTGATCATCCGCACGACGTTCGCCGGCCAGGCGCCGCCGACCGTCGAGGACCAGGTCACGTTTCCGCTGACGACCACGATGCTCTCGGTGCCGGGAGCGAAGGCAGTGCGCGGCTACTCGTTCTTCGGCGATTCGTTCGTCTACGTGATCTTCGAGGACGGCACCGATCAATACTGGGCGCGCTCGCGCGTGCTGGAATACCTGAACCAGGTGCAGGGGCGCCTGCCCGCGGCGGCGAAGCCGTCGCTGGGCCCGGATGCGACCGGCGTGGGCTGGATCTACGAGTACGCGCTGGTGGATCGCACCGGCGGACACGACCTCGCGCAACTGCGGGCGCTGCAGGACTGGTTCCTCAAGTACGAGCTGAAAGCGCTGCCCAACGTCGCGGAGGTCGCCACCGTCGGCGGCATGGTGCGGCAGTACCAGGTGGTCGTGGATCCGGCGCGCTTGAAGGCCTACAACCTTCCGCTCGGCAAAGTCATCGCCGCGATCCGCGGCGCCAATCAGGAGGCCGGCGGCTCGGTGGTCGAGCTGGCGGAGGCCGAGTACATGGTGCGCACGCGCGGCTATCTCAAGTCGCTCGACGATTTCCGCGCGATTCCGGTGCAGGTGGCCGAAGGCGGCACGCCCGTGCTGCTCAAGGATGTCGCGCGGGTCCAGCTCGGGCCGGAAATGCGCCGCGGCATCGCGGAACTCGACGGCGAAGGCGAGGTCGTCGGCGGCATCGTCGTGCTGCGCTCCGGGAAGAACGCCTGGGAGACGATCCAGGCGGTGAAGGCGAGGCTCGAGCAGCTGAAGCCCGGATTGCCGGCCGGCGTCGAGATCGTTCCCGTCTACGACCGTTCGGCGCTGATCGAGCGCGCGGTCGATCACCTGAAGGGCAAGCTGGTCGAGGAGTTTGCGGTCGTCGCCCTCGTTTGTCTCGCGTTCCTGCTGCACCTGCGCTCGTCGCTGGTGGCGGTCGTGTCGCTGCCGCTGGGCGTGCTGGCGGCGTTCGTCGTGATGCGCCTGCAGGGGGTGAACGCCAACATCATGTCGCTGGGCGGCATCGCGATCGCGATCGGCGCGATGGTCGACGCGGCGGTCGTGATGATCGAGAACGCGCACAAGAAGCTCGAGGCCTGGAAGCACGAGCACGGCGGCGAGCCGACCGGCGACGAGCATTGGCGCATCATCACCGAAGCTGCCGTCGAAGTCGGCCCGGCGCTTTTCTTCAGCCTCCTCATCATCACGCTCTCCTTCGTGCCGGTGTTCACGCTCGAAGCGCAGGAGGGCCGGATGTTCGCGCCGCTCGCGTTCACGAAGACGTACGCGATGGCCGCCGCCGCGGTCCTGGCGGTGACGCTGGTGCCAGTGCTGATGGGCTACTTCGTGCGCGGGCGCATTCCCGCGGAGGGGGCGAACCCGCTGAACCGGTTGCTGATCGCCGGTTACCGCCCATTGCTGCGGGCGACGCTGGCCTGGCCGAAGGCGACTCTGATCGTCGCGGCGCTGGCGCTGGCGGCAACCGCGTGGCCGGTGTTGCAGCTCGGGGGCGAGTTCATGCCGCCCCTCGACGAGGGCGATCTCCTGTACATGCCGACTGCGCTGCCCGGGCTGTCGGCGGCCAAGGCCGGCGAGCTGCTGCAACAGACCGACCGCCTGATCAAGACCGTTCCCGAGGTCGCGACCGTGTTCGGCAAGGTGGGGCGTGCCGAAACGGCGACCGACCCTGCGCCGATGGAGATGATCGAGACGACCATCCAGTTCAAGCCGAAAGAAGAATGGCGGCCGGGCATGACGACCGCCAAGCTGATCGAGGAGCTCGACCGCACGGTGCAGGTGCCCGGCCTCTCGAACATCTGGGTGCCGCCCATCCGCAACCGCATCGACATGCTCGCCACCGGCATCAAAAGCCCGGTCGGCATCAAGGTGTC
>CAYGYQ010000176.1:0-7504 GCA_964354035.1 uncultured Bordetella sp.
CTGCGGTTGCGCGCCTTGAACGGTCCTTGGCGACCGGCAAGCATTCGCCGTCGATTGCGACACTTCGACGATACGTCAAGGCTTGTGGGAAGCGCTTAGTTCTGCGCGTTGCCTGAGAGCCACTGCAGCTCGCCGATCTGACGTCTGTCAACAAGCGGCTGCTGAATTCGGATCCAGCGCTGTGCCGGCGCTTGTTCGCGAGATTGGTCCAATCGACCGTTTCCCCGTCCGGACATTGCCGGCAACGGCTGACCAGGCGATGTCCCAGGATTTCTGGCGAGTTGCAGTAGTACATGCCACTGCGGACATCCGCTTTGCGTAGCCACGGAGCCCCCCATGACCGGTCATGGCCGGTCAGCGACCGTCGAGTCTGAACGTGAGCGGTTTGATCTTTGCCGGTCGCAGTTCGACCGGGAGCGGGCGTCACGGTTTGGGGACTGACACGCAGGATCACTGCGGCCACAATGGGCCGGCCGCCCACCATGGCAAGGCTCCAGGCATCGGCGCAGTTCACCCATGAAGTCATTCGCGGCCAGTCGCCGGTGGCGCAAGACCGCGCGGATACCGCGACCGCGGGACATGTCGACCGCGGACCCGACGATGGTACGCTCGTCCTCTTGCCAAGCGGGTCCCCGTTGCCCCCCATGCCGGCCCCGACCCCTGAGGAGATCCCATGAGCCCAGATCCGTTTGCCCAGCTGAAGCAGCGCCAGCGCGAAATGTGGGCCTCGTTCGGGCCAACGGCGCTGTTTACCACGCCGGTCGCGGGCCATGTCGTCCGCTTCGCGGGCATCGGCGCTGGCGAGACCGTGCTCGACGTGGGCACCGGCACCGGCGTGCTGGCGCTCACCGCGGCGCGCCGGGGCGCGAAAGTCACCGGCCTCGACCTGACACCCGAGCTGATCGAGCAGGCGCGCGAGAACGCCGCCATTGCCCGCTTGCCCGACCTTGCCTGGACGCAGGGCGATGCCGAGGATCTGCCGTACCCTGACGCGTCGTTCGACGTCGTCGTCAGCCAGTTCGGCCACATGTTCGCACCGCGCCCCGAGGTCGTCGTGGCCGAGATGCGGCGCGTGCTGAAGCCGGGCGGCCGGGTTGCGTTCGCGACCTGGCCGCCCGAGCACTTCATCGGGCGAATGTTCGCGTTCGTGGGCCGCAACTCGCCGCCGCCGCCGCCGGGCGCCGCGCCGCCGCCGCAGTGGGGCAATCCGGCAATCGTTGCCGAGCGCCTTGGCGACAAGTTCGCCCCGCCGTTCTTCGAGCGCGGGGTCATGAAGTTCTCGGCGCTCAGCATCCCGCACTTCCGCCTGTTCATGGAGCGTTCGGTTGGCCCGATGCAGAAGCTGGTCGAGAACTTGGCCGCCGATCCGCAGACGCTCGAGCGCTTCCGCGCCGAGTTCGATGCGCTGGCCGCGCCTTACCACTTCGACAACCAGATGCACCAGGACTACCTGCTGACGCGCGCACAGGCGGCCTGAACGCGAGCGAACCCGCGCTGATCACGCTCGCGTGACTGCTGTGCCGCGCGGCCGGATCATCCCGCAACATTCGACAGGAGGAGCGTCATGGGTACTCTCAGCAGCAAAGTGGCCTGGGTGACGGGGGCTGGGTCGGGCATGGGGCTGTCGGGCGCGCAACACCTGGCCGCTGCGGGCGCGACGGTCATCATGTCGGGTCGGCGCGCGGACGTGCTGGAGCGCGCAGCGGATGGCATCCGCAAAGCGGGCGGGAAGGCCGAAGTCGCGGCGCTCGACGTGAGCAACGCATCGTTGGTGCAGGACGTCGCGCAATCGATCCTCGCTCGTCACGACAGGGTGGACATCCTGGTCAACAGCGCGGGCCTGAATCACCCGCAGCGTTTCTGGCGCAATCAAACCGTTGCCAGCTGGGATCTGGTCATCCGCGTCAACCTCGACGGCACGTTCTATTGCACGCACGCGGTATTGCCATCCATGCGCATACGCAAGGATGGCCTGGTGATCAACATCTCCTCCTGGGCGGGCAAGTACACGTTGGCGATGGCCGGTGCGGCGTACAACGGGAGCAAGCATGCGGTCGTCGCGCTGACCGAGACCATCAACATGGAGGAGTGCGGCAATGGCATCCGCGCGTGCGCCCTCTGCCCGGCCGAGGTGGCGACGCCGATTCTGGACCGGCGTCCAGTGCCCCCGTCGCCGGAGGAACGGGCCAGGATGCTCCAGGCCGAGGACCTTGGGAAGACGATCCTCTGGCTAGCCGAGCAGCCGCCGCACGTCTGCATCAACGAGATCACGATCAGCCCGACCTGGAACCGCATGTATATCGGTGGCGCGGATCTCAAGCCGCAGTAGCGCCAGGGAGTTCTGCAACTGCCGGTGGAGCGCCGGACGGCCGGTGTTCAATGCCCGCCTTCAACCAAAAGCCCGGCATCGGCGAGCGCAATGGCGAGGTCCCGCTCGATGCGCACCGCGTCGGCTTGCGCAATGCGCTGCAGGTGCAACACCGGACCGATCAGCAGTTCCTGTCCGCGCTTCAGGACGCTGCCTGCCGCACGTATGCCCGCCCGGTGCTGGTCGAAGCGCTGCGCTGGCGCATATGCGGTCATGCCCACGTAGATGCCTTGCAGGTGACCATCGCGATCGCTGTAGTCGAGGCGGACCAGATAGATGTTGCGCCGTCCCCGTTTCGCCGCCCGGAACCTTGCCGCGACCTCGTAGACGAGCGGCAGCCACGACACATGATTCATCGGCAGCCACTCGGGAATGGACTTCGCCGCGTGCTGCCACAGCTGCGTCAGTGCCGTTTCGATGTGGCTGGGGAAGGCATTGCGCATCCACCACTCGTGAATGCAGTGCGCGCCCGCCACGCCATCGCCGACGGCAAGGGCCCCGCGGAACTGCGCCTGCAGCTCGAATTCCCGGGCCGCCCGGAAGGGGCGCGCGGCAGGCAGCGTTTTCTTGAGCGATGCAGTTGCCATCGTGCCGGCAATGGAATGAGGGCGGATGGGTCGGCGTCGGCGGTCGAGCAAGCCGGGCCAGGTCCCGGCACCGCTCGGCGTGTGGTCGCCCGTTGCGACTAATCGCGCTTCTTGAGCGCGGCGCGGGCCATGTTGTCGACCAACCGCGGCGCAAACAACTTCAGCCACAGGCCGACCTTGGCTTTCATGGTCATCACCAGCTCGCGCTTGCGCCCCCGCAAGGCGGCGATGATCTGACGCGCGCATTCCTCGACCGACATGGCGCTTTCTTCCTTCAGCCCGGATCTGCCGGCGACTTTGCCGTCGGCGCCATAGCCATGGTAGCGGATGTTGGTTGCGACCACCCCCGGGAACACGACGGTCACGGCCACGCCCGTCCCGGCGAGCTCCGTGCGCAGCGCCTCGAAAAACCCGGCCTGGGCGAACTTGGACGGCGAATACGCGGTCCGTTCGGGCACGCCGACTTTGCCGGCCAGGCTCGAGATGCCAGCCACCAACCCCTTTGCCTTCCTGAGCTCCGCGAGCGCGTATCGGGTGCACCAGACCGAGCCCATGAAGTTGACGCGCATCATGTCCTCGTACCACCTGAAGTCGCTTACGTCTTCGAGGCGGGCATGCCCGGAAACACCGGCGTTGTTGACCAGCAGGTCGATGCGGCCGAAGCGCGCAACCGCGCTTGCCGCGAGCGCCCTGCAATCGGCCTCGACACCCACGTCGCAGCGCACCGCGATCGCCTCCGCGCCGGCCGCCGCGCATTGCCCCGCAACGAGTTGCAGCGCCTCCAGGCGCCGCGCAGCGAGGACCAGCTTGGGCTTCTCCGGCGCCAATTGGCGGGCGAGCTCGGCGCCGATGCCGTCGGAGGCGCCGGTGATGACGATGACCTTGTCGGCAAAGGACATGGCGGTTGGGCACGCATGGATGGATGCGCGCATCATCGCATGTCGCGACCCCAATCTGCCGGTGCGACCTACGGGAATGCAGATGGTCCTTTGACGCGGGTCAATTCTTGAGCTTATGCTTCGGCATTGCATGAATCCTGCCGATGCAGCTCTTCGTATTGATCGTGAACCCGATCCCCGGTCCGCGCTGCAGAGGGCCGGACATCGGGCCAACAGGTCGAATCTTCGACGCCTAAGGAGGCAGTCATGAATGGACGGTTGATATCCGCACTCATCGCTGGCGCTGCGGTGGGCGCCGCCGCAATGCCGGTGTCCGCGATCACCTGCTACGAAGTCATCGACCGGAACAACGTCGTGACTCTGCGCGGCACGCGCCCGCCGGTCGACCTCAGCAATGCCGGAGCGGCGGCACGCGAGGCGATGCGCGCTCGCGGCGAGCTCCTGGTCATCTTCAGCAGCGAAAATTGCGTGCTGGTCGGACGGGCCGCTGCGGATGGCGGCAGGACGCTCACCACCGACGAGATCGTCGCCGGGTGGAAGCCGATGCTGTCCGAGAGGAAGAGCGGCTGGGGAACGTATTCGGCGCGTTACGGGGGCCTGCTGCCGCCACCGGAGACGCCAGCGGCAACGCCGTCTCCGTGAGCACTGCGCCGGGGCGCCCGCGTGCCAGGGCGCACCCGCATTGCTGAAAGCGTTTGGCCGCGCCGGTGCGAGCCCGGTGAACACGGCGCGCCGGCGCTGCGTCGGGCGGCCTTTCCTCAGACGGCGATCGGTGCCTTGATCGCGGGATGGCAGTGGTAGTCGGCGATCTCGAAATCCTCGAACCGGTAGTCGAACAGCGAATCCGCCCGGCGGCGGATGACCAGACGCGGCAGCGGGTAGGGCGCGCGCGCGAGCTGCAGCTCGACCTGTTCCAGATGGTTGCGATACAGGTGGCAGTCCCCTCCGGTCCAGATGAATTCGCCGACGCCGAGGTCGCACTGCTGCGCCACCATCTGCGTCAGCAGCGCATAGGACGCGATGTTGAACGGCACGCCGAGGAAGATGTCGCAACTCCGCTGATAGAGCTGGCAGGACAGTCGTCCTTCGGCGACGTAGAACTGGAAAAAGGCATGGCAGGGCGGAAGAGCCATCCGTGGAATGTCCGCGACATTCCATGCCGAGACGATCAGCCGGCGCGAGTCCGGGTTGCGCCGGATCTCGGCGACGACATTCGCCAGCTGGTCGACGTGCCCGCCGTCCCCGGTCGGCCAACTCCGCCACTGGTAGCCGTAGATCGGGCCAAGCTCGCCACCGGCATCGGCCCACTCGTCCCAGATCGTGACTCCGGCCTCCTGCAGCGACCGCAGGTTGGTCTCGCCGCGCAGAAACCAGAGCAACTCGTGGATGACCGACTTCGTGTGCACCTTCTTGGTCGTCAGCAGCGGGAAACCGTCGGCCAGCGGAAAGCGCATCTGGTAGCCGAACACCGAGAGCGTGCCGGTGCCCGTGCGGTCCTCCTTGGGTTGCCCGTGGTCGCGGACATGCCGCATGAAATCGAGGTATTGGCGCATCGGCGGCAGGGACAGCTAAGGCGGCAGGCGTGGCGGCGACAGGCATGGTGGGGGCGCCGGCAACCCCAAAAATGGAATTGTAGCGTTTCGCGGGCACAATGCGACTCGTGCGGCGGGATTGCCGAGCGGGGCAGGAGCGCCGGCCGGGTGCGTCCGCGCTGCGTGCCGCGCAGCCGGTCCCGGAATGCCGCGGTGGTGGAGGCGTGGGAATGCATCAGCCGAATCAGTTCGACCTCCTGGCCGAACGCCGTTTTGCCCCGTTCTTCTGGACGCAGTTCCTGGGGGCGGGCAACGACAACATCTACAAGAACGCGCTGGTGATCTTCGTCGCGTTCCACGCGTCGACCCTGACCGCGCTCGACCCGAACGCGCTCGTCAATGTCGCGGGCGCGGTGTTCATCGCGCCTTTCGTTCTCCTGTCGGCGACCGCGGGGCAGCTCGCCGACAAGTTCGAAAAGTCGCGGCTCATCCGCTGGATCAAGCTCTTCGAGATCGCGATCATGGTCGTCGGTCTCGCCGGCTTCTGGCAGCGCGACCTTGCGCTGCTGTTCACCGCGCTGGCGCTTCTCGGCGTGCATTCGACGCTGTTCGGCCCGGTGAAGTACGCGATCCTGCCGCAGCAGCTGAAACCGGACGAGCTCATCGGCGGCAACGGCCTGGTCGAGATGGGCACGTTCGTCGCGATTCTGCTCGGCACGATCATCGGTGGCCTCGTCGTCGCCGTGGAGGGCGGCGGGCCGGTTGCGGCCGGGGCGGTGGCACTCGTTGTCGCCGTCGCCGGGTATCTCGTGAGCCGCGGTATCCCCGCCATGCCGGCGGTCGACCCCGGGCTCGCGCTCAACTGGAACCCGTTCAGCGAAACCTGGAACAACCTCGCGGTCGCGCGCGGGAACCGTGTCGTCTGGCTGTCGATGCTGGGGATTTCCTGGTTCTGGTTCTATGGCGCGACGTTCCTGGCGCAGTTCGCCGGCTTCTCGCGCGACTCCCTGGGCGGCAACGAGCACGTCGTCACGTTCCTGCTCGCGTTGTTCTCGGTGGGCATCGGCATCGGCTCGTTGCTGTGCGAACGGATGTCCGGCCGTCGCGTCGAGCTCGGCCTCGTGCCGTTCGGCTCGATCGGACTGACGGTGTTCGCGGTCGACCTGTGGCTCGCCAGCCGTCACCTGCACGCGAACGCGCTGGCGGGCCTCGAGGTGTTCCTGGCGAGCCCCGCCCATTGGCGCGTTGCCGCTGACCTGTTGCTGATCGGCCTGTTCGGTGGGTTCTACATCGTCCCGCTCTATGCGCTGATCCAGGAGCGCTCGCCGCCCTCGCACCGGTCGCGCATCATCGCGGCGAACAACATTCTCAATGCGCTGTTCATGGTGACGTCGGCCGGGCTCGCCATTGCGCTGCTCGCCGCGGGTTACTCGATTCCCGAGCTCTTCCTCGTCACCGCGCTGATGAACGCCGCGGTCGCGTTCTACATCTACGGACTCGTGCCCGAGTTCCTGATGCGGTTCCTGGCCTGGCTCCTCATCCACACGTTCTACCGGGTCGACAAGGACGGACTGGAGAACATTCCCGACGAGGGGGCCTTAATCGTCGTCTGCAATCACGTGAGCTACGTCGATGCGGTGGTCATCGCCGCCTGCGTGCGCCGCCCTGTGCGGTTCGTGATGGACCACCGCATATTCCGGGTGCCGTTGCTCTCGTTCATCTTCCGCACCATGCGCACGATCCCGATCGCACCGGCCAAGGAGGATGCGCAAATGAAGGACCGCGCGTTCGCCGAGGCGGCGCAGGCGCTAGCCGCCGGTGAGATCGTCGGCATCTTTCCCGAGGGCAGGCTCACCGAGACCGGGGAGCTCAATCCGTTCCGGCCGGGGGTGCAGCAGATGGTCGCGACGACGCCGGTGCCCGTCGTGCCGATGGCGTTGCGCGGACTCTGGGGCAGCTTCTTCAGCCGATCGTCCAACGGCAAGGCGATGCGCAGGCTGCGCGGACTCCATTCGCGGATCGCGCTGGTCGCGGCCCCGCCCGTCCCCGCAGGACAGGTGTCGCTCGAAGGGCTGCAAGCGACCGTGCTCGCGTTGCGTGGCGCGCGCAAGTGAACGC
>CAYGYQ010000177.1:0-2476 GCA_964354035.1 uncultured Bordetella sp.
AAATCGATGCCCCACGCCTCGTCGGCCAGCACGATATCGGCGCGGGCGACGATATCGTGCTGGCCGACGAGGCGTGGGGCATCGATTTCGAGGCGGAGGTCGCGGTGGTCACTGGTGACGTGCCGATGGGCACGACAACCGACGATGCGCTTCGCCACATTCGGCTGTTGCTGCTCGTCAATGACGTCAGCCTGCGCAACCTGATTCCGGGCGAACTCGCCAAGGGGTTCGGGTTTCTCCAGTCGAAGCCTGCCAGCGGATTCTCGCCGGTCGCGGTCACGCCGGACGAGCTCGGGGCCGCCTGGCAGGGCGGCAAGGTGCACCTGCCGCTCATCTCGCACTGCAATGGCCGGCTGTTCGGGCGGCCGAATGCGGGGGCCGACATGACGTTCGGATTCGCGACGCTGATCGCCCATGTCGCGAAGACGCGCGAGCTCGAGGCGGGCAGCATCGTCGGCTCGGGGACCGTGTCCAACAAGGAAGACGGCGGCCCCGGCCGCCCCGCAGCGGTGGGAGGCGTCGGCTACTCCTGCATCGCCGAGCAGCGGACGGTGGAGATCCTGCTGACCGGCGAGGCGACGACGCCCTTCATGCGCTTCGGCGACCGCGTGCGGATCGAGATGCTGGACGCCGAGGGTCGCTCGATCTTCGGCGCCATCGACCAGAAGGTCCGCGCGCCGGCTTGACGGTTCGGCTGGCGGCCTGGCGCGTCGTTATGTCGCACCTGGTTGGCGCCGCCATATCGGCGCGCGCCCGCTTGGTCAGGCGTGGATCCAGTCCGTGCGCGCTTTCCCGCGCTCTGTCGCATCGGTCTTGAGGGCGCCAAGGCGGCTACCTAACATCGGTCCTGCAGCGATCGCACCCAGCCCTCGGACAGGGGGTGAATCCGGAATGCCGGCTCGCGGCATCCAACGACCGAGCAGCAGGAAACCGAACCAGGAGCCCGCCATGAACCGCTACCAAGCTACAACGCCTCGCGCCGCCATGATGATCGCCGCCGTCGCCATGTCGGCGCTCACGCTCGGCCTGTCCGTCCTGCCCGCGATCGTGGGCTCCGGCAACGCCGAAACGCAGCTTGGCAACGCTGCGGGCGCCCGTCCGCCGAGGGCCACCGACGTTGCCGGCAACGGGGCTCCGATCATGGTGTACGGCGTGCGCGAGCAGAAGACCGCGTTCGAGCCGGTTCGCCACAGCCTGCCGACGCGCAAGGAAGCGGGCTGACCGGCGCGTCGTCCACCCCAGCCGCCTGCGATCCCCGGGGCGAGCGCCTGCCTGAGGGCCGGACGTCACGCGTCCGGCCCTGCGCATCGACGGCCGGCCGAGGGCAGCTTCGCGATCATCCTGCCGATCGGTCTTGTCTGCGCGTTCTGCCACAAAGTTGCCAATCCTTGATCTGGTCGAGGTCGGGGTACTTGCTCCCGCGGCCATATTGAAGTCAAATGGCCATTGCGACCGGGCCCGGGGAACGGCGCGGCAGACCAAGCCGGACAAGGGGGGGCGGCACCATGCACAAGACGAGTCATAGACACGGCTTCCGCAGGCACGCTGGCGTGCTGGCCACGGCGTTGGCAGCAGCGTTCTCGGCACCTGCGCACGCCTTCCAGTTCGAGAGCGCAAGCGGCGAGGTGTCGGGCTATTTCGACACCACAGTCTCGTTCGGCGCTCTTTGGCGGATGCAGGGCCGCGATCCCAGCCTGATCGCCATCACCAACGGCGGCACTTCGCGCGACCCCAACGCCGACGACGGCAACCTCAACTACAAGAACGGCGAAAACGTCTCGCTGGCCGCCAAGGCGACCTCGGACCTCCTGGTCAAGTACGGCAATTTCGGCGTCTTCGCGCGCGCCACCTATTTCTATGACTGGGCGGCGGCCAGCAAGGACGGCGTGCCCGCCACGACGAAGTACGACTTCCAGGATCAGGAGTTCGAGCTGCTCGACCTCTACGGCTACGGCAAGTTCGACGTCTTTGGCCGCGGACTCTTCGTCCGCGCCGGCAACCAGGTGGTGAGCTGGGGCGAGAGCACCTTCATCCAGAACGGCATCAACATCCTCAATCCGGTCAATGTCAGCAAGCTGCGTGTGCCGGGCTCCGAGCTCAAGGAAGCGCTGACCCCGACGCCGATGCTCTGGGCCCAGCAGGAGATCACCGACGACTTGTCGCTCGAGGCGACCTGGATGGTGAAGTGGAAGAAGACCAAGATCGACGGCCGCGGCGTCTTCTTCAGCACCAACGATTTCGTCGGCGAGAAAGGGATCATCGCCTATACCGGTTTCGGCCGCCGCAACGATCAGCACAACCCCGCCGGCATTTTCCCGGCGGACAGCGCCGGCCAGGTGTACGCGCCGCGCTCGGGCGATCGCGATCCGAGCGACGGTGGCCAGTATGGCCTCGCGCTGCGCTACCTGCTGCCGGAGCACAACAACACCGAGCTCGGCCTCTACTTCGTCAACTACCACAGCCGGACGCCGTACGT
>CAYGYQ010000177.1:2576-7474 GCA_964354035.1 uncultured Bordetella sp.
AGCGCAAACACCGCCGGGCCGGCCGGCATCGCGCTGCAGGGCGAGTACACCTATCGCAGCAACCAGCCGCTGCAACTACCCACTGCGGAGCTGCTGCTTGCCGCGGTCGGCGGCGCCAATCAGCTGACGAGCACCGACCCGGCGGTAGCCAATGCCGTGCCTTACGGCACCGAAATATCGGGCTACCGCAGGGTGAAAATGCATCAGCTGCAGGCGACCGCGACCAAGGCGTTCGGCCCGACCTTCAACGCCAATCAGCTGGTCACGGTCGGCGAGGTCGGCTACACGCATCTACAGCTGCCGGGCGATCTCAAGTTCGCCGGGCCGGGGTGTCACCTGCCGCAGCCCGGTTCGAATGCGCAGACTGCCTACAATTCGACCTCGACCAACTGCTTCGCGACCAAGAACTCCTGGGGCTATCGCCTCGTCGGCCGGCTCGACTACGACGGCATCATCGACGGGGGAACCGTGTCGCCGCGCCTGGCCTTTGCCCACGACGTCGACGGCGTCGGTCCCACGTTCAACGAGGGCGTCAAGGCACTGACGCTTGGCGTGGGGTTCGTCTATCTGCAGAAGTGGCAGGCGGACATCGGCTACACGATGTTCTTCGGCGGCAACACCTTCTCGGGCACGGACACGCCGACTGCAGCGACCGGCGCCCTGCCGCCCGGCCAGACCGCGAGCTACGCCAGCGGTTCGAATTATCTCAAGGACCGCGATTTCCTTGCGATCAGCGTCAGCTATTCGTTCTGATGGCGGCCCGAACGACATGAGGAGAGCATTGATGAGCAGAACAGGCGTTGGCGTCATGGCAACGGTTCTCGCGCTGGCGTTCGCGGCTCCGGTGATGGCGCAGAGCAGGACTCCGATGGGAGCCGAGATGGCCGGCAATGCGGCCGGCACCATCCCTGCCTGGGATGGCGGCCTGACCAAACCGTCTGCCGGCTTCCAGCCTGGCGGCCACTATTCCGATCCCTTCAAGGCCGACAAGATCCTGTTCACGATCACCGCGGCCAATGCGGAGCAATACAAGAGTCAGCTTTCGCCGGGCCAGATCGCCCTGCTGAAGAAGTATCCGACCTGGAAGATGAACGTCTACCCGACGCGACGCAGCGCCGCGTTCCCGAAGGGGGTGTACGACGAGACGGCGGCCAATGTGGGGGTCGCGAAGCTGGCGCCCGGCGGCAACGGCGTCACCGGCGCGAAGGGCGGCATTCCCTTCCTGGCGCCCAAGGATGGCCTCGAGGCGATCTGGAACTCGACGCTGCGCTACCGCGGCGACACCTACGCGATGAAGTGGGGGCAGGCGGCGGTGACGCGCGAGGGCACCTACACGATGGTCAATTTCGACTACGAGTACGACTTCAACTATGGCAACCTCGGCAAGCCCGCCAAGGACCGGGAGGACAACAAGCTTGCCTTTTTCCTGCAGACGGTTACCGGGCCGGCACGGCTGGCCGGCCAGATCCTGCTGGTGGACGAGACCGTCGACCAGGTGAGGGAGCCGCGCAGCGCCTGGACCTACAACCCCGGCCAGCGGCGGGTCCGGCTGGCACCGCAAGTCGCCTACGACAATCCCGGCACCGCCTCCGACGGCCTGCGCACCAGCGACGACTTCCAGATGTACAACGGCGCAACCGATCGCTACAACTGGAAGCTCGTCGGCAAGCAGGAGATGTTCATACCGTACAACTCCTTCAAGCTCTCCGGCAACGAAGTGACGATCACGGACGTGCTGAAGCCGGGTCACGTCAACCCCGACCCCGCGCGCTACGAACTGCACCGGGTCTGGGTCGTCGAGGCGAATTTGAAGGATGGGACCAGCCACATCTACAAGAAGCGCGTCTTCTACATCGACGAGGACAGCTGGTCGATCGCCGTGACCGACAAGTACGACATGCGCCTCGAGCTGTGGCGCGTGTCCGAGCAGCATTCGATCATTTTCTACGACATTCCCATGCTCTACGGGACGGTCGAGGTGCATCACGACCTGCAGTCGGCGCGTTATCTGGCGATGGGCCTGCGCAACGACCAGCCCAAGGTGTACGAGAGAATCAAGCGCGACCGGGCGGATTTCACGCCGGCCGGCCTGCGCGGAGTCGGCACTCGTTGAGCCGTGCTGACCCGGAGCGGCGCCTGGAGCGCTCCGGCAGCGGACCGAAAGCCGTCGTGATCCCCGGGCCATCGACCAACGGGCGGCTGCCGCGTCCGGTACGGAACGGCTGATCCATGAACAAGCTCGTCGGCCTGGCTTGCTTTCTGGTTGTTCTCGGCGCCGCCGCGTTCGCCTTTTCGCCCCGGCCGATGCCGCTGTTCCCGGCCACGGCGACAAGTGCCTCGCGGGTGCTGCTGCTGGGCGTCGCTGCTGCCGACAAGCGCGCAGTCGCGGTCGGGGAGCGGGGTGTCATCGTTCTGTCCGATGACGACGGGCGCAATTGGCGCGTCGCGAAGTCGCCGACCGAAGTCACGCTGACCGCCGTGTACTTCGTCGATGCGCGGCGCGGGTTTGCGGTCGGCCACGACGCGGTGATCCTGATGACCGAGGATGCCGGCGAGACCTGGAAGCAGGTGCACGCGGCGCCCGACGAGCAGAAACCCCTGCTTGCCATCTGGTTCGAAAACGCCGAGCACGGCATCGCCGTGGGCGCCTACAGCTCCTTTTACCGGACCAACGACGGCGGCAAGAGCTGGCAGGCCGTGGCGGAATTCGCCGGCGATCTGCATTTCAACGCGCTCGCGGGCGGCGCCGACGGCAAGCTCTTTCTCGTCGGCGAGTCCGGCATGATCCTCCGGTCCGAGGATGCCGGCCGCAGCTGGACGACGCTGACCACGCCGTACAAGGGCTCGTATTTCGGCGTCCTGCGGGTGGCGGAAACGAGCTGGCTTGCCTTCGGCTTGCGCGGCAACGCCTTTCGGTCGAACGACAACGGCGGCCGCTGGAATCTGGTGAGCCCTGCCAGCGCGCAGGCGAGCCTGATGGGCGGCACGACGCTGCCGGGCGGTGGCGTGGTGCTCGTCGGCCGCGAAGGAACGGTGCTCGAAAGTCGCGACCGCGGCAACAGCTTCACCGCCCGCAAGACCGCGGACGGCAAGGCGCTCGCTGCGGTGCTGCGGCTGCCGTCCGGCGCCTGTGTACTGGTCGGTGAGGGCGGCGCGACCCGCCTCGACGCCTGCAGCTAGCGCCGCCACCCCGAGCAACCTGCCGGAACATCATGGCCTGGACCAAATCCGATTTCCACGACGTGGTCGAGGCCATCGCGCAGCCGATGCTGCGCCGGGTGCTGCTCGCCTTCTTTCTGCTGCTCACGGCAGCGCTCGTATATTCGGCGACCCACCTCAGGGTCGATGCCGGTTTCAGCAAGATGGTGCCGCTTGAGCACGAGTACATGCGCACCTTCACCGAGTACCAGAAGACCTTCGGCGGCGCCAATCGCGTGCTCGTCGCATTGCGCGTCAAGGGTGCGGGCGGCGACATCTATACCGCCGAGTTCATGCGCGCGCTGAAAGGCGCGACCGACGACGTCTTTTTCATCCCCGGCGTCGATCGAGCGACGGTGACGTCGCTGTTCACGCCCAATGTCCGCTTCATCGAGGTTGTCGAAGATGGCTTCGCCGGCGGCAACGTCGTGCCGGCGACTTTCCGCGGCACGCCGTCGGATCTCGAGATAGTGCGCCAGAACGTGCTGAAGTCGGGCAACGTCGGGCGACTGGTGGCGAACGACTTCCGCGGCGCCCTGATCCGCGCCGAGCTGCTCGAAGTCGATCCGGCCTCCGGGCAGCGCCTGAACTACCCCGCCGTTGCCAAACAGCTCGAAGCGGTGCGCGCCAAGTACCAGAGCGACCAGATCGACGTGCACATCATCGGCTTCGCGAAAGCTGTCGGCGACATCACCGACGGTGCCATAGGCGTGCTCGTCTTTTTCGCCATTGCCTTCGTCATCACGGCCATCCTGCTGTACCTCTACAAGGGCTCGCTGGTGCTCACCGTTCTTGCGCTCGCCTGCGCGCTGATGCCGGTCGTCTGGCTGCTCGGATTGCTGCCGATTCTCGGTTACGGCATCGATCCGATGTCGATTCTCGTGCCCTTCCTGATCTTCTCGATCGGCGTCAGTCACGCCGTGCAGATGACCAACGTCTGGCAGCAGGAGACGCAGCAGGGCCACGACGGCCGGACGGCCGCCCTGAACGCCTTCCTGAAGCTGTTCATCCCCGGTTCGGTGGCGCTCATCACCAACGCGCTGGGATTCCTGGTGATCATGCACATCAAGATCGACGTCGTCCGGGAGCTGGGCATTACCGCGAGCCTCGGGGTTGCGCTGATGATCCTGACCAACAAGTTCCTGCTGCCGGTCCTGCTCTCGTACGTGCCCGCCCCGCCGCCGTCGGCGCAGCCGGCGGTCGGCCGCTTCGACCGCGCCTGGCGCGCGATTTCAGCGTTTGCCGAGCCGCGCGTCGCGCTGGTGACGCTGCTGGTCGCCGCGGTCCTCCTCGGCCTCGGCACCTGGAAGGCGCGCGACCTCAAGACCGGCGACCTCGGCAAGGGCATCCCCGAGCTGCATGACAAGTCCCGCTACAACCGCGACAACGCGGCCATCGTCGAAAGCTTTTCGATCGGCGTCGACGTGCTGTCGATCATCGTGCAGACCAAGGACGTCCAGGGTGCCTGCACGAATTTCGCGATCATGGACACCATCGACCGCTTCGAGATGTTCATGCGCAACGTCCACGGCGTGCAATCGGTGCTGGCGCTGCCGGGCGTGGCCAAAGTGGTGGCGTCGGGCTGGAACGAGGGCGCCGTCGACTGGCGCGCGCTGTCGCGCAACCCGGAAGTGCTCGCGCAGTCGGTCACGCCTGTCGATACGGCCACCGGGCTCCTCAACACCGACTGCAGCGCGATG
>CAYGYQ010000178.1:0-1990 GCA_964354035.1 uncultured Bordetella sp.
GCGGAGGCGTCTCGCGGAACCGGCGTATCCACTGCGTGCAATCCGGGTCGTGGCCCATCATGACGTCGGCGGCCATGCACGCCTTGACGATTCCCGGGTGCAGCGGGTTGGTGATGGCCGACGTGAGCCCGGAGGCGATCGCCATCGTCAGGAATGCGGTGTTGATGCCTTCGCGCTGCGGCAGGCCGAAGCTGACATTGGACGCGCCGCAGGTCGTGTTGACCTTGAGCTCGGCGCGCAGCCGTTGGACGAGCCGCATCACCTGCACGCCGGCCATGCGGATGGCGCCGATCGGCATCACCAGCGGATCGATGACGATGTCGCAGGCCGGGATGCCGTGATCGGCGGCGCGCTCGACGATCTTCTTCGCCACTGCGAAGCGGACGTCGGGATCCTGCGAGATGCCGGTCTCGTCGTTGGAGATCGCGACGACGGCGGCGCCGTACTTCTTCACCAGCGGCAGCACGGACTCCAGGCGCTCCTCCTCTCCCGTCACCGAGTTCACGAGCGGCTTGCCCTTGTAGACGGCAAGCCCGGCCGCGAGCGCGGCGACGATCGACGAATCGATCGACAGCGGCACATCGGTGATCGACTGCACCAGTTCGACCGCGCGGGCCAGGATGGCCGGCTCGTCGGCAAGCGGGATGCCCGCGTTGACGTCGAGCATCTGCGCGCCGGCCGCGACCTGGGCCAGCGCATCTGCCGTCACGCGGGAGTAGTCGCCGGCGGCCATCTCGGCAGCGAGGATCTTGCGCCCCGTGGGGTTGATGCGCTCGCCGATGATGACGAACGGCCGGTCGAAGCCGATGACCACTTCACGGGTGGCGGAGCTGATGACGGTGTCGGTCATGAAGTTGCTCTCCGGGGTTGTGGTTCCGTGCTGCGGACGGGGCGCCAGGGCACGCGGCCGTTGAGGACGCCCGGCACATGCGTGTGCATCCACTGCGCGGCCCTCGCCGAGCGCAGCGGCCCCACGCCGACAAGGACGAAGGCGCGCTCGAACAGCCCGTAGCACGCCTCCGGGCCGCGCGCGTGGCGCACCGACCAGTGCCGCAGCGCGCGCATCAGGCCTCCCCAGGGTCGCCTGCTGCCGGGACCGCAGGATCGGCGGCCACACCCTTCGCGCGGATCAGCCCTTCGAGGTCGGCGTCGCTGTAGCACGCCTCCAGCCTTGCGACCTCGGCACTGGCCTCGGCCTCGAGGTCGTTGCCGCATGCGCGCGGGTCGCTGCGCTTCCAGTCGGCGATGTAGGCGTCCGAGCTGCCCTTGCCGGCGCGCATCGCCGCACGGTCGACGGCTTCCTGGAAGCGCGCCGACAGCTGTATGCGGATGGTTTCGCGACCCTGCTTGACGACGACCTGCGAGGGCACGTCGCGCCAGGAGATGACGATCAGCTTCGCCACATGAGCACCGGGTCGGCCGCCGCGCGGAGGCGGCGTTGGAGTTCGCCGTAGCCCGTGACCCGATGGGCGA
This sequence comes from uncultured Bordetella sp., assembly GCA_964354035.1. Lineage (GTDB taxonomy): Bacteria > Pseudomonadota > Gammaproteobacteria > Burkholderiales > Casimicrobiaceae > CAIWHR01. The sequence continues at coordinate 1,474 of CAYGYQ010000178.1, forward strand.
ACGCAAGGCCCAGCCGGTCGGCCGCGGCGCGCGCCGCAAGGAGGCGTTCCGGCGCCTCGAGCTGCGCCAGGTAGATCAGGCGCCGGTAGTTGCCGAAGTACTGCGCGATCAGTTCCGGATGGCGATCGAGACCGAGGCCGCGGATCACCAGCCGTTCGAAGTGGCGCAGCAGGAAATCGGTGACGTAGAAGGTGCCGGGTTCCTCAATGCCGAGCGCTGCAAACGCCTGGCTGCCGGCGAAGAATTCGTAGCAATGCGCGCCGGGGATGCGCTCGACGTTCTCCTCCAGGAGCACCGTGTCGAGCTCGCCGCCGGTGCCGCAGTCGCCGTAGGCGACGAAGATCGACGGGTACCGGTCGCGGTTGGCGCGAATCTTCTCGCGCACGGCTCCGGGGATGCGTTGCGGGTGGTTGTGCAGGTCGGCGGGCAGGCACTGCACGTCGAGGTGCGGCCAGTGGTTCGCGCGACGCAAGGCCGCGATCTCGCGGGCGAGGGCGCCGCAGGCGATCACGAGCAC
>CAYGYQ010000178.1:2090-3861 GCA_964354035.1 uncultured Bordetella sp.
CGCGGGCAGCGCGGCGGGCGGCGATCAGCGACTTGGCCGTCTCCACGGCGATCGCCGCATCGCGGCAGTAGGCGTCGGCACCCACTGCCTTGCCGAACGCTTCGTTCAGCGGGGCGCCACCGACCAGCACGATGTAGTCGTCGCGGATACCCTGGTCCTTCATCGTGTCGATCACCACCTTCATGTACGGCATTGTCGTAGTGAGCAGCGCGGAGAGACCCAGGATGTCGGGCTTGTGCTCGGCCAGCGCCGCCAGGTATTTCTCGACCGGGTTGTTGATGCCGAGGTCGATCACCTCGAACCCGGCGCCTTCCATCATCATCGAGACGAGATTCTTGCCGATGTCGTGGATGTCGCCCTTGACGGTGCCAATCACCATCTTGCCGATCGGCTCGACGCCGGTCTCGGCGAGCAGCGGCCGCAGGATCTCCATCCCACCCTTCATCGAGTTGGCCGCGAGCAGGACTTCGGGCACGAACAGGATGCCGTCCCGGAAATCGACGCCGACGATGCGCATGCCCTCGACCAGCGCATCGTTCAGCACGCGGTCCGGGGACCACCCGCGCGAGAGCAGGATGTTCGTCGCCTCCATCACCTCGGCTTTGAGGCCGTTGTAGAGGTCGTCGTGCACCTGCAGGACCAGATCCTCGTCGTTGAGGCTGTTCAGATCCAGGTCGTCGTCACCGGTGTCGGACACGCGCGTCTCCATTTGCTCGCCGGAACATCGGGGTCGAATGCGCCTCCCGGCGGGCCGTCGGCACGTCGTCGAGGCCGCGGGAAGATCGGATTTGACCCCGTTTCTCCCGGGGCTGACCAACGCATATGGTAGAGGGCAGGGCGGCCGTGCGCTGACGACGTAGCGACCCGGGCGTGTCGGTGGGCGACATGTGCATCGGCGGATGGCCCCGGTCCTGTGGGCGGACGACTGTCGCGCGGGTGGCGGACCCGACGGTGGCCAGGCCCGCGGCTAGTCTTGCGGCTGCCGGCCATTCCGGGCGTCGAGCTCTCCCCAGCGCTCGAATTTCCGGGCGAGAGCGTGCTCGACTTCCTCCGCCCGCTTTCTGTCCGCCTTGATCGCCTCGACGCTGCCCTTGTGGTAATCCGCGCGGCACATGCGCTCCGTCAGCGCATGCTGTTCGCGTTCCAGCGCTTCGAGTTCGTCCGGCAGTGCGGCGAGCTCGCGTCGCTCTGCAAAACTGAGCTTGGCGCCGGACGTTGCGCCGCGCCGGGTCTCGGCGTGCGCTGGTAGGGTGCCCTTCGGCTTGCCCGCGGCCTGTACGGAGGGCGCGACGACGTTGCCTCCCGACGATCCCGCAATTCGCGCGCGCTGCGCCACCCAGTCGCTGTAGCCACCGACGTACTCCTGCCACGTCCCCGTGCCGCCGGGATCCGCCACCAGCGTCTGCGTCACCACATTGTCGAGAAAGACCCGGTCGTGGCTGACCAGCAGCAGTGTGCCGGCATAGGTCTGCAGCGTGGCCTCGAGGAGTTCCAGCGATTCGATGTCGAGATCGTTCGTCGGCTCGTCCAGCACCAGGAGATTGGCCGGGAGCGCGAAGAGCCGCGCCAGCAGCAGCCGGTTGCGCTCGCCGCCGGAGAGCGCCCGCACCGGCGTGTCGGCGCGCTGCGGCGGAAACAGGAAGTCGCCGAGATACGAGAGCACGTGCTTGCGCCCTCCGGCGGTCTCCACCCAGTCCGAGCCGGGACTGATGGTCTCGGCCAGCGTGCGCTCGCCGTCGAGTTGCTCGCGCAGCTGGTCGAAATACGCGAT
>CAYGYQ010000178.1:3961-7461 GCA_964354035.1 uncultured Bordetella sp.
CGTTCGCGCCGCAGCGCCTCGAGCCGCCGCACGCGGCCCTCGTCGCGCGTGCGGCGGGCCTCGATCCCCTTGCGGATCCAGGCCTCTTCCTGCGCCCAGAAGTGGTCGAACTTGCGGTTGGCCACCGTTTCCGCCGCCAGCTCGGCGGCCTTGCGGGTTTCGTAGGCGGTGAAGTTGCCGGGGTACGAGCGCAGCAGGCCGCGATCGAGCTCGACGATGCGGGTGGCCACGCGATCGAGGAAGGCCCGGTCGTGGGTGATCACGATCGACGCCGGCTGCTTCGCGACCAGCTCCTCGACCAGCGCGATGCCGTCGAGGTCGAGGTGATTGGTCGGTTCGTCGAGGAGCAGGAGGTCCGGCGCGAGGGCCAGCGCCAGGGCCAGCGCCGCGCGCTTCTTCTCGCCACCGGACGCCGACTCCGGCGCGGTTGCCTCGTCGAGACCGAAGCGATGCAGGAATTCGACCAGCCGCGCTTCCGTTCGCCAGCGCTCGCGCTCGTCGGCGATGCCGTCGAGCCGGCCCCGGACGGCCAGGCTCTCGCGCAGCGAGGAGGCGCGCGGCAGCTCCGGCTCCTGCTCGACCAGCACGACGGAAAGCCCGTCGCGCCGCTTGACCTGCCCGTCGTCGAGCGTCGCCTGACGGGCGATGACCTTGAGCAGCGACGACTTGCCGGTGCCGTTGCGGCCGATGAGGCCGATGCGCTCGCCGTCGGCGACGACGAGGCTGGCGCGGTCGAGGAGCGGATGAAGGCCGAAGGCGAGCTCGGCGTCCTGCAGGGTCAGGAGCGACATGGGCGAAGGATAAACGAACGGGAGGGGGCAGCGTCGGCGGTGGCATTTCCGGCATGAGCGGGAGGCGCCTGCGCCGGCCGGATGACGCTTTTGGAGAACTGACGGTCGCAAATCGCGTGATCTTCGGGCGGCGGCTGGCTAAACTTGTGGACAGACCCCGATTTTCGACGTGCGAGCAGGAAATCGGGGTCTGCTCCCGATTCACCCAATTCAGGGGCGGGCCGCCCAACTGTCATGGAAACCAGAACATGAAGACGCATGCAAGGGTGGTGGTGATCGGCGGCGGAGTCGTCGGCGTCAGCACGCTCTACCACTTGGCCAGGAAGGGCTGGGCCGACGTCACGCTGCTCGAACGCACGGAGCTCACGGCGGGGTCGACGTGGCACGCGGCCGGGCTCTTGCCGCTGTTCAACATGAGCTACACGGTCGGCCAGCTGCACAAGTACTCGGTCGACCTCTACAAGCGCCTGCCGGCGGAGACCGGGCAGGAAGTGAGTTTTCACGTCACCGGCAACCTGCGCCTCGCGACGTCCCGCGACCGCATGGACGAGTACCACAAGTACTGTGGCACGGCCAACACCATCGGCGTCCCGTTCCAGATCATCAGCCCCGCTGAAGTGAAGGCGCTGTGGCCGCTCGTGAACCTGGGCGACGGCGTCGACACGCCGAAGCTCGTCGGCGCCCTCTACCATCCCGACGACGGCCACATCGCGCCGGTCGATCTCACAATGGCCCTTCGCCGCGGCGCGCGCATGGCCGGGGCCGAGATCTGCGAGCAGACCGAGGTGCTGGGTGTGGAGCGCACCGCGTCGGGCGAGTGGAAGATCGCGACCAACCGGGGCGACATCGTCTGCGAGCACGTCGTCTGTGCCACCGGCAATTACGCCCGCGAGACCGGACGCAAGTTCGGCCTCGACGTGCCGTCCATCCCGGTCGAGCATCAGTACATCGTCTACGACGAGTCGCCGGAGTTGAAGGCCTATCGCGCCGGCGGCGGCCGCGAGCTTGCGGTATTGCGCGAGTCCGACGCCTCGTACTACCTGCGCGAGGAGCGTCTGGGCTGGATTCTCGGCCCGTACGAGAAGGGCGCGCCGGCGCGTTTCGCCGACGGCGTCCCCGCGCATTTCGGCAAGGAGCTGTTCCCGGGGGATCTCGATCGCCTGCTGCCGCACGTCGAGGCCGCGATGAAGCGCGTGCCATGCCTCGAGCACGCCGGCATCAAGACCATCGTCAACGGCCCCATCGCCTATACGCCAGACGGCAGCCCGCTCATCGGTCCGGCGTGGGGCTTGCGCAACGTCTGGTTGAACGAGGGCCACAGCTTCGGCGTCACCGCCGCCGGCGGCGCGGGCTGGCAGCTCGCGGAGTGGATCGTCGAGGGCGAGCCCGGCATCGACATGCTGGGCGTCGACCCCCGCCGGTTCGGCGCGTACACCGGCAGGCGCTACACCGTGTGCAAGAACGAGGAGACCTATCGTAACGTCTTCACCATCCACTACCCGGACGAGGAGCGCGAGGATGCGCGCCCCGCCAAGACCAGCCCCGTCTACGAAAAGCTGAGCCAGATGGGCGCCGTCTGGGGGCAGCGCTACGGCTGGGAGCGCGCGAACTGGTTTGCGCCGCCGGGCGTGCCGCGTAAGGACGCGTGGAGCTTCCGGCGCAGCAACTATTTCCAGCACGTCGGCGACGAGTGCCGGCGGATGCGCGACGCGGTGGGCGTGATCGACCTCACGCCGTTCACCAAGCACGAGGTGACCGGCCCCGGCGCCGAAGGCTGGCTCGACTCGCTGGTCGCGAACAAGGTCCCGGTCAAGCCGGGTCGCATCGCCCTGTGCCACGCGCTGACGAAAAACGGTGGGGTGCGCTCCGAATTCACGATCACCAAACTCGCCGCGAATCGCTTCTACGTCGTCAGTGCCGGCGCCGGCGAGCGTTTCGACAGCGACTATCTGCACCGGATGCGGCCGGATGACCGGAACGTCGAGTTGCGCAACGTCACCACGAGCCGCGGCACGTTCGTCGTTGCCGGCCCCAACGCGCGGGCGGTGCTGGCGCAATTGACCGATGTCCCGCTCGACAACGCCAATTTTCCGTGGCTCACCGGCCAGGTGATCGAGTGCGGGCTCGCCACCGATGTCTATGCGCTGCGCGTGAACTTCATCGGCGAGCTCGGTTGGGAGCTGCACTTTCCGATCGAGTACGCGAATGGCCTCTTCGAGGCGCTCTTCGCCGCCGGCCGCGAATTCGGCATCGGCATGGTGGGCATGCGGGCGATGGAGTCGATGCGCATCGAGAAGTCCTACCGGATGTGGGGCTCCGATCTCACGCCCGAGTACACGCCGTTCGAGGCGGGTCTCGATCGCTTCGTGCGCATGGACAAGGGCGAGTTCATCGGCCGCGCGGCGCTCGCCCGGCAACTGGCCGCCGGCGTGCCGCATCGCTTCGTCACGCTCGAAGTGCATGGCGTGACCGACGCCGATCCGCTGGGCAACGAACCGTTGTTCGCGCAGGGGTCCCTGGTGGGCCGCGCCACGGCGGGGTGCTACGGACACGTGCTCGGCAAGAGCCTCGCGCTCGCCTACGTCAAGCCGGAGCACGCGGCGACGGGTGCCGCGATGGAGATCGAGATCCTGGGCGAGCGCCGGAAGGCCACCGTGCTCGGCGAATCCCCGTACGATCCGCAGAGCCGGCGACTGCGCGCCTGAGGGG
>CAYGYQ010000179.1:0-7402 GCA_964354035.1 uncultured Bordetella sp.
TCGACGAGGCAGCCGAGGATGCCCAGGACGCAGAAGATCCCGCCGATGGGCAACGCCATGTAAGCCCAGGTCATCGACAGCGATTCGAGCCCGCTGATCGTCTGGAAGCGCGCGCGGTACGCGTAATCGAAGCCGTAGCGGATGATCACCGCCACGAGGATCAATGCGGTGATCGCGATCAGCCAGTCGAGCGCGCGCCTCAGCACCGGGCCACCCTTCCGGTAGGCGAGGTCGACGCAGACCATCGCACCCTGCCGGAAGGCGGAGGGCACGCCCATGAACACCATCCAGATCAGCGTGAAGCGGATCAGCACTTCCGACCATTCGGCCGGCTGCTGGAAGACGAAGCGCGCGAGGATCTGGTAGGCGCCGAGGCAGGCGGCGGCGACCAGCATCGCGCACGCGAACGCCAGCGAGAACGCCGTCGTCCGGCGCTCGAGTGCGAGAAACGCATTACGCAAGGGGTTGCTCCGACAGTAAGCCCGGCCACGGCCGGGCTGCACGTCACTTGTAATTCTTGATCTTGTCGATGTTGTCCTGGCCGAACTTCTTGCCGAACTCGACGAAGGTCGGGGCCAGCGTCGCCTGGAACCTGGTCTTGTCGACGTTCTCGACGATGGTCATTCCCTTCGACCGGAGGTCCGCCACGGCTCTGCGCTCGTCCTCGTCGATGCGCGCCCGGTTGGCCTTGACCGCCTCCTTCGCGGCTGCCGTGAACGCGCTCTTGTCCGCAGCCGACAGCTTGTCCCACTGCGCCTTGCTCATCAGGATCAGCGCCGGCGAATAGACGTGGCCGGTCAGCGTCATGTACTTCTGCACCTGCTCGAACTTGGCCGCCGAGATCACCGACAGCGGGTTCTCCTGGCCGTCCACGGTGCCCTGCTGCAGCGCGGTGAACACCTCGGTGAACGCCATCGGCGTCGGAATGATGCCGAACTGCTTGTAGGCCTGGATATGGACGGGGTTCTCCATGGTCCGCATCTTGAGACCCTTGAGGTCGTCCGGCGCATTCACCGGCCGCTTGCTGTTGGTCATGTGCCGGAAGCCGTTCTCGCCCCAGGCGAGCGCCTGGATGCCCTTTGCCGGGAACTTGCCGAGCATGTCCTGGCCGATCGGGCCGTCGAGCACCGAACGTGCATGCGGGTAGTCGCGCATGAGAAACGGGATGTCGAGGATCGACACCTCGGGCACGAAATTCGGCACCGGGCCGGTGGAGGTCATCGTGAGGTCGAGCGTGCCGACCTGCAGCGCCTCGATCGACTCGCGCTCCGCGCCGAGCGCGCCGGAATAGAAGTTCTGCACCTTGTAGCGGCCGCCGGTGCGCGCCTCGACCTCGCGGGCGAAGGCATCGACGGCGACGCCGTAGTGCGAGTTCTGGCTGATCGAGATGTTCATCTTGAGCGTGGTCTGCGCGACGGCGGGCGTGACGGGCAGCAGCAGCGTGGCGGCGCAGGTCAGGGCGAGCGCGCCAAGGAGGCGAGAAATCCGCATGAGGGTCTCCGGTTTCGGTTGGGGCGGCGCTCGGCTGTTCGCCAAAGGCGCCCGGAGCGCGGATTCTAAGGAACCTGCACCACTCTGTATAGCCGTGCCTAAAGAATGGCCATTCCGAGGGGCTGGAGGGGCTCCGCCGCACGGTTGGGCGGCCGATATGGAATAATCGGTCGCGCAGCCGCCCCCACGCCGCGCCGAACGCCGCCCAAACCATGCTCGATCCCGTCATCCACTCGCAGCTAGCGTCCGTCCTGCCGGCGGCGGCGTTGCTCACGACCGCCGAGGAGACGAGGCCGTACGAATGCGACGGCCTCACGATGTACCGCGAGCTGCCGGCGGCGGTCGCGATTCCCGACAACGAAGCCCAGCTCGTCGAAGTGCTTCGGCGCTGCCACGCGGCAGGCGTGCCCGTCGTCGCGCGCGGCGCGGGGACGAGCCTGTCCGGCGGCGCGCTGCCGGACAAGCGGGGCGTCATGGTCGCGATGGCGAAGTTCCGCAGGATCGTGGCGATCGACCCCCTGGGCCAGAGCGCCGTTGTGCAGCCAGGCGTGACCAATCTCGCGATTTCCGTCGCTGCGGCGCCCCACGGTCTCTATTACGCACCGGACCCGTCGTCGCAGATCGCGTGCACCATCGGCGGCAACGTCGGCGAGAACGCCGGGGGCGTGCACTGCCTCAAGTACGGATTGACGGTGCACAACGTGCGCCGCGTGCGCGGCGTGCTCATCACCGGCGAGGTCGTCGAGTTCGGCGGCGATGCGCTGGACAGCGCGGGCTACGACCTGCTCGCGCTCGTCCACGGCTCCGAGGGATTGCTGGCGGTCACCACCGAGATCACGGTCAAGCTCACGCCCAGACCGCAGGTCGCGCAGGTCGCGCTCGCCGCCTTCGACGATGTCGGCGCGGCCGGCGCGGCGGTCGCGGCGGTCATCGGCGCCGGCATCGTGCCGGCCGGGCTCGAGATGATGGACCGGAGCGCCACACGCGCGGTCGAGGAATTCGTGCACGCTGGCTATCCGCTCGACGCCGCGGCGGTGCTGCTGGTCGAGACCGACGGCACGCCGGAGGAAGTGGCGGCAGATATGGCCGAGATCACGCGCGTGCTGGGCGCGGCCGGAGCGACCGGAATCCGCGTGTCGAAGGACGAGCGCGAGCGCCTGCTGCTCTGGTCGGGCCGGAAGGCCGCGTTTCCGGCGATCGGCCGGATCACGCCCGACTACTACTGCATGGACGGGACCATTCCGCGCAAGGCGCTCGCCGCGGTGCTGCTGCGGATCGAGGCGCTGTCGGAGGAGCACCAGCTGCGTTGCGCCAACGTGTTTCACGCCGGCGACGGCAATCTGCACCCGCTCATCATGTACGACGCCAACGTCGCGGACGAGAGCAAGCGCGCCGAGGCGTTCGGCGCGGCGATCCTGGAGCTTTGCATCGAGGTGGGCGGCACGATCACCGGCGAGCACGGCGTCGGCGTCGAGAAGCTGCCGCAGATGTGCGTGCAGTTCCGACCGGCCGAGCTCGAGTGCTTCCTCGCGGTCAAGGCGGCCTTCGACGCCAAGGGGCTGCTCAATCCCGGCAAGGGCGTCCCGACGCTGTCGCGCTGCGCGGAGTTCGGCAAGATGCACGTGCATCACGGCCAGCTGCCGCATCCGGAATTGCCGCGCTTCTAGACCCGGAGCCCGACGCCAGCCATGAATTTGCCTGCCGACCTGCATCCGCTGCGGCCCGATGCGCGTGACGTCGCCGATCTCGTGACGCGGCTCCTCGCCGACTACGGCGAGCGGGCGCTGACCTCGCGCGCGGTCCGCGACGGGCACAGCCACGGCGAGGGCCTGGCCGACGCAGGGCTTCCCGACGTGGTCGTCTTTCCGCACGCCAACGAAGAGGTCGCAGCGATCGTGCGCCTGTGCCATGCGGCGCGGGTGCCGGTCATCGCCTTCGGCGTCGGCACGTCGCTCGAGGGCCACGTCGCGGCGCTCTACGGCGGCGTGTGCGTCGACCTGTCGCAGATGAATCGCGTGCTGGAGGTCAACGCCGAGGACCTCGACTGTCGCGTGCAGGCGGGCGTGCTGCGCGAGCAGCTGAACGTGGAGCTCAAGGGCACGGGACTCTTCTTCCCCATCGACCCGGGCGCGAACGCGACGATCGGCGGGATGGCCGCCACGCGCGCATCGGGCACCAACGCGGTTCGCTACGGGACGATGCGTGAGAACGTGCTCGGGTTGACGGTCGTCACGCCCGAGGGGCGGATCATCAGGACCGGCGGCCGGGCGCGCAAATCGAGCGCCGGGTACGATCTCACGCGGCTGTACGTCGGCGCGGAAGGCACTCTCGGCATCATCACCGAGATCCAGCTGCGGCTCTACGGCGTGCCGGACGCGATCTCCGCGGGCGTCTGCCAGTTCGCCACGCTGGAAGGCGCCGTGCAGACCGTCATCCTGGCGATGCAGCATGGCATTCCCGTGGCCCGGATCGAGCTGCTCGACGACGTGCAGATGGACGCCTGCATCCGCTATTCGAAGCTCGACGGTTTCGCCGTCAAGCCGACGCTCTTCTTCGAATTCCATGGCAGCGAGGCGGGAGTGGCGGAGCAGTCCGCGCAGATGCAGGCAATCGCCGAGGAATTCGGCGGCAGCGCCTTCGAATGGGCGACCAAGCCCGAGGACCGGACGCGGCTGTGGAAGGCGCGGCACGCGGCCTACTACGCGGCCAAGGCGATGTTCCCGGGCAAGGAAGTGTTCGCCACGGACGCCTGCGTGCCGATCTCGCGGCTCGCCGACTGCGTGCTCGAGACGAAGGCCGACGCGGACGCCACCGGCCTGGTGGCGCCGATCGTGGGCCATGTCGGCGATGGCAACTTCCACCTCTGTGTGCTGTTCGATCCGAGTGACGTCGGCGAGCGCGCGCGGGCGGAGGGCCTCGCCCGGCGCATCAGCCTGCGGGCGATCGCGATGGGCGGCACCTGCACCGGCGAGCACGGCATCGGCGTGCACAAGCTCGAGGCGCTCGTCGCCGAGCACGGCGAGGCGGTCGACCTGATGCGCACGATCAAGCGCGCGCTCGATCCGCGCAACATCATGAATCCCGGCAAGACCGTGCCACTCTGAAGCAGCACGAAAATGTACACGCTCTATATCGCCAACAAGAACTACTCGTCCTGGTCGCTGCGCGGCTGGCTCGCGATGATGCTCGCGCGCGCGCCGTTCTCGGAAGTGATGGTGCCGCTGTCCGCTACCGGAACGCCGAATCCCGCGAACCTGGCGTTTTCGCCGACGGCGCGCGTGCCCTGTCTGCACGACGGCGCGACGGTCGTCTGGGATTCGCTGGCCATCGCCGAATATCTCGCCGAGCGCCATCCGGGCCTGTGGCCGGCCGATCCCGTTGCTCGGGCCTGGGCGCGGTCGGTGTGCGCCGAGATGCACTCGGGATTTTCCGCACTGCGCAACGACATGACGATGTGCATACGCGAGCGTGTCGACGTACGGCCCTGGTCGGGCGCGCTCGAGCGCGACATCGGGCGTGTCATCGCGATCTGGGACGAGGGGCGGCGCCGTTTCGGTCAGGGCGGGCCTTTTCTTTGCGGCGCGTTCTCGCTGGCCGACGTGTTCTACGCGCCGGTAGCCTACCGGTTCCGCACCTACGCTGTTGTTCCCGACGGCGCTGCCGGAGGCTATCTGCAGGCGCTGCTCGCGCACCCGCTGCTGCGGCAATGGGAGGACGCTGCGTTGAAGGAGAAGGAGATCATCGAGGCCGACGAGCCCCGGCTCATCTACCGCGACAAGCTGGCGGCGAAGGGCGGCGCGAAGCCATGAGGCATTTCGTGTCAACCGTACCTGCTGTTGACGGCCAAACCGGTGCGGTGACGGGCGGGGTCGTAGGCGCGGCCTCGGCCGCGCTCGGCCGCCGCGCCTGCGTTGATGCCGAGAAAGCGCGGGCTTGCCCGCGCCTACAAGAACCAGCGGCAACGGACCTGAACGCAAGCGCCGCCGGGCCGTCCAGGATCGCGCAACTGCGGGCCGTCTCGGGGGGAAGGCGCACAGCAGCAGGGGTGCTCCCGTGATGGATGCTGTCCTGGCCGATCTCCAGGCGCAGATACGCACGGCGGCGGCCGTGCAATCGCCGCTGGTCATCCGCGGTGGCGGCACCAAGGATTTCTACGGCCAGGCGATCGCCGGCGCGGTCCTGGACGTGGCCCCGTATGCGGGCATCGTCGATTACGATCCGACCGAGCTCGTGATCACCGCGCGCGCCGGCACGCCGCTGGCGGACCTGGAGCAGACGCTGCGCGCTTCCGGACAGATGCTCCCCTGCGAGCCGCCGCACTTCGGCATGCACGCGACGCTGGGCGGTGCCGTGGCGGCGGGGCTGTCCGGGCCGCGGCGTCCGTATGCCGGCGCGATGCGCGACATCGTCCTCGGCGTGCGGCTCTTCGATGGCCGCGGCGAGGACCTCGCGTTCGGGGGGCGCGTCATGAAGAATGTCGCGGGTTTTGATCTGGCGCGGGTCATGACTGGCGCGCTCGGCACCCTGGGTGTGTTGACCGAAATCTCGCTCAAGTGCGTGCCGCTGCCCAAGGTCGAGGCGACGCGCGTGCTCGAGTGTTCCGTCGGCGACGCGATCCGGTTGACCAACGAGTGGGCGGCCAAGCCGCTGCCGGTTTCGGCGACCTGCCATCACGCGGGGCGACTCGCGGTGCGGCTGTCCGGCGCTGCGCCGGCGGTCGAGGCCGCGGCGAGGCAGATCGGCGGCGCCGAACTCCCGGACGGCGATGCTTTCTGGGAAGGCATTCGCGAACAGACCCATGGGTTTTTCGCCGTGCCGTGCGCGGATGGCGCATCACTCTGGCGGCTCTCGGTCAAGGCGACGGCTCCCTGGCACGACCTCGGCGGCGAGCAGATGATCGAATGGAGCGGCGCGTTGCGCTGGCTGGTCGCCGGCGCGCGCACGGAACCCGCGAAGGTTCGCGCCTGGGCCCGCGACCATGGCGGTCACGCGACGCTGTTTCGCGCAGGCGACAAGTCCGCCGGCGCGTTTCATCCGCTGCCGGACACGCTGCACGCGCTGCATCGCCGCCTGAAGGCGACGTTCGATCCCGCAGGAATCCTGAACCGCGGCCGCCTCTACCCCGACTTTTAAACCAGACCCTAGTGCAAACCGCGCTTGCCGACTTCATCCGGGACACGCCCGCGGGCCGCGAGGCGAACGCGATCCTGCGTTCGTGCGTGCACTGCGGGTTCTGCACCGCGACCTGCCCGACCTACCTGCTGCTGGGCGACGAGCAGGACAGCCCGCGCGGGCGCATCTATCTGATCAAGGAGATGCTCGAAGGCAACGCGGCGACGGCGAAGACGCGACTGCACCTCGACCGCTGCCTCACCTGCCGCAGCTGCGAGACCACCTGTCCCTCCGGCGTCCAGTACGGGCGCCTGGTCGACATCGGCCGGCACGTGGTCGACGAGCGCGCGCCGCGCTCGCTTGCGAGCCGCGCCCAGCGCTGGCTGATCCGCGAGGGGTTGCTCGCCCGCCCGCTCTTTGCGGCGGGACTGGCAATCGGCCGCCTGCTGAAGCCGGTGCTTCCGGCGGCGTTGAGCGCCAAGATCCTCGACGCCCGTCCGGCGGGGGTGTGGCCCGCCGCGAAGCACCGGCGAAAGATGCTGGCGCTCGATTCCTGCGTGCAGGGAGCGTTGGCGCCCGGCATCGACGCCGCGCTGGCGCGTGTGCTCGACCGGATCGGGATCTCGCTGCTGCAGGTCCCCGCCGCGGGCTGTTGCGGCGCGCTGCCCCATCACCTGAGTGGCGAGGCGCGGGCGCTGGCCATCGTCAGGCGCAACATCGACGTCTGGTGGCCGCACGTCGACCGCGACGTCGAGGCGATCGTCGTCACCGCCAGCGGCTGCGGCGTCATGGTCAAGGA
>CAYGYQ010000180.1:0-7384 GCA_964354035.1 uncultured Bordetella sp.
GTCGCCGCCTGGTTCGCGCAGGGCGCGAAGCACTGACGTGCCGGGCGCGCACTGATGGCACCTACACAGACGGGCAGCCCGGCGAACGTCCGGGCCTTCCGCGGCGAGTTCGTCGATTTCGTCGGCGATCCGGCGACGCTGGGGGATGCTGCGCACTGCCATTTCGCCGACGGCCTGCTCGTCGTGCGCGACGGCCGCGTCGCGGCGCTGGGTCCGGCCGCCGAGCTCCTCGCGACGCTGTCGTCCGCTGCCGCGCTCACCGACTATCGCGGCAAACTGATCCTGCCCGGCTTCGTCGACACCCACGTCCACTACGCCCAGACCGACATCATCGCGTCGTACGGCGCGCAGCTGCTCGAGTGGCTCGAACGCTACACCTTTCCCGCCGAAGCGAGGTTCGACGCGGAGCACCATGCGCGGGAGGTGGCGGAGTTCTTCCTCGGCGAGCTGTTGCGCAACGGCACGACCACCGCCATGGTGTTCGCGACGACGCACAGCAACTCGGTCGACGCCATATTCGAGGCGGCGCGCGCCCGCTCGATGCGGTTGATCGCGGGCAAGGTCCTGATGGACCGCAACGTCCCGGAAGCGGTCCGCGACACCGCCGATTCGGGATATGCCGACAGCAAGGCGCTGATCGCGCGCTGGCACGGGCGCGACCGGTTGCTCTACGCGGTGACGCCGCGTTTCGCGCCGACGTCCACCGAGCGGCAGCTGGAGCTCTGCGGGCGCCTCCTCGACGAGCACCCGGACGTCTTTCTCCAGTCGCACGTCGCCGAGAACCGCGGCGAGGTGGCGTGGGTGGCCGAGCTCTATCCCTGGAGCCGCAGCTACCTCGACGTCTACGATCACTACGGCCTCCTGCGGCCGCGCGCCGTCTACGCCCACTGCATCCACCTCGATGCGGCGGACCGGCAGCGGATGGCGGCGACCGGCGCCGCGATGTCATTTTGCGCGACGTCGAACCTGTTCCTCGGCAGCGGGTTGTTCGACGTTCGGGCGGCGCAGGTCGCGGGTGCGCGCGTGGGCCTCGGCACCGACGTCGGCGGCGGCACGAGCCTGTCGCTGCTGCGCACGCTGGACGAGTCGTACAAGGTCTGCCAGCTTGCCGGCCAGACCCTGTCGCCACTGCGCGCCTTCTATCTCGCCACCTTGGGCGGCGCGGCCGCGCTATACCTGGACGAGCGCATCGGCAGTTTCGCGGTCGGCAAGGAAGCCGACTTCGTGGTTCTGGACCCGGCTGCGACCCCGCTGCTGGCGCGCCGCATGTCGCGCGCCACGACGCTGGCCGAGAAGCTGTTCGCGTTCATGATCATGGGCGACGACCGCGCCGTGCACGCGACCCACGTGCTCGGCTCACCGGCGCACATGCGCACGCATGCCTGAAAAGCGCACGGGCAACCCGGCGGCCGAGCGAACGCTTCTGGCGCGCCATGCCGACGTGCTGGTCACGATGGACGACGCGCGACGCGAGATTTCCGATGGCGGGCTGTTCGTCCGCGGCAACCGGATCGAGCAGGTCGGCGCAACCGCCGACCTGCCGCCAATGGCCGACGAGGTGATCGATCTCTCCGGTCACGTCCTGCTGCCCGGCCTCGTCAACACGCACCATCACATGTTCCAGACGCTCACCCGCGTCGTCCCGGCGGCGCAGAACGCCGAGCTCTTCGGCTGGTTGAAAGCGCTCTATCCGATCTGGGCACGGCTCGAGCCGGATGCCATCCGCGTTTCGGCGTTGACGGCGATGGCCGAGCTGATGCTCTCGGGCTGCACGACCTCGAGCGATCATCTGTACACGTTTCCGAACGGCTGCCGGCTGGACGACACGATCGACGCCGCGCGGCAAATCGGCCTTCGCTTCCATGCCATGCGTGGCGCAATGAGCCTCGGCGAGAGCAGGGGAGGGCTGCCGCCCGACGCGCTGGTCGAGGATGAAGCCGCGATCCTGCGGGATGCCAGGCGCGTGATCGAGGCCCACCACGACCCGGCGCGATTGGCGATGGTGCGAATCGGCATCGCGCCGTGCTCGCCCTTCAGCGTCACCGAATCGCTGATGCGCGACGCGGCGCTCCTGGCGCGCAGCTGCGGCGTCCGGCTCCACACGCACCTCGCGGAGAGTACGAACGACGTCGCGTTCAGCCGCGCAAGGTACGGCCGGACACCCTCCGAGTATGCGGAAGCGCTGGGCTGGACCGGACCTGACGTTTGGCACGCACACTGCGTGGAGCTCGATGCGCCGGGGATCGCGCTCTTCGCGCGGACGGGAACCGGCGTCGCCCATTGCCCATGCTCGAACATGCGGCTTGGATCCGGCATCGCGCCGGTGCGTCGGATGCGCGACGCCGGCGTCGCCGTCGGACTGGGTGTCGATGGCAGCGCCTCCAATGACGGGAGCCAGATGCTGGCCGAGGCGCGTCAGGCGCTGCTGCTCGCACGGCTGTCCGGCGATCCGGCCGCGCTCTCCGCACGCGATGCGCTGGAGATGGCGACGAGGGGAGGGGCGAGCGTGCTCGGCCGCGACGACATCGGCCACCTCGCGCCCGGCATGGCCGCCGATTTCGTCGCCTTCGCGGTGGACGATCTTCGCCACGCCGGGGCGTCGCACGATCCGGTCGCCGCGCTGGTGTTCTGCGGAGCCGGCGACGTCGGCACCGCGGTGATCGACGGCAGGGTTGTCGTGCGCGATGGACACCTCGCCGCGCTCGACCTCGGCCCCCACCTCGAAACCCACAACCGGATGGCGCGGCGCCTGCTGGTGTAGAGGGCACCCGCGACGGATCCGCCAGGCCGGATGGCAACGCCGGGCCCGGAGCGGATCAGGTCTTCGGTTGCGCGCGTTTTTTCCTGGGACGCACGGTCGCCAGCCGCAGCATGTTCGTCGTCCCCGCCTGTCCGAACGGAACGCCGGCCGCGATGACCACGTTGTCGCCCACCTTGGCGAAGCCTTCCTCCAGCGCCGTCTTGCAGGCGAGATCGGTCATCGTATTGATGTCGGTGGTCTCGTTCGTGAGCACCGAATGCACGCCCCAGACGAGCGCCAGGCGGCGCGCGGTCGAGAGCTTCGGCGTCAGACTCAGGATCGGGGCCTCGGGCCGCTCGCGCGACGCGCGAATGGAAGAAGAACCGGAATGCGTGTAGATCACGGTGGCCTTGGCGGACACGATGTGCGCCGCCTCGCGCAGCGAATGCGAAATGGCATCCGCGGCTGTCGCCCGGGGCTCCGCGTGCTGGGCATCGGTGAGTATCCGGTAGTGCTCGTCCTGCTCCACTTCGCGGATGATCCGGTCCATGATCTCCACCGCCTCCAGCGGAAACTGGCCCGACGCCGATTCGGCCGACAGCATGACGGCGTCAGCCCCGTCGTAGACCGCGGTGGCTACGTCGGACGCCTCGGCGCGCGTGGGCACCGGCGAGGTGATCATCGATTCCAGCATCTGGGTGGCGACGATCACCGGCTTTCCGGCGTGGCGGCACGCGCGCAGGATGCGCCGCTGCACCGTCGGCACCTGCTCGGGCCGCATCTCGACGCCGAGATCGCCGCGCGCGACCATGATGCTGTCCGCGCGGTCAACGATGGCATCGAGCTTGGTGATCGCCATCGGCTTCTCGAGCTTGGCCATGATCCCTGCACGCTCGCCGATCAGCGCCCGGGCTTCGTCGATGTCCTCGGGGCGCTGCACGAACGAAAGCGCCACCCAGTCGGCGCCCAGCTCGAGGCCAAACTCGAGGTCGCGGCGGTCCTTCGCCGTGAGCGAGGACAGCGGAATGATCGCGTCCGGGATGTTGACGCCCTTGCGCTCGGAGAGCTTGCCGCCCACCTTGATGCGGGTGATCGCATGGCCGTCATTGCAGCGTTCAACCTCGAGCCGCAGCTTGCCGTCGTCCAGCAGCAACTGCAGGCCGGGCTTCATGACGGCGAAGATCTCCGGATGCGGCAGGCAGACACGCTTCGCACTGCCCGGCGCCGGATCGAGGTCGAGGCGCAGCGACGCCCCCGTGGCGAGCAGCACGGGGCCATGCGCGAAGGTGCCGATGCGCAACTTGGGACCCTGCAGATCCATCAGCACGCCGATGGGCCGTCCCGCCTTGGCTTCGACCGCGCGGATCGCCTCCATCCGCCGCCGATGATCGGCGTGCGTGCCATGGCTGAAATTGAGGCGGAAAACGTCGACCCCGCGATGGAACAGCGAGGCGATCATCGCGGGCGCCGAGCTCGCCGGTCCCAGCGTGGCGACGATCTTGGCATTTCTTTGGCGGCGCATGCGGTTCCTTCGCTGTCGGCAGGAGGGCGTCGTGGCCCCCGACGCGATTCTACGGGTGCTGGCCGATTTCGTGGTTGGCCATCAGCGATACGCCGCGAGCCACGACAAGCCCGCGGCGGTGCTCGTCGCCGGCTTGTACTCGCAGCCGATCCAGCCATCGTAGCCGAGATCGTCGAGGCACCGGAACAGGAACGGGTAGTTGATCTCGCCCGTGCCGGGCTCGTGGCGCCCCGGATTATCGGCGATCTGCAGGTGGCGGATGCGCGCGAGGTTCGACTTGATCGTGTGCGCGAGGTCGCCTTCCATCCGCTGCATGTGGTAGACGTCATACTGAAGGAACACGTTGGCCGAGCCGGTTTCGTCGATGATGCCGATCGCCTGGCGCGTTCCCGAAAGGAAGAATCCGGGGATGTCGAAGGTGTTGATCGGCTCGATCAGCAGCCGAATGCCCTCGGCCTCGAGTTTTCCCGCGGCGAACCTGAGGTTAGCCACGAACGTCGCGCGCGCGGCCTGGGGCGTCACACCCTGCGGCACGATGCCGGCAAGGCAGTTCAGCTGGGGCGCGCCGAGAGCTTTCGCGTAGTCGATCGCCTTGGCCACGCTATCCTGGAATTCGCCGACCCGGTTCGGGTGGCAGGCGATGCCACGCTCTCCGGCCTCCCAGTTGCCCGCGGGAAAGTTGTGCAGCGCGAGCGCGAGGCGATGTTTCGCCAGCCGCTCGGCAATCTGCCCGGCCGGGAGTGCATAGGGAAAGAGGAACTCGACCCCACGAAAGCCGGCCGCGGCGGCAGCGGCGAAGCGGTCGAGAAAGTCATGCTCGTTGTAGAGCATCGTCAGATTGGCAGCAAACTTGGGCATGTTGGCCTCGGGCAAGGTTGGGTCTTGGCAGCCGGGCTACTTGCCGGGGCCGAGTACCACCGATCCGGACACACTGACAGTCACCGCGTTCTTGCCGCCCTCGACGGGAACCGGGGCAGGGGGCGCGGCATCGGCCATGGCCGACATTGCGACGCCCCGATACGCCACCGGCCCGGGCAGGTGGGGGCCCTCGCTGCGCACGGCGATCTGCCCGAGCACATAACCCGGAAATCCGAGGCCTTTGGCGACAGCGCGTGCCTTCTCCTGGAATTTTCCCAGCGCTTCGGCGAGGAGCTTTGCCTCGGCCGCCTCGCGCGCGCTCCGCGACAGCGAAAACGTCATCGACCACAGCTTGAGCGCGGGTTGCATGGCCCCGGCCAACGCCGCGACGGTCTTGAAATCGCGGCTCTCGAGCACGACGTCGGCCCGGATCCGCCAGCCGGTGATCTGGTTCGCGCGGTCGTAGGTCGGGTTGGTCTGATAGTTGCCGGAGTGCGCCTCGACCTTTGGCTCCTTGCGGGCCTTGGCCAGCGCTTCCTCGAGACGGGCGTTGACGCGCGCCGCCAGTTGCCCGGGGTCCGGTCCCTGTTCTTCGACGAAGAGCGTCACGGTGAGTGTGTCGGTGGGCACATCGGCCGTCGCGCTCGCCTCCAGAGTGATCACGTTGAAGAAGGGTTGCTGGGGCGCCTGCGCGAACGCCGAGGCCGCAGCCAGCGCCAGCACGGCGACAAACAGATTGGGACGCATGAAGATTCCTCGTGGTGTGGAGAGCAAAGCGTGCTCTGTCATTGGCGACCGATGTCGGTGCCGCGGGGCCTAGAATGTACAATGAGTCAACGGTGTTTGGCCGGCAGATATCGTCCGTGATCTCGATTATAGGAAGGAAAAGCAATGGAACCCCAAGCGGACATTGCCCTGATCGGACTTGCCGTGATGGGCCAGAACCTGATTCTGAACATGGACGACCACGGTTTTACCGTGGTCGCCTATAACCGTTCGACGGAAAAAGTCGATCGCTTCCTGGCCAACGAGGCCAAGGGGACGAAGGTTCTGGGAGCCCATTCCATCGCGGAAATGGTGGCCCGGTTGAAGAAACCGCGTCGCGTCATGATGCTCGTCAAGGCGGGCAAGCCCGTCGATGAATTCATCGACCAACTCATCCCGCACCTCGACGCCGGCGACATCATCATCGACGGTGGCAACTCCCTGTTCAACGACACCAACCGGCGTCAGCAATACGTCGAGAGCAAAGGCCTGCTCTACATCGGTACCGGCGTCAGTGGCGGCGAAGAAGGTGCCCGGCACGGCCCCAGCATCATGCCCGGCGGATCCCCGGCCGCCTGGCCACATGTGAAGGACATCTTCCAGGCCGTCTCCGCCAAGGTCGAAGGCAATGTGCCCTGCTGCGAGTGGGTCGGTGAAATGGGCGCCGGGCACTACGTCAAGATGGTGCACAACGGCATCGAATATGGCGACATGCAGCTCATCTGCGAGGCCTACAACATCATGAAGACCGGCCTCGGCATGAGCGCCGACGCCATGCAGGAAGTCTTCGCCGAGTGGAACCGCGGAGACCTCGACAGCTACCTCATCGAAATCACGCGCGACATCCTCGGCAAGAAGGACGATGACGGGAGCGCGCTGGTCGACAGGATCCTCGACACCGCCGGGCAGAAAGGCACCGGCAAGTGGACGGTGATCAACTCCCAGGATCTCGGCATTCCCATCACGCTGATGGCCGAAGCCGTCTACTCGCGCTGCGTCTCTGCCCTCAAGGACGAACGTGTGGAGGCAGCCGCCAGGCTCGACGGCCCGAATCCTGCGCTGACCGATATCGCCGCCGACCCGGCGAAGACAAAAGCCTTCGTCGAAGATATCCGCAAGGCCCTGTACGCCTCCAAGATCGTCAGCTACGCGCAGGGCTACATGCTGATGCGCGCGGCGGCCAGGGAATACGGCTGGAATCTCAACTACGGTGGCATCGCGTTGATGTGGCGGGGCGGGTGCATCATCCGCTCGCGCTTCCTCGGCAAGATCAAGGAGGGCTTCGACAAGCACCCGGAACTTTCCAACCTCCTGCTCGACGACTACTTCAAAGACGAGATCCAGAAGGCCCAGTCGGGCTGGCGCAACGTCGTGGCGACCGCTGCGATGAAAGGCATCCCGGTCCCCGCGTTCAGCACGGCATTGGCCTTCTTCGATCAGTACCGCAGCGCCGTGCTGCCGGCCAACCTGCTGCAGGCGCAAAGGGACTATTTTGGCGC
>CAYGYQ010000181.1:0-7360 GCA_964354035.1 uncultured Bordetella sp.
TTGCCGCGCCGCTTGACCGGTTTCAACTGCGTGAACTCCTGCTCCCAATAGCGGAGCACGTGCGGCTTGACCGCACAAAGATCACTCACCTCGCCAATGGTGAAATACCGCTTGGCGGGGATTGGTGGAAGTTCGGTCTTAGCTCGGCTGTGATCCGGCATGGTTGGCTGCTTCGACCATGGCCTTCAGCTTTTGGCTTGCGTGGAAGGTGACCACGCGCCGAGCGGTGATGGGGATTTCCTCGCCGGTTTTCGGATTGCGCCCCGGACGTTGCGGCTTTTCGCGCAGCTGGAAGTTGCCGAAGCCGGACAGCTTGACACTGTCGCCGCGCTCCAGGGCAATCCGGATTTCCTCGAAGAAATGCTCGACCATGTCCTTCGCTTCGCGCTTGTTGAGGCCCAGCTGCTCGAAGAGCAAATCGGCCAATTCGGCTTTCGTGAGCGTCATCGCGGATCCTACTGGCGAAGCGTCGCACCGAAGCGGGAAGCGAGGACCTGGAGCAATCCGGCCATCGTCGCGTCGATCTCGACGTCAGTCAAAGTACGTTCAGTATCCTGCATAAGCACAAGAATCGCAAGGCTTTTTTTGCCAGATTCAATTCCGGGGCCGCGGTAGATGTCGAACAGTCTGATGGTGTCGACGTGGGCCGGCTTGGCGCCATGGAGCGCGGTCAGGATTTCCTGCGCCGGGAGCGCGTCGGCGACGACCACGGCCAGGTCCCGGCGGACGACGGGCAGCCTGGATAGGGCGCGAGCCGTCGGAAGCCCGATGGTCAGCAACGAGGCGAGATCGAGCTCGAACAGGACGGGGGCGCGCGGCAGCTCAAACTCCTTCACGATCCGCGGATGCAGCTCGCCGAGCCAGCCGACCGGAGATCCGTCAACGAGCACGCCGGCCGCGCGTCCCGGATGCAGCAAGGCGTGCTCGGCGCGCACGGTCGTCAAGGTCCGCGGCGCGACCAGACCCTCGAGGTCGCCCTTGACGTCGAACAGGTCCATGGATCGAGCCGTGCATCCCCACTGTTCGGGCAGCGCATCCCCGCAGGCGAGACCGCCCAGGCGCACAGGCTGATCGTAGCCATGGCGGGCGCGCCAGAAGCACCGGCCGGCCTCGAACACGCGCACGCGCTCGTGCTTCCGCGCGAGGTTGGTGCGCAACACGTCGAGGAGTCCGCCGGCAAGTGTCGTTCGCATCACGTCGAGATGGGCCGCGATCGGATTCTTGACGGCGATCGGCGCACTCCGGCTGTCCCGCTCGGGAAACAGGGTCGACTCCCAGGCCGAACTCACGAAACTGAAGGTGATCGCCTCCTGCCAGCCGCGGGCTACCAGCCTTCGCTTGACCGCCATGGCCGGGCGCACGGCCTCGGCGTCGGGAAGCATGGTCTGCGCCTGCCGGGAGGGCGCCGCAGGAATGGCGTCGAACCCGTGGAGCCGGGCAATCTCCTCGACGAAATCCTCTTCGATACCGAGATCGAAGCGGTAGGACGGCGGCGTGACCAGGAAATCCTCGCCGGCGCGCGCGAACGAAAAGCCGAGCCGGTCGAAGAGCGAGGCGATCGTTGCCGGGGGAAACGCAATGCCGAGAAGTCGCGCCACCCGCGCCGTCCGAACGCGTATCGGCGCGCATGTCGGGAGAGCGCCCTGCATGTCGGAAAGCGGACCGGCCCGGCCCCCGCAGCAGTCGAGAATCAGACGGCTGGCGCGCTCCACCGCCCGGGCGCAGCCAGCGAAATCGACACCGCGCTCGAACCGGTAGCCGGCGTCGCTGACAAAGCCGAGGCGACGCGACTTGCCCTGGATGACCGCCGGATTCCAGAACGCGCCTTCGAGCAGAACAGTCGTCGTCGTGTCGCTGATCCCCGAGTGCTCGCCACCCATGATGCCGGCGAGCCCCAGCGGCTTTTGCGCGTCGGCGACCAGCAGCAGATCCGGCTCGAGGTCGAGTACCTGGCCGTTGAGGAGCGTGAGCTGCTCGCCCGGGCGCGCGAAGCGCACCACTAGCGAACCGTCCAGCAGGCGATCGTCGTACGCGTGCAGCGGCTGACCCAGCTCGAGCATCACGTAGTTGGTGATGTCGACGACGGCCGAGATGGAACGGATACCGCTGCGCTCGAGGCGCTGCTTCATCCAGGCCGGCGTGGGGGCCGTGGCATCGATCGCTTCGATGATGCGCGAAACGAAACGGGGGCACGCGTCGGCGTCCTCGACGCGGACTGCGCGCTCCACGCGACTCGCCACCGGCGCCGGCGGTTCGGCGAGGGGCACCAACGGCGCGCTGGTCATCGCCGCGACGTCACGCGCGATACCGAGGATCGACAGGCAATCCGCACGGTTGGGCGTGATCTTGAGCGTGATCAGCAAATCGTCGAGACCGAGCGCGGCGCGCACGTCGTCCCCGACCACGGCTTCTTCGGGGAGCGCAAGCAGTCCCGACGCGTCGGCGTCGATGCCGAGTTCGTTCGCCGAGCAGAGCATGCCCTGCGATTCGACGCCGCGCATCGTTGCGCGGGCGATGCGGTGTCCGCCTGGCAGTTGCGCACCGACGATGGCGCAGGGAACCTTCATCCCGGCGGCAGCGTTGGGGGCGCCGCAAACGATGCGCAGGCGTTCGGCCGCGCCAATGTCCACGACGCACACGCGCAGGCGGTCGGCGTTGGGATGGGGATCGACCTGGTCGATCCGTGCCACGACTACGCCGGAGAAGGGCGGGGCGGCCGGATCGGCGGACTCTACTTCGAGCCCGGCCATGGTCAGCCGGTCGCACAGGCCCGCGCTGTCGAGCGCGGGATCGACCATCGTGCGCAGCCAGCGTTCGGAGAATTTCATCGTTGGCTCTCGCTAGGCGAACTGGCGCAGAAAGCGCAGGTCGTTCTCGAAAAACAGGCGCAGATCGTTGACGCCGTAGCGGAGCATCGCCAGCCGGTCGGCCCCCATCCCGAACGCGAAGCCCTGGTGGTTCTCCGGATCGATGTTGACGGCTCTGAGCACGTTCGGGTGAACCTGGCCCGCACCGGCAATCTCGAGCCAGCCATCGCCGAAGCTCATGTCGATCTCCGCCGACGGCTCGGTGAACGGAAAGAAGGAGGGGCGGAAGCGAACTTTGAGCTCGTCACGCTCGAAGAAGTTGCGCAGGAAAGTGGTGAACACGCCCTTGAGATCCGCGAACGTGACGTTCTCGTCGATCCACAGGCCTTCGACCTGGTGGAACATGGGTGAATGCGTGGCGTCGCTGTCGACGCGGTACACGCGTCCGGGCACGATGATCTTGATCGGCGGCGCATGCGTTTCCATGTAGCGCACCTGCACGGGCGAGGTGTGCGTGCGCAACACGTAACCGCCTTCGACATAGAACGTGTCGTGCATCGACCGCGCCGGATGGTTCTCCGGCATGTTGAGCGCCGTGAAATTGTGGAAATCGTCCTCGATTTCCGGACCGTCGACCGCGGTGAAGCCGAGCGAGTGGAACAGCGATTCGATGCGCTCCAGCGTGCGCGTGACCGGATGCAGCGTGCCCGGCTCGCCGCCGCGCCCCGGCAGCGACACGTCGAGCGCGTCGGCGGCGAGCTGGGCCGCGAGCCGCGAATCCGCGAGCGCTTCACGTCGCTCGACGAGCGCCGCTTCGAGCGCCGCCTTCGCCTCGTTGATGCGCGCGCCGGCCGCCGGGCGCTCGGTTGCGGCAAGCTTGCCGAGCGCCTTCAGCTGCTCCGTCAGCGCACCGGCCTTCCCGAGATACCTGGCCTTGCTGTTCTCCAGCGCGGCAGGATCGGCGCAGGCCGCAAACTCGGCCAGCGCGGCGGAGACGATGCGATCGAGTGGGTCCATCGGATGTCCGCTTTCCATCAGTCGTCGATGCCCCGTCCGGCGCCTGATCGCCGCGCAAAAAAAAGGGAGGCGCTCCGCCTCCCTCTGTTCTGCGGCGCTCGATCAGGCCAGAGAGGCTTTGGCCTGCTCCGCAATCTTGGCAAAAGCAACCTTGTCATGCACAGCGAGATCGGCGAGCACCTTGCGGTCGACTTCGATCGACGCCTTCTTCAAGCCGTTCATGAACACGCTGTAGCTCATGCCGAGCTCGCGCACCGCGGCGTTGATCCGGGCGATCCACAGCGCGCGAAAATCGCGCTTCTTCAGTCGGCGGTCGCGGTACGCGTACTGGCCGGCCTTCATCACCGCTTCCTTGGCGATGCGATAGACGGCGTTGCGACGGCCGCGGAACCCCTTGGCCTGCGCCAGGACCTTCTTGTGCCGCGCCTTGGCGGTCACCCCACGCTTGACTCTTGGCATGGTCGGTCCCCTTACGCGTACGGCAGCATGGCCTTGACCGAATCCGCATTGGTGCTGTGGATGCCGGTCGTGCCGCGCAGGTGCCGCTTGTTCTTGGTCGTCTTCTTGGTAAGGATGTGGCGCTTGAACGCCATCGCGCGCTTCACGCTGCCGCTTCCCCGGACGCGGAAGCGCTTCTTCGCGCTGCTCTTCGTCTTCATCTTGGGCATGACTTCGTCCCTTATTTGCTGCCCACGGCGGTGCTCTCCGGCGGAGAGACTTGTTTACCGGCTTCGGGCTTCGTCGGGTGATGAACCTTCGGTGCCACCTTCTTCGGGGCGAGCAGCATCACCATCTGCCGTCCCTCCATGCGCGGCCACGATTCGACCACGCAGTGCGGCTCGAGATCGCTTCGTATCCGTTCCAGCAGACGCACGCCGAACTCCTGGTGCGCCATTTCGCGGCCGCGGAAACGCAGCGTGATCTTCGCCTTGTCGCCTTCGCCCAGAAAACGAATGAGATTCCGCAGCTTGATCTGGTAGTCGCCTTCGTCCGTGCCGGGACGGAATTTGACCTCCTTGACCTGGATCTGCTTCAGCTTGAGCCGCGCCTCGTGCTGCTTCTTGGCCTCACGGTACTTGAACTTCCCGTAATCCATGATGCGGCAAACCGGGGGCTTGGCCGTCGGCGCGATCTCGACCAGGTCGAGCTCCGCCGCCTCGGCCTTGGCCACGGCCTCCGCCAACGGAACGATGCCAAGCTGCTCGCCTTCTTCACCTACCAAGCGGATTTCGGGGGCGTTGATTTCGCCGTTGATCCGCTGTGCTCTGTCCTGGGCTATCGCGCATTCTCCAAGTGAACAAAAGAGAGACCGTGCCCCCCACGCCGCATCACGCTAGTGACGCGCCGCAACCTCCTCGCGGAGGCGCGCGAGCAAGGCATCCACGGGCATGGCCCCCAGATCCTCGCCGCCGCGGGTTCGCACGGCCACCTGCAAAGCCTGCATTTCCTTGTCGCCGACGATCAACTGATACGGCAGCTTCTGCAGGCTATGTTCTCGAATCTTATAGGTTATTTTCTCGTTACGCAAATCCGCCTCGACCCGGATGCCGGCGGCCCTGAGCCGTGCCTCGACCTCCCGGGCATACCCGGCCTGCCGGTCAGTGATGTTGAGCACGACCGCCTGGACCGGAGCCAACCAGAGGGGGAGGGCTCCGGCGAAGTTCTCGATCAGGATTCCGATGAACCGCTCCAGCGAGCCGACGATCGCCCGGTGCAGCATCACGGGGACCTTGCGGGTGTCGTCCTGGTCCACGTACTCGGCCTTGAGCCGCCCGGGCATCTGGAAATCGACCTGCATGGTGCCGCATTGCCATGACCGGCCGATCGAGTCCTTGAGGTGATATTCGATCTTGGGGCCGTAAAACGCGCCCTCGCCGGGGAGTTCGGTCCATTCGGCGCCGCAGGCCGTAAGGGCGCCGCGGAGGGCGGCTTCTGCACGGTCCCACTGCTCGTCGGTGCCGAGCCGCATCGCGGGTCGCAACGCGATCTTGATCACCACGTCGGCAAAGCCGAAATCGCGATAGACCGCGAGCGCCAGCGTGTTGAAGGCGACCACTTCCGGCTGGATCTGCGCCTCGGTGCAGAAAATATGGCCGTCGTCCTGCGTGAATCCGCGCACCCGCATGATGCCGTGCAGGGCGCCGGACGGCTCGTTGCGATGGCAGGCGCCGAACTCGCCGTAGCGCAGCGGCAGGTCGCGATAGCTCCGCAGGTCCGACTTGAAGATCTCGATATGCCCGGGGCAGTTCATGGGCTTGACCGCGAAGTCGCGCTTTTCCGACTCGGTCGTGAACATGTTCTCCTTGAAGTTCTCCCAGTGCCCGGACTTCTCCCAGAGCGAGCGGTCGAGGATCTGCGGGCACCGGACCTCCTGGTAGCCGTTGTCCTGGTAAACGCGCCGCATGTATTGCTCGACCTGCTGCCAGATCGACCAGCCCTTCGGATGCCAGAACACCATCCCCGGCGCCTCATCTTGCAGGTGGTAGAGGTCGAGTTGTCGCCCGAGCCGGCGATGGTCGCGCTTTTCGGCTTCCTCGATGCGAACGAGATAGGCGTCGAGGTCCTCCTTCTTCGCCCAGGCCGTGCCGTAGATCCGCTGCAGCATCTCGTTCCGCGAGTCGCCGCGCCAGTAGGCACCGGCGACCTTCATCAGCTTGAAGACCTTGAGCTTGCCGGTCGACGGCACGTGCGGTCCGCGGCACAGGTCGGTGAACCCCCCTTCCGCGTACAGCGAGATGTCCTGCTCCGCCGGGATCGAGGCGATGATTTCGGCCTTGTAGTGCTCGCCTTGCGCCTTGAAGTGTGCGACGGCAGCGTCGCGCGACATCAGCGTGCGCACGACGGGCTCGTCCCGCTTCGCGATCTCGATCATCTTCTTCTCGATGGCGACGAGATCCTCCGGCGTGAAGGGGCGCTGGTACGAGAAGTCGTAGTAGAAGCCGTCCTCGATCACCGGCCCGATGGTCACCTGCGCCTCGGGAAACAGTTCCTTCACCGCATAGGCGAGCAGGTGCGCGGTCGAATGGCGCAGGACCTCGAGGCCGGCGGCGTCCTTGTCGGTGACGATCGCCAAGGCGCAATCGCGATCGATCCGGTGCGACGTGTCGACGAACTTGCCGTCGACCGAGCCCGCAAGGGCGGCCTTGGCGAGGCCAGGCCCGATCGCGGCGGCGACTTCGGCGACGGAGACAGGCGCGTCGAACATCTTGACGGCACCATCGGGCAGCGTGATTTTCGGCATGGCGGACTCCAAAAACAAAAAAGTGCGGACGAGCCGCACTTTTTCGAACACTGACGACGTGCGAACTCGCGTTCTCTACAAGGTTTCCCTGCGCGTTCGCGGTGTCATAACCAGATGCCTTTCCGAAATGCGTTGCGTTGCGGTGAAGCGTGGGCCCATGGTAGGCGCGATTGGACTCGAACCAACGACCCCCACCATGTCAAGGTGGTGCTCTAACCAGCTGAGCTACGCGCCTGCAAGCGGCGAATTATAGCGGAATCGGCACGTCGCTCCAAGCGCGGCCGGGACAGCGCGG
>CAYGYQ010000182.1:0-7317 GCA_964354035.1 uncultured Bordetella sp.
AGCGTCGGCTGCCCGACGCCCACCGGCACGCTCTGCCCTTCCTTGCCGCAGGTGCCGATGCCGCTGTCCATTTCCATGTCGTTGCCCACCATCGACACGCGCGTCAGGGCATCGGGTCCGTTGCCGATCAGCGTTGCGCCCTTGACCGGGTAGGCGAGCTTCCCGTTCTCGATCTTCCAGGCTTCCGCCGCCGAGAACACGAACTTGCCGCTGGTGATGTCGACCTGGCCGCCGCCGAAGTTGGCCGCATAGAGACCGTCGGCCACCGACGCGATGATCTCCGCCGGATCGTGGCCGCCGGCCAGCATGATCGTGTTGGTCATCCGCGGCATCGGCAGGTGCGCGAACGATTCTCTGCGGCCGTTGCCGGTCGGCGCGACCCCCATCAGGCTGGCGTTAAGGCGGTCCTGCATGTAGCCCTTGAGGATGCCGTCGTCGATCAGCACGGTGCGCCGTGTCGGATTGCCCTCGTCGTCGATGTTGAGCGAGCCGCGCCGGCGGTCGATCGTGCCGTCGTCGACGACAGTGATGCCCTTGGCCGCGACGCGCTGGCCCACGCGGCCGGAAAACGCGCTCGTCCCCTTGCGGTTGAAATCGCCTTCGAGGCCGTGGCCGATTGCCTCGTGCAGCAGGATGCCGGGCCAGCCGTGTCCCAGCACCACGGTCATCGTGCCGGCCGGCGCGGGGCGCGCGTCCAGATTGAGCAGCGCCTGGCCGACCGCCTGCGCCGCATAGGACTCGAGCATCGCCTCGGTGAAATAGCCGTAGTCGAAGCGGCCGCCACCGCCCGCGTAGCCCTGCTCCCGCCGTCCGCCGTCCTCCACGATCACCGTCAGCGACACCCGCACGAGTGGGCGCACATCGGCCGCGATTACGCCATCGCTCCGCGCAATGAGCACCGCTTCGTATTCGCCCGCGATCGAGGCCATCACCTGCGCCACGCGCGGATCGCGCGCCCTCGCCATGCGCTCGAGCCGTTCCAGCAGCGCGACCTTGGCTTCCTCCGGCAACGAAGCGACGGGGTCCTCAGGCGCATAGAGCGAGTGCGCGGCCCCGACCCGGCCGAGCGCGGCGACGGCAGATTGGCCCTGGCGCCCGATCGCGCGCGCGGCCACCGCCGCCTCGTTCAACGCGACCAGCGATATGTCGTCGGAGTACGCGAACGCCTGCTTCTCGCCGTGCACGGCACGGATGCCCACACCGCGATCGATGGAAAACGACCCCGCCTTGACGATGCCTTCCTCGAGGCTCCAGCTCTCCATCCGCGAATACTGGAAGTAGAGGTCGGCGAAATCGACTTCGTGGGTGTGAATCGACGCGAGAACACCGGACAAGGCGACGTCGTCGAGCCCCGCCGGTTCCAGCAGCAGGTGGCGCGCCTCGGCAAGCAATCCGCTGCGGACGGGAGGTACGGAGAGATCGGTCAAGGGGTTCCTTCCAATGGGAATCCGCACGCGACAGGCGGTCGGCCCGAACAGCCGGGGTCATGGGCACGGTGCCGGCCCGGCAAAATCCGGCGCCACCACCATTGTCGACGGATCTGCCCTGCCGGAGCAAGTGCACAAGTGCCCACGCGACGCGAGGTTCCCTAGCGCGGGCAAGCCCGCGCCCACAAGCCTGCGCCAGGTTCGTAGGCGCGGCCTTGGCCGCGCTTCGCCATGTGCCAGGGGGACATGGGCCGCAGGCCGTTACTGCGCGATCGTTGCCTTCTTGCCCAGATACGTCGCGGCCACGCGGGGATTCGCGGCAAGGTCGGCACTCGGTCCCTCGAGCGCGAGGTCGCCAGTCTCCAGCACATAGCCGTAATCCGACACCTGCAGCGCCGCCCGCGCATTCTGTTCGACCAGCAGGATCGACACTCCGGTCGAGCGCAATCCGGCGACGATGCTGAAGATCTCGCGCACCATCAGAGGGGCGAGGCCGAGCGAAGGCTCGTCCAGCATCAGCAACTTCGGTTTTCCCATCAACGCGCGGCCCATGGCGAGCATCTGCCGCTCGCCCCCGGACAGCGTGCCGGCGAGCTGATCGCGGCGTTCCCTGAGCCGCGGAAAGCGCTGGTACACCTCATTCAGCGTATTGCGCCAACCGCGCTCGCCACTGCGCGCACGCTGGAAGCCGCCAAGCTCGAGGTTGTCGGCGACGCTCATCGCCGCGAACAGCTCGCGCCGCTCCGGCACGAGGATGAGCCCGCGGGCCACGCGCTGCTCGACGGTCAGCGCGTTGGCGCGCGCGCCGAGGTACCTGAGATCTCCCGACGCCGGCAGCAGCCCCATCAGCGCCGCCAGCAACGTCGTCTTGCCGGCACCGTTCGGCCCGATGACCGTCACGATCGTACCGCGCTCGACCTTGAGCGAAATGTCGCGCACCGCCTCGACCTTGCCGTAGGCCACATGCAGCTTTCGCGCCTCGAGCAGGGTATCGCCTGCGCCCGCCACCATCACGCCACCCCGCCCAGGTAGGCTTCGAGCACCGCGGGATTGCGCTGAATTTCGACCGGCAGCCCTTCCGCGAGCTTCTGGCCGAATTCCATGACGACCAGCCGGTCGGTCAGGCCCATGACGAACTCCATGTCGTGCTCGACCAGGAGCACCGTCATGCCCTCGCCTTTCAATTGCCGCAGCAGCGCCGCGAGCTCCTGCTTTTCGAGATAGCGCAGCCCCGCAGCCGGTTCGTCCAGCAGGAGCAGCGTCGGGTCGGCCGCCAGCACGCGGGCGATCTCGACGATGCGCTGCTTGCCGAGCGGCAGGCTGCCGGCCGGGTCGTGGAGGTGCGGCAACAGACCCACGCGCTTGATCGCGCGCGCGGCCTCCGCGCGGGTGCGCGCCTCTTCCGCCCGATCGAGCTTCAACGCGGCGGCGAACACGCCCGCGCTGCCGCGCAGGTAAGCACCCAGCGCGACGTTGTCGAGCACGCTCATGCGCGGCACCAGCTTCACGTGCTGGAACGTGCGGCCGATGCCGCGGTGCGCGATCTCGTACGGCAGGCAACCGACGATCGATTCGCCGCGGAATACGACATCACCGCCAGTGGGCGCCAGCGCGCCCGAAATCAGGTTGAACATCGTGGTCTTGCCGGCGCCGTTCGGTCCGATCAGCCCGAGAATCTCTCCCGGCTGGATCGCAAACGAGAGGTCGTTGACGGCGACGAGGCCGCCAAACTGCTTGCGCGCCGAGCGGACTACGAGCAACGGCCCCGTCCACGGCTGCTTCGCGCGCGACGGCAGCGGTTCCGCCTCGGGCACCGGCGGCGGCGACGCTTGCGGCAGCAGGTGCGCGATCCACGGCCAGACACCTTCGCGCGCCCGCTGCAGCAGGATGACCATCAGTATGCCGAACACGACGATCTCGAAGTTGCCGCTCTTGCCAAGCAACGCGGGCAGCAGGTCCTGCAGCAGCTGCTTCGCCAGCGTGATCAGCGTTGCGCCGACCACCGCGCCCCAAACGCTGCCGGCGCCGCCGACCACCGCCATGAACAGGTACTCGATGCCCTGATTGATGCCGAACGGCGTTGGGTTCACGAAGCGCTGCAGGTGCGCGTAGAGCCAACCCGAGATCGCGGCCAGCAGCGCCGCGTAGACGAATACGACGATCTTGAGCCGCGCGCCGTTGACGCCGAAGGCCTCCGCCATTTCGAGCTGACCGCGCAGCGCGCGGACCGCACGT
Organism: uncultured Bordetella sp.; assembly: GCA_964354035.1. GTDB lineage: Bacteria > Pseudomonadota > Gammaproteobacteria > Burkholderiales > Casimicrobiaceae > CAIWHR01. The sequence goes on from CAYGYQ010000182.1 coordinate 3,663, forward strand.
CCCGGCCGCGAGTCGAGCAGGTTGTTCGTGGCCCAGAGCGCCGCCAGCGCGATGCCCCAGATCAGGAAGTAGAAGTAGCGCTCGTTGCGCAGCTCGATCCCGAACAGATTGAGCGCGGGTATGCCGCTCAGTCCCGTGTGCCCGCCGAGGAACTCGAGATTGCCGAACAGGAAGTAGAGACTGATGCCCCAGGCGATGGTCGCGAGCGGGAGATAGTGTCCTTTCATCCGCAGCGTGATGAAGCCGAGGCACAGCGCCAGCGCCAGCGTGAGCGCCAGCCCCACGCACAGGCTGAGCCAGGGCGAGATCGCGTATTGCGCCGAGAGGATCGCCGTCGTGTAGGCCCCGATGCCGACGAACGCGGCCTGCCCGAACGAGGTCTGTCCGGCCACGCCGGTAAGAAGGACGAGTCCGAGGGCCACGATGCTGTAGAGGCCGATGTAATTGCCGAGCGTCACCCAGAACTGCGGCGCCGCGAACGGCACGCCGACCAGCACCGCGACGAACAGGACGACGCCGAGCCGGCCGAACGGCAACGTGCGTTGGAGGCTCACTCCTCCTCCTCGTGCTGGTGCGTGGTCAGGCTGCGCCACAGCAGCACGGGAATGATCAGCGTGAAGACGATCACCTCCTTGAAGCCGCTCGCCCAGTAGGACGAGAACGCCTCGAGCAGGCCGACGAGCAGCGCGCCGGCCGCGGCGAGCGGGTAGCTCACGAGGCCGCCGATGATTGCCCCGACGAAGCCCTTGAGACTGACGAGAAAGCCCGAATCGTAATAGACAGTCGTGAAGGGGCCGATCAGCACTCCCGAGAACGCGCAAAGCAGCGCCGCCAGCGCGAAGGTGAGCGAACCTGCAAGATTGGGGGCAATTCCGACCAGGCGCGCGCCCACGCGATTCAGTGCCGTCGCGCGGAGCGCCTTGCCGTACAGCGTGCGGCCGAAAAAGAAGTAAAGCGCAGCAATCAGCGCGAGGCTCGTGAACACGACGAGCATGCTTTGCACGCTGACTTTGACGCCCCCCAGATCGAACGACTCGGTCGAGAAGGCAGGCGTGCGCGATCCTTCGGCACCGAAGAACCACAATCCAAGCCCCGTCAAGGTGAAGTGCACGCCCACGGAGACGATCAGCAGCACCAGCACGCTCGCTTCGGCCAGCGGCTGGTACGCGATCCGGTAGAGCAACGGACCCAGTGCGGTGACCAGCGCCAGGGTCACGAGAATCTGCGCCCAGAAGGGAAGCTCGGGTGTGGCGAGCCACCAGGCGACACCGGCAATGGCTATCGGGAGGCCCGACCACAATGCAAACTGCCGCGGTATGCGCCCGGGCTCCCCACGCTGCACGCAGGCAACGACTTCCATCGCGCCCGCCACCAGCGCCATGCCGACGAGCAACCCGACGGTTCCCGGCGGCTTGCCGAGCTGAAGTCCGGCGAGCGTCAGCGTGCCATAGGCGACGAACTCCCCGGACGGTATCCAGATCACGCGCGTGACGGCGAACACCAGTACCAGCGCCAGCGCGAGCAGCGCGTAGACGGCACCGTTGGTGATGCCGTCCTGGGTCAGCAGCACGAAAATCGGGAAGTCCATCGACGAAGTATGCCGGAACCCGCGGCGATGCCATAAAAAAACCGGCTGCGGGGGCACCGCAGCCGGCCTTGCATCAGCGCCAGATCACTTCACCAGAACCCACTTGCCGTTTTCGATCTTGACCATCGTCCGCGCCCGGTTGTCGAGGCCGTTGTGTTCGGTCGGCGACATCGTGTAAACGCCGTGGGTTGCGACGACCTCCTTCATGTTCTCCAGCGCATCCCGCAGCGCAAGCCTGAATTCCTTGGTGCCGGGCTTCGCCTTTTTCAGCGCCTCGGGGATCGCCACCGACAGCATCACGGACGCATCCCACGCGTGGCCGCCGAATGTCGTCCGCGAGTCCTTGCCGAACTTCGCCTCGTACTTGTTGATGTACTCGGCCGCGGACTTCTTGAGCGGATTCGAGTCGGGCAGCTGCTCGAAGACGAGCATCGGGCCCATCGGCAGGATCGTCCCGTCGCCGTCCTTGCCGACGACGCGCAGGAAGTCCGGGTTGGCCACACCGTGCGTCTGGTAGATCTTGCCCTTGTAATTGCGCGCCGCCAGCTCTTTCTGCGGCGTCGCGCCGGGCGTGCCCGCGGCCGCGATCAGGATCGCGTCCGGATTGGCGGCGACGAGCTTCAGCACCTGCCCGGTGACCGACGCGTCGGTGCGGTTGTACTTCTCCTCGCCGACGATCTTGATGCCGGCGGTGGCCGCCGAGCGGCGCATTTCCGCGAGCCACCCGTCGCCGTAGCCGTCCGCGAAACCGATGTAGCCCATCGTCTTCACGCCGCTGCCCTTCATGTGGATGGCGATGGCGTCGGCCATCAACGAGTCGCTCTGCGGCGTCTTGAACACCCATTTCGTCTTCGGATTGGCAGGATCGACGATCCGCGCCGACGCCGCCATCGAGATCATCGGCGTCTCGGCATCGGCGACCACGTCGACCATGGCCAGCGAGTTCGGCGTGATCGTCGAGCCGATGATGACGTCGACCTTGTCTTCGGAAATGAGCTTCCTGGTGTTGGTGACCGCTTTGGTCGTGTCGGAGCCGTCGTCGAGCACGATCCAGTTGATCTTCTGGCCGCCGATCGTGGTGGGAACGAGCTCGAAGGTGTTCTTCTCGGGAATGCCGAGCGACGCGGCGGGGCCCGTCGCCGACAACGTCACGCCGACGTTGATGTCGGCCTGCGCGGAGAGGGCGAACCCGGCCAGGACTATGGCGAGAGACCCGATGAGCTTCGGCAGCAGCTTGCGTTCGTTCATTTCGATTCCTCCAGAGCCTCGTTGAATTGTTGGAAAACCTAGGATCTTCGGCACGGGCCGCAGCCGCCCCGGCCGCGCTGGCTGGCCGGGCGGGTCAACCGCGGTGAAACCCGGTCGATTCTTGCAAGCGCCACCCGGGCGGTCAATGCCTGCCCTTGATCTCCGACAAGGAAAGCTGCCGTTGGCCTCGAGGTTGTCGTCCGGCGGCGGCCGGACGGCGTCACCGCGTCCGGCGGCGCGGGCTATTTCTTCAGCGCATCCCGGATCTCGCGCAGCAGGACCACGTCCTCCGGCGTCGGTGCCGGCGCTGGGGGCGGCGCCTCCCTGCGCAACCGGTTCACCTGCTTGACCATCAGGAAGATCACGAACGCGAGGATCACGAAGTTGATGGCGATCGTGATGAAATTGCCGTACGCGAGCAGCGGAACACCCGCCTTGGACAGCGCTTCGTAGGTCATCGGCCCACTGTAGCCCGCGGGGGGACTGGCGAGCATGACGAACCAGTTGGAGAAATCCAGATTGCCGAAGACCCTGCCGACGATCGGCATGATCAGGTCCCTGACCAGCGAATCGACGATCTTGCCAAACGCGGCGCCAATGATGACGCCGACCGCGAGATCCATCACGTTGCCCTTGACGGCGAACTCGCGAAACTCGGTTGCGAATGACATGGCGCTTACCTCCCTGGATGATGACCCGGCAGCAGACTTCGGCGCTGCCGGACCGACGCTGGCGCGAATCCGGTCAGTGCCCGCACGGCCGCCCGAAGGGCACTGTGCGCCCCCTCGGGGGGCAGCGAACGCAGTGAGCGTGGGGGCC
>CAYGYQ010000183.1:0-4093 GCA_964354035.1 uncultured Bordetella sp.
GGTGGCCACGGCCTGGGCGAGCGCTGCGGCGAGCTCGGCACGCTCGAGCTCAACGAGCACCTGGCCGGCCTTGACGCGGTCGCCTTCGTCGACGCCCACCGTCTGTACCCGACCGGTGATCGTCGCGCCGACGTCCACCCGCGCCGGCGCGAGCACGCGACCGCTGACCACGACCGTTTGCGTCAGCGGGGTGGATCGCGCCGGCACGACATCCACCGTCGTGCCCTGCCACGCGAGCACGGCCCATGCGGCGAGCGCGAGCACGGCGAGCGCTATCGCGTAGAGGGCGGCACGGGGCAGGCGGGGAAGGGCCATGATCGGGAAAGGCGAGTGTGTGCCCGCGATGCTCCACGCATCGGCGACGAAGGCCGGGCGCTGCGGGTAACCGGATTATCGTCGACATGACACGACGGCGTCCAACCGGCCGTCGTGCAGCCGTCGTCCGGGCAATGCCCTGCATCGCGCAACGCTGATGGCCTCGCTGGGGCGCCAGGGCACCGACGAGGCACCGATCTACTCGCGCTGGCGCGAGTCGAGCCAGATCGTCACCGGGCCGTCGTTGACCAGCGCGACCTGCATCGCTGCGCCGAACTCACCGGTGGCCACGGCTTTGCCCAGTGCCGCGGCGAGCGTGCCGACGAAAGCGTCGAACTGCGGCTGCGCGATTGCGGGCGGCGCCGCGCCCGACCACGACGGGCGCGCTCCCTTGCGCGTCGACGCAAACAGGGTGAACTGGCTGACCGCGAGCATCGCGCCGCCGATGTCGGCGACGGAGCGGTTCATCACGCCCGCGTCGTCGTCGAATATGCGCAAGGCGATGATCTTGCGCGCGAGCCATTCGCGCTCCGCGGCGGTGTCGTCGGCGGCGACCGCGGCGAGCACGAGGAGTCCCGGACCGATCGCGCCGACCACGCGCCCGTCGACGCTGACCTGCGCCTCGCGCACGCGCTGGATCAGCGCGCGCATGAGACATCCTGTGTCAACGCTGCGTGGTGTCGAAGGCCAGCGCGACGCGGTGATGGGCGGGGTCGCAGGCGCGGCCTCGGCCGCGCTCGGCCATTGCCTGGCCGGGGATGCCGATCGAGCGCGGGCGAGCCCGCGCCTACGAAGGCAGCCGCCAGCGGACCCGAACGCAAAGAGCGCACGAGGCCGTCCCAAGCGCGAATGGCTGCCGCCAGGAGGGAACGCGCGCGGCGCGTCATTTCTTCACGACCTTCCGCTCGATATCGACCAGGATGCCTTTCGCGAACGTCAGCGTCGTCACCGTCTCGGGGTCGCCGGGGGCCGGCTGGTACGTCCACCGTGGCGAACTCGCGTTCCTGCCACCGACTTGCGTGTCGGGATGCCCGAGCTTGGCCAGCACCTCGCCCTCGGACAGGCCGAGGCGGACATGCATGCGCTCCGCCGCATTGCCCGCGGGCGGGCCAGCCGTCGCCGGTTTCGCGTTCTTGTCGGTCTTGGCGTTCCTCGGCGGGGCTTCCTTGATGCCGTTGGCGGGAGTGCCGGCGCGTTGTGCGGGCAAGATCGTGATTTCCGGCGGATCCAGCTGGAAGTTGCGCAATTCCTTCCCTTGCCCGCAGGGCATCTCCTGGTACACCGGGATGCCGCGTTCACCGGCACACTTGTACACGTCGGCACCGGCGACCGGCGGGATGAGGACACAGGCGGCGAGCACGAGTCGCGGCGCGAGGGCAAGAGTTTGGCGCATGATCAATTCCCGCATCCGGCGTCGGCAACGGACCGCCAAGCGTTACCATACCTCTTTTTGCAGCCGCGCGAGCTCGTCCCTTCGATGGATACCCGTATTGTCACCGCGGCGCGCGTTGCCGGAATCGAGCCGTTCCACGTCATGGAAGTGCAGACCGCGGCGCGTGCGCTCGAGGCGGCCGGCAGAACCGTGGTCCACATGGAAATCGGCGAGCCCGATTTTCCGACGCCGGCTCCCGTCCTGGCTGCGGCGCAGGCGGCGCTGGCCGGCGGGCGTATCTACTACACTTCGGCGCTGGGCCTGCCGGAGTTGCGGGAGGCGATCGCGCGGCATTACGCCGAGCGCTTCGGCGTGTCCGTCGCCCCCGAACGGGTGATCGTGACCGCCGGGTCGTCCGCCGGGCTGCTCCTGGTGATGGCGCTTCTGGTCGACCGCGACCAGCAGATTCTGCTGTCCGACCCGGGCTATCCCTGCAACCGTCATTTCGTTCGGGTGCTCGAGGGCGAACCGGTGGGCGTTCCCGTAGGGCCGCTCACCAACTACCAGCTTTCCGCCGACCTCATCGAAGGCGCGTGGTCGACGCGCACGCGCGGGGTGCTGATCGCGTCGCCGTCCAACCCGACCGGCACGCAGGTTCCGCCGGACGAGCTGCGCCGGATCGCGGCGACCTGCGCGCGCCTGGGGCTGCGGCTCATCGTCGACGAGATCTATCTCGGCCTCACCTACGACGGACCGCCGCAAACCGCGCTGGCCATCGCCGGCGAACACGCCGACGACATCTTCGTCGTGTCGAGCTTCTCCAAGTATTTCAACATGACGGGGTGGCGCCTGGGGTGGGTCATCGCTCCCGAGCGGCACGTCCGCGATCTCGAAAAGCTCGCGCAGAACCTCTACATCTGTCCGCCGACCGTCTCGCAACGCGCGGCGCTCGCGTGTTTCCTGCCGGGTACGCTCGCGCTGCTGGAAGAGCGGCGGCGCGCCTTCGGCGAGCGCCGCGATTTCCTCGTGCCGGCGCTGCGCGAGCTGGGCTTCGGCATTCCGGTTCGGCCGAGCGGAGGCTTCTTCGTGTACGCCGACAGTTCGCGCTTCGCCGCCGACAGCCAGGCGTTCTGCCGCGATCTGCTGCAGGCCACGGGTGTGGCGATTACCCCGGGTCTCGATTTCGGCCGCCATCGCGCCGAAGCCCACGTGCGTTTCGCGTACACCATCGAAATGGCGAAGCTCGAGGATGGCGTCTCCCGATTGCGCGACCATTTGCGTGATCGATGACCCGCCGAGTGCCGCCGCCGCGCCTCTTCCATGTCGCCGGCTGCATCGCGCTGTCCTGGCTGCTGGCGGGCTGCGGCGAGATCGAGTTCTACTGGCAGGGCATTGCGGGTCAGACGGAAATCATGGCCCGGGCGAGGCCGATCGACGAGGTCATCGCCGCGACGCCGGATCCGGCGCTCAAGGTGCGGCTCGCGCGCGCGCAGGCGATCCGCGCGTTCGCGTCGCGCGAGCTCGCCCTGCCCGACAATCGCAGTTACACCAACTACGCCGACCTCGGCCGGCCGTACGCGGTCTGGAACGTATTCGCCGCGCCGGAGCTGTCGCTTTCGCCGCGGCAGTGGTGTTTTCCGATTGCCGGCTGCGTGGCGTACCGCGGCTATTTCGCGGAGAACGACGCGCGTGCGGAAGCCGCACGCCTGGCCGCTGGCGGCGATGACGTTCACGTCGGCGGCGTGCCCGCCTATTCGACGCTGGGCTACTTCGACGACCCGGTGCTGTCGACCTTCATCCGCTACCGCGAGGTCGAGCTCGCGCGGCTCATCTTCCACGAGCTCGCGCACCAGGTCGTCTACGTCAAGGACGACACCTCGTTCAACGAGTCCTTTGCGACGGTGGTGGAAGAGGCCGGGATCGCGCGCTGGCTGGCGGCCGAGGCCGCGAACCGGGACCCTGCCGAAGCGGCGGCACTCAAGGCCGATGCCGCGCGCGGGCAGCAGCTGCGGGCCACGTTCCGCGCGCTGGTCGCCGCTGCGCGCGATCGCCTCACGGGGCTCTACGCAAGTCCGGCCAGCGACGCCGAAAAGCGGGCCGGCAAGGCGGAGGCGTTCGCCGCGATGCGGGCCGGGTACGAACGGCAGAACCCGGTGTCCACCGGCGTGACCGGGTTCGACCGCTGGCTTGCCGGCGGCGCCAACAACGCCGGCATTGCCGCCGCGGGCCTGTACGCGGACCGAGTGCCGCAATTCACCGCACTGCTGGCGGCGGAGGGCGGCGACCTCGTGCGCTTCTATGCTCGGGTCAGGGCGCTGGCGGCGATGCCCGCGGTCGAGCGGGAAGCGGCACTGGCTACGGTCTCCGCGGGCTCATTGGTTCGAGCCCCTTGACGTTTGCCTTCGT
>CAYGYQ010000183.1:4193-7294 GCA_964354035.1 uncultured Bordetella sp.
CTGGCTACGGTCTCCGCGGGCTCATTGGTTCGAGCCCCTTGACGTTTGCCTTCGTAGGCGCGGGCTCGCCCGCGCTCGAACTGATGCATTCGGGTCCCATCGCGTTTGTCTTCGTAGGCGCGGGCTTGCCCGCGCTCGATCGGCATCAACGCCTAAGTGATGGCCGAGCGCGGCCGAGGCCGCGCCCACGACCCTGCCCGTCACCCGCAGCGCGTATCCGCTTGTTTTGCAGAGAAATTCCAGCTACAATCATAAGTTCCCTTGCCTCACCCCGAGCAGACCGGGGGAGGCCGCCCGGTGGCGCTGAAGCCAGCGACCGCCCAATCATGACCAGAAGGAGTGCTCTGCATGCGTCACTATGAAGTCGTGTTCATCGTGCACCCCGATCAAAGCGAGCAGGTGCCCGCAATGATCGAGCGGTATCGCACGACCATCGCCGCGAAGAACGGCCGGATTCACCGGCAAGAGGATTGGGGCCGGCGCCAGCTTGCCTATCCGATCGCCAAGGTGCACAAGGCCCATTACGTGCTGCTCAACATCGAGGTCGATCAGGAGACCCTCGACGAACTCGAGCACGCGTTCAAGTTCAACGACGCGGTGCTGCGCCACCTGATCGTCGCGATGGACGAGGCCGTGCTCGCGCCATCGCCAATGATGCGCGAAGAGAAGCCCAGGACCTCGCGCGACGGTGATCGTGGCGATCGCGGTGATCGTGGCGACCGCGGTGATCGCGGTGATCGCGGTGATCGCGGTCGCCCAGCGCCGAGGCCCGCCGTCGACGAGGCCGCCACCGGGGCCACCGCCGAAGCCGCCCCCGCGGCGCCGGCGGCAACCCTCTAGGCCTCGCCCGTCGCGCGAAACGCCACGTGACTGCCGCCAATCGGCTGCTGCTCGACGCCACGCTCGCCGAACGCGGCGACCTTCGCTACACCCCGGCCGGGGTTCCGGCGCTGGACTGCGTGCTCAGGCACGAGTCGGTCCAGGCGGAAGCCGGCGGCAATCGGAGAGTCGACTGCGAATTGGCCGCGGTGGCGTTCGGAGGGCCGGCGACGGCGCTGGCCACGGTGCCGACGGGAACCGCGTTGCGCTGCAAGGGATTCCTGGCCCGCCGCTACCGGACCGGAATCACCGTCGCGCTGCACGTCAACGAATTCGAAACGCTAGACCACGCATCGGAAGGAAACTGACATGCCTCGTCCCACAGGAAGATTCGGCAAGAAGAAGGATGGCAAGAAACGCGAGCGCGGAAACAATCTGTTCAAGCGCAAGAAGTTCTGCCGCTTCACCGCCGAAGGCGTCAAGTCGATCGATTACAAGGATATCGAGGTCCTGAAGGACTTCATCCAGGAGAACGGCAAGATCATGCCGGCGCGCATCACCGGCACCAAGGCGCGCTACCAGCGCCAGCTGGGCATCGCGATCAAGCGCGCGCGCTTCCTCGCGCTCGTTCCGTACACCGACCTGCACTGACGGGGAGGCCGCCATGCAAATCATTCTGCTGGAGAAGGTCATCAACGTCGGCGACCTCGGCGACGTCGTCAAGGTCAAGCAAGGATACGCGCGCAATTATCTGATTCCGCAAGGAAAGGCGAAGCGCGCCACCGCCGAGAACATCAAGATGCTCGAAGCGAAACGCGCCGAGCTCGAGCTGGCGGCCGCCGCGCGGCTCACCGCCGCGCAGGAACAGGCGGCCAAGCTCGAGGGGTTGCGCGTGCAGGTGTCGCAGAAGGCCGGTGTCGACGGACGGCTGTTCGGCTCGGTCACCAACTCCGACATCGTCGAGGCGCTGAAGGCGCAGGGCATCGCGATCGAGAAGTCGTCGATCCGGATGCCGGAGGGGCCGTTGAAGCACGTCGGCGAGTTTCCCCTCGTGGTCGGACTCTACCTCGACGTGACGGCGAACATCACTGTCAGCGTGCTCGGCGAAGCCGCGACCGGCTGATCTTCCGCCCCAGGCGATCATGCGAAGGGGCCGGCGACGGCCCCTTTTGCGTTCATCCCGGCGTTAGAATCGCGCTACCACCAACGATCCCCCATGCCTGACGATCCGCAAGTCGAAAGCCTCAAGCTCCCTCCGCATTCGCCGGAAGCGGAGCAGTCCGTGCTGGGGGGGCTCCTGCTCGACAATGAGGCGGTGGACAAGGTCGGCGACCTCATCGTCGACGCCGACTTCTACAGCGATGCGCACCGGCTTGTCTACGCGCACATCGTCAAGCTCGTCGCCGACGGCAAGCCCGCGGATGTCGTGACGGTCTCGGAGTCGCTGGCCTCGGCGCAGAAGCTCGACTACATCGGTGGCCTCGTCTATCTCGGCGCGCTGGTGGGCAACGTGCCGACCGCCGCGAACATCCGCCACTATGCGCAGATCGTGCGCGACCGCTCGATCCTGCGCCAGCTCGCGGCGACGGCCGGTGATATCGCCGATTCGGCATACAACCCGCTCGGCCGCAGCGCCAAGGAAATCCTGGACCAGGCGGAAGCCAAGGTGCTGCACATCGCCGAGCAGGGCGAGCGCGGCGTGCAGCAGTTCGCGGAGATCGGCAAGCTGCTGGCGGAGGTGGTCGAGCGCATCGAAACGCTCTACAACCGCGACGATCCGTCCGATGTCACCGGCGTGCCGACGGGCTATGCCGATCTCGACCGGATGACGTCCGGCTTCCAGCCGGGCGACCTCGTGATCATCGCCGGCCGCCCGTCGATGGGCAAGACGAGTCTCGCGCTCAACATCGGCGAGCACGTCGCGCTCAACGCCAAGATGCCCGTCGCCGTGTTCTCGATGGAAATGGGCGCCTCGCAGCTCGCGTTGCGGATGATCGGCTCGGTCGGTCGCCTCGACCAGCACAAGCTGCGCACGGGTCGGCTCGCGGCCGAGGACTGGGAGAAGCTGTCGGCGGCGCTCGGGCGCCTCTCGGAGGCGCCGATCCTCATCGACGACACGCCGGCGCTGAATGCGATCGAAGTCCGCTCGCGCGCCCGGCGGCTGGCAAAGACCTACGGCAAGCTCGGCCTCGTCATCGTCGACTACCTGCAGCTCATGCAGGCGTCGTCGCAGGGCGAGAATCGCGCGACCGAGATTTCCGAGATCTCGCGCGCGATGAAGT
>CAYGYQ010000184.1:0-3494 GCA_964354035.1 uncultured Bordetella sp.
CGAAGGGCACTGTGCGCCCCCTCGGGGGGCAGCGAACGCAGTGAGCGTGGGGGCCGTTCATCCTAGACGGCGGCTTCGCCGCTCTCGCCCGTCCGGATGCGCACGACCTGCTCGACCGCGGTCACGAAGATCTTGCCGTCGCCGATCTTGCCCGTGCGCGCGGCCTTGACGATCGCCTCGATGGCCCGTTCGACGTCGCCATCCGCGATGATCAGCTCGACTTTGACCTTCGGCAGGAAATCGACGACGTATTCGGCGCCGCGATAGAGCTCGGTGTGGCCCTTCTGGCGGCCGAAACCCTTCACTTCCGTCACCGTCAGCCCGGTCACTCCCATTTCGGACAGCGCTTCGCGCACCTCGTCCAGCTTGAACGGCTTGATGATGGCTTCGACTTTTTTCATGGTGGCGACGCTCGGTGACCGGCGGTGCGGCGATCCGGATAGCTTACACGACGTCCTCCCATTCGTGCCATGCGGACGTGATCGGGTAGCGCCAGTCCCGGCCGAAACCGCGCGGGGTGATCCGGATGCCCACCGCCGCCTGCCGCCGTTTGTATTCGTTGATCTTGATGAGCCGGACCACGCGCCGCACGTGCTCGGGCGCGAAGCCCATGGTCACGATGTCGGCCGGGCTGCGGTCCTGCTCGACGTAGGCCTCCAGGATCCCGTCGAGGGCGTTGTAGGGCGGCAGCGAGTCCTGGTCGACCTGGTCGGGGCGCAGTTCCGCCGACGGCGCGCGAGTGATGATCCGTTCCGGGATCACGCGGCCCAGCGCGTTCCGGTAGGCGCAGAGCTGGTAGACCAGCGTCTTGCTGATGTCCTTCAGCACGCCGAACCCTCCCGCCATGTCGCCGTAGAGCGTGGCGTAGCCGACCGCCATCTCGGACTTGTTGCCCGTGGTCAGGACGATGGAGCCGAACTTGTTGGACAGCGCCATCAGCAGGGTCCCGCGAATGCGGGCCTGAATGTTCTCTTCGGCGGCGTCGGGGGCGAGGCCCTTGAACTCGCCGGCGAGCGCGGCGCCGAAGGCCGCGAACATCGGCTCGATCGGAATCTCCGTGTAGCTGACGCCGACGATCCCGGCCATCGCCCGCGCATCTTCGAGACTGATCGCTCGCGTGTACGGCGAGGGCATCATCACGGCGCGCACACGCTCTCGCCCGAGCGCATCCACGGCGACGGCAAGCACGAGTGCCGAATCCACCCCGCCGGAGAGGCCCAGCAACACGCCGGGGAACCCGTTCTTCGTGACGTAATCGCGGACCCCCATCACCAGCGCCTCGTAGACGTGGCATTCGAGTCGAGGATCCAGGGAGCCGCGCACCGGTTTCGGCGTCCCCCCGTCGAACGTGCAGAGCGCGACGGCTTCGTGCCAGCCCGGCAATTGCTGCACGATGTCGCCTCGCGCATCCATGACGAAGGACGCACCGTCGAACACGAGCTCGTCCTGTCCTCCGACCCGGTTGGCATAGACGAAGGGCAGGCCGGTCTCGCGCGCCCGGGCGCCGACCTGCACATGCCGGGCATCGTGCTGCCGCGTGTGGTAAGGCGAACCGTTGGCGACCACAATCAGCTGCGCGCCCGCCTCCGTTGCCTGGCGCGCGGGGCCGGCGTACCAGACATCCTCGCAGATCAGGAGCCCGACGGCCGTTCCATTGACATCGACGACGCAAGGGGCGCGGCCAGGCTCGAAATAGCGCTCCTCGTCGAACACCGTGTAGTTCGGCAGCTGCTGCTTGCGGTAAACCGCGCTCACGCGACCGTCGGCAAGCAGCGCGAGCGAGTTGTAGCAGCTTCCGTCCTCACGTTCGGGGAAGCCGACGACGACCGGGGTGTGCCGTACACCGGCGGCCAACGCCGCAAGCTCGCGGGCACAGGCGTCGAGAAACGCCGGGCGCAGCAACAGGTCTTCGGGCGGATAACCGCAGAGCGACAGCTCGGGCGTCACGACGAGGCGCGCACCCGCGCCTCCCGCCTCGCCCGTCGCGGCCAGTATCGCCGCGCCATTGCCGCGCAGGTCCCCCAGGACCTGGTTCAGCTGCGCGATCGCGATCTGCATGGCAGGCCAGGGTGCACGACGAAAATACTAGCACGCACGGCGTGCGCGCCGCCGTGCCGCTCCTGCCGCGGCACTCGCCTTGGCGACACCGTCCTTGCCGCCGGCTCCGACGCACGCGAGAATCCATGCCTGCTCATGGATGCCGACCGCTCCCTCCTTGCCGGCACGACCCCCGCCAACCCGTTGACCATTCGCGACGACGTGGGCATCGCGGCGATCGCCGCCGCCGACTGGGACGCCCTGACCGGCGGGAAGCCGCTCGCCACCCACGCGTTCCTGCGCGCGCTGCACGAGACGGGCTGCGCCGCGCCGGCCTCGGGCTGGTCGCCGTGCTACCTCACCGCCTGGCGCGCCGACGCGCTGGTCGGGGCGCTACCGCTCTACGCCAAGGCGCATTCGTACGGCGAATACGTGTTCGACTGGGCGTGGGCCGATGCGTACCGCCGGTACGGGCGCCGCTACTATCCGAAGCTGGTGGCGGCGATCCCGTTCACCCCGGCGCCGGGGCAACGGCTCTTCGCCTCTGACGAAGCCGTGGGCACCGCGCTGCTGCGGGCCGCGCTCGCACGATTGCAGCCGGCGCCGGGCGGCGGCGATCCATCGTTCTCGTCGCTGCACGTTCTCTTTCCGACCGCGGTCGAGGCCCAGGCATGCGCGGCGGTGGGCATGACCGTCCGGCACGGCGTGCAGTTCCGCTGGGAGAATCCGGGCTATCGCGACTTCGCGGATTTTCTCGCGACGTTCAACCACGACAAGCGCAAGAAGGTGAAGCAGGAGCGGCGCCGGGTCGCCGCCGCCGGCATCGCCTTCACGCGCAAGGTCGGCGCCGAGATCACCGCTGCGGACTGGGCGTTCTTCTACCGCTGCTACGAAAACACGTACCGCGACCATCACTCGACGCCGTATCTCAACCTCGCGTTCTTCGAGCGCATCGGCGCAACGATGCCCGAGAATGTCATGCTGGCATTGGGTCGCCGCGGCAACGCCGCGATCTGCGCCGCGCTCGACATCTTCGATCGGGAGACGCTCTGGGGCCGGTACTGGGGGACGACCGAACACGTCTCCGGCCTGCACTTCGAAGCCTGCTACTACCAGGCGATCGACTTCTGCATCGAGCGGAAAATCGCGCATTTCGAAGGCGGGGCGCAGGGTGTGCACAAGCTGGCGCGCGGCCTCGTGCCCGTGCCGACCTGGTCGGCGCATGCGCTCGCGGATGCCGATTTCGGCCGCGCGATCGAGGCGTTCTGCGCGCGCGAGCGCGTCGACGTCGCGCACGCCCTCCACGAGCTCGAAGCGGCAAGCCCGTTCCGGAATCCGCCGTCCACTGCCGACGAGCGCGCGCCAAGTTCGTAGGCGCGGCCCTGGCCGCCCTTCGCCCGGCGCGGCGACGCGATACCCCCGAGCGCGGGCAAGCCCGCGCCCACGAGGCGGCGTGC
>CAYGYQ010000184.1:3594-7285 GCA_964354035.1 uncultured Bordetella sp.
AGGCGCGGCCTTGGCCGCGCTCCCGCGCTGCGTTCGCTGTCCCCTCCCGGGGGTGCTCAGCGCCTAGGGCTGGCCGTCAGCGATTGCCGATGTCGTCGTCGATGACGACGGGCCGGACAGCGCGCGGGGCCTCGTTGCCGACATTCGCTTCGTGTTTCGGTTCGCGTGGCTGGCGATTGCCGAAGTCGTCCTCGACGCTGACCGGAACCGTGGCGCGCGGCGCATCGTGGCGTGGCATCGCGCCGGTCCCCGACCCACGCGGCTGGCGATTGCCGATATCGTCATCGATGTCCGCCGGCCGCTCCACGCGCGGCGCAACGTTCCCCGGCAGCGCTTCGGCATTGGGGCCGCGCCGATTGCGGTTGCCTCGGCCCCGCTTCTTGCCCTGACCCGCGCCTGGCCCGTTAGTCCCATTGGGCGCGCTGCCGCTGCCCGGTCCTTTCGGTCCATTGCCGCGACCCGGTGCGCCGGGTCCCTTGCCTCGGCCAGGACCGCCGGGACCGTTGCCGCGACCTGGCCCGTTCGGGCCATTGCCGCGACCCTGCTGCCCCTTGGGTCCGCGGCCGCGGCCCGGTCCCTGCGGCCTTGGGGCTCCCGTTCCCGGCAGACCTTCCGGCACCGCGCCGGGAACCGTGAGCGTCGTCATGACATAGGGCGAGGCCGAACCGTGTCCGCCCCGTGCTTCGGCGTGCCGGGGTTTGCCGCCCTGCGGTCGTCCCTGTTGTCCGAAGGGGCGTGCGCCGTGCCCCTGGCCAGGAGCGCCGCGCCGTGGCCCACCCTGTCCTTGCGGCCGTCCGTGCGGCCTGCCGTGGGTCTTGCTGAAGAACTTGCCGACGGGAGTGTTGCCGTGCGTGGGCAACCCATGCACGCTGTTGCCCGGCTCGATCCCTTCGAAATCGGCCGATGCATCAGGATCCGCCGACAAGCCCGCAGGCATGCCGGGCTCGCGCCCCGATCCTTCGTTCGCACCTTCGCGCTGGCCCTGACCGGGCTGGCGCGGACCCTTGCCCGGTCCGCGTCCGCCCTGACCCGGGTGGCGCCCGCCCGGTCCCTGCTTCTGCGCCGAGGGGCCCGTGGAGCGCATACCCGCCGCCGTCAATACCGCCCCGACCTCCTCCGGCGTAAGTTCCAGCACCTGACCGCGCTTGACGCGCGAGGGCATCGCCACGGGTCCGTAGCGCGTGCGGATGAGCCGGCTCACGGTGAGGCCGAGCGTTTCGAACAGGCGCCGCACTTCGCGATTGCGGCCTTCCTTCAGCACCACGTGATACCAGTGGTTGGAGCCTTCGCCGCCCCCGTCGTCGATCTTCTCGACCTTCCCCGGCCCGTCCTCGAGCTCGATGCCCGTCAGCAGCGCCTGCTGCTGCTCGGGGGTCAGCAGTCCCATCACGCGGACGGCGTACTCGCGCTCGACCTCGTAGCGCGGATGCATCATCTTGTTGGCAAGATCGCCGGAATTCGTGAACAGCAGCAGCCCCTCGGTGTTGAAGTCGAGGCGCCCGATCGCGATCCACTTGCCGTGGCCGATGTTCGGCAGCTTCTCGAAGACCGTCGGCCGGCCCTCGGGATCGTCGCGGGTGACGATCTCGCCGGCCGTCTTGTGATACATCAGCACCCGCGTGCGCGGCTCCGCGAAGCGGACCTTCACCAGCTCGCCGTTGATCCGCACCTCGTCGCCCGGCCCGACCTTCTGGCCGACGTCGGCGGGCTCGCGGTTCACGGTGATGCGCCCGGCGAGGATCATTTCCTCCATCGCGCGGCGCGAGCCGAAGCCGCACGACGCCAGCACTTTGTGCAGGCGCTGCGGCTCGTTGAAGATGTCGTCAGTGGAGGAGCGGTGACGCGGGGGCGTCATGCTCTCCGTGATCTGCTGCAGCGCCAGGCTCGGCTGGTGCATCGGGCCGGTCGGCGGGCGGTGCCACGATCGGGAGCGCGAGCGCGAGTTGCGCTTCGGCGGCTTGGGTGGTTGCATCGGGATTCTCCAGCAGGTGGGAAGCGTCGAGCTCGGCCAGCGAGGGCAGTTCCGACAAAGCGGACAGGCCGAGATCGTCGAGGAAGGTCTTGGTGGTCGCGTAGAGCGCCGGGCGGCCCGGCGTCTCGCGGTGACCGACCACTTCGACCCATTGGCGGTCCTCCAGCGTCTTGACGATGTTGGTGGACACGGCGACGCCGCGGATGGCTTCGATGTTGCCGCGGGTCACGGGTTGCTGATAGGCGATGATCGCCAGCGTTTCCATCACCGCGCGCGAGTAGCGCGGCGGCTTCTCCGGCCCGAGCCGGTCGAGGTAGGCCTGGACGGCGGGCTTGCACTGGAACCGCCAGCCCGTTGCCACCTGCACCAGCTCGACGCCCTTTCCCGTCCAGCTTCGGGCGAGGTCGTCCAGCAGCTCGTGCACTGCTCCGTTATCGAGCGCGGGATCGAACAGCTTCGCCAGCGTCCCCGCTGCAACCGGTTCTCCGGCCGCAAGCAGCGCCGCCTCGACGATGTTCCTCTTTTCCTGCCTGTCGTCCATTTTGCTAGCGTGCTATCGGGTCGGGTCAGGATGCCAGCGCGAAGGCCGGGCCGCCGGTCAGCTGCGCGTAGATCGGCGCGTATGGCTCCGCCTGGGCGATTGTCACCAGCTGCTCCCGTGCGAGCTCGAGCAGGGCGAGAAACGTCACGATCAGATGCGGCACGTCGGCGTGCTGCGCAAACAGCGTCGTGAACTCGGCGAAGCGCGCGGGCTCCAGCGCCTTCAGGATGCGGCTCATCTCCGAGCGCACCGAGAGCCGCTCGCGGCTGACCAGATGATGCCGGTTGATGCGCGCGCGCGCAAGGAGTCCCGCCCAGGCGACGCGCAGGTCCTCCGGGCAGACGTCCGGCAGGCGGGCCGAGGCGGCGCGGTCGAACCAGACTCGCACCAGCGCGAAATCGCGGTCGGCGAGCGGCAAGGCGTCGATCTCGTGCGCCGCCCTTTTCATCCGCTCGTACTCCAGCAGCCGGCGGACCAGCTCGGCGCGGGGGTCTTCCGGCTCGGCACCCGGCGGTGCCGGCGGTTTCGGCAGCAGCAGCCGCGACTTGATCTCGATCAGGACGGCGGCCATCAGCAGGTACTCGGCGGCGAGCTCGAGCTGGGTGCGCCGCATCATCTCGACGTAGCCCAGGTACTGCCGCGTGAGCTCCGCCATCGGGATCTCGAGCACGTTGATGTTCTGCTTGCGGATCAGGTAGAGCAGCAGGTCGAGCGGGCCCTCGAAAGTGTCGAGGAAGATCTCGAGCGCCTCGGGCGGAATGTAGAGGTCGTGCGGCAGCTCCAGCATCGGCTCGCCATGGACCCTGGCCACCGCTCCGCCGCCCTGCGTGACGAGATCGAAGGTGCTCATTATGTGTAATCGAGTCCCATGGCGCCGCGGACGTCGCGCATCGTCTCCTCGGCCAGCTTGCGGGCGCGCTCGCAGCCATCGGCGACGATGTTGCGCACGAGCTGCGGGTCGTCGAGATACAGCTGCGCGCGCTCGCGGATCGGCTCCTGCTCGCGGATGATCGCGTCGATCACCGGTTGCTTGCAGTCGAGGCAGCCGATGCCCGCCGTCGTGCAGCCCTTGACCACCCAGTCGCAGGTCGCGGCGTCCGAGTAGATCTGATGCAGCGGCCACACCGGGCAGAGGTCCGGGTTCCCCTTGTCCGAGCGGCGCACGCGAGCAGGATCGG
>CAYGYQ010000185.1:0-7274 GCA_964354035.1 uncultured Bordetella sp.
GGATCGCGTAGAACGGGTAGGTGGCCTTCACGCTCTCGACGAACGCGTAGGTGAGCGTGCCGTCGGCGTTCACGGCGCGCCACATCAGGCCCTGCATGACGCCGGCGATCCACATCGAGGCGATGTAGAGGACGACGCCGATCGTCGCGATCCAGAAGTGCACGGTGATGAGGCGGACCGACCACATCTCGGTCTTGCCGAACATCCGCGGGATCAGGTAGTAGATGCAGCCGATCGAGATGAACGCCACCCAGCCCAGCGCGCCGGAGTGCACGTGGCCGATCGTCCAGTCGGTGTAGTGCGACAGCGCGTTGACCGTCTTGATCGACATCATTGGCCCCTCGAACGTGCTCATGCCGTAGAACGACAGCGACACGATCAGGAACTTGAGGATCGGATCCTCGCGCAGTTTGTGCCACGCTCCCGACAGCGTCATGATCCCGTTGATCATCCCGCCCCACGAGGGCGCCAGCAGGATCAGCGAGAACAGCATGCCTAGCGACTGCGTCCAGTCGGGAAGCGCGGTGTAATGCAGGTGGTGGGGACCGGCCCACATGTACGTGAAGATCAGCGCCCAGAAGTGGACGACCGACAGCCGGTACGAGTAGATCGGGCGCCCCGCCTGCTTCGGCACGAAGTAGTACATCATCCCGAGGAAGCCCGCCGTCAGGAAGAAGCCGACGGCGTTGTGGCCGTACCACCACTGCACCATCGCGTCCTGCACGCCCGCATAGGCCGAGTAGGACTTCATCGGCAAGAACGAGACCGGCATTGCGGCGCTGTTGATGACGTGCAGCAGCGCGATGGTCAGGATGAACGCGCCGAAGAACCAGTTGGCGACGTAGATGTGCGGCGTCTTGCGCTTGGCGACCGTGCCGAAGAACACCACGGCATAGGCGACCCAGACCAGCGTGATCAGGATGTCGATCGGCCACTCGAGCTCCGCATACTCCTTGCCCGACGTGTAGCCCAGGGGCAGTGTGACGGCGGCCAGCACGATCACCGCCTGCCAGCCCCAAAACGTGAATGCCGCCAGCGCATCCGAAAAGAGCCGGACCTGGCAGGTGCGCTGGACGACGTAGTACGCCGACGCGAACAGCGCGCAGCCGCCGAAGGCGAAGATCACCGCATTGGTGTGCAGCGGCCGCAGTCGGCCATACGAAAGCCACGGGATGTCGAAATTGAGCTCCGGCCAGAGGAGCTGCGCGGCGATGATCACGCCGACCAGCATCCCCACGATGCCCCAAACCACCGTCATGACGGTGAACTGGCGCACCACCTTGTAATTGAACGTTCCCGCGCTTGCCGCATTCATCGTCTGCGTCTCCCCATCTTCACCCGTGCGTCGCTCCCCGCGGGCGCCCGCTGCCGCGGGCCCCTTCGGCTTCCGGATCAGGCCCCCACGATAACAAAAAGCGCGATTCTAGCGGCGTGATTCTGGTGCCGGTTTGATCGAGGTCAATGCGCCGGTCGACCCGACGCTGTCATCAGTTGCCGCCGGCACCCCGGGAATCGCGTCGCTCGTGTCGTCATCCGCCAGAATCCGGTGCGCCGGCCCGTCGAGGTCGTCGAACTGTCCGCTGCGCACCGACCACCAGAAAACGGCGCCGATCAGCAGCACGAGCAGGACCGACACGGGAATCAAGAGCACCAGCACTTCCATTGCGGCAGCCCCGAACGTTGGCAAGGCCGGCGCGCCCCGCGGGCCGCGTCACGATCGGCCGGCCGCCTCGCGCATCCGGGCGACCCGCATGGCATTGCCGACGACGAGAAGCGAGGAGACCGACATGCCCACCGCCGCGACTAGCGGCGTGACGTGACCGAATGCCGCAGCCGGAATCGCCACGACATTATAGGCGAACGCCCACGCCAGATTCTGCCGGACGACACGAAACGTGCGCCGCGCGTGCACGATGGCATCGGCGATGCGCGGCAGCTCGTCGGACAGCACGACGACATCCGCAGTCCATTGCGCGAGCGGGGTCGCACTGCCGAGACTCAGCGACACCTGCGCCTGCGCGAGCGACGGCGCATCGTTGATGCCGTCGCCGACCATCGCGACGACCGCGCCCGCCTCCTGCATCCGCACGATGGTTGCGCGCTTGGCGTCCGGCTGCGCGTCGCCGTACGCCTCGGCAATGCCCAGCGTTTGCGCCATGGCGGCCACACTCGACGCGCCGTCGCCCGACAGCAGCACCGGCGTGATGCCGGCGGCTTGCAGGCGGAGGACGAGCGCCGCCGCCCCCGGGCGCAGCGCGTCGCCCAGCGCGAACAGCGCGATGAAGCCACCGGCATCAGCCAGCGCGACTCGCGTCATGCCGGCGCCGACAGCCTCGGCGCCGTCGGGCAACGGGCGCCCCGAAAGCGCAGCTGCAAACGGCAGCCGTCCGATGCGCACGCGGCGACCGGCGATGGTCCCTTCGATGCCATTGCCCGGGTGGATGGCGATGTCCGCGACCGGAGGCAGCAACGACCGGTTCGCCACGGCGTCGCGGAAGGCCCGTGCCACCGGATGCTCCGACGGCGCCTCGAGCGCCGCGGCGAGCGCCAGCGCTTCGGCGCGAGTGGCGGATCCCAGCGGCAGCACGTCCAGCAACACCACATGGCCGGTGGTCAACGTGCCGGTCTTGTCGAACACCACGTGGGTGACGCGCGACAGCGTTTCCAGCGCGTCGCCGCGCGCGATGACGACCTGCCGCCGCGACAGCGCGCCGGCCGCCGCGGCGAGGGCCGCCGGTGTGGCCAGCGACAGCGCGCATGGGCAGGAGACGACGAGCACAGCGAACGTCACCGCCAGCACGCGCGACGGATCGACCTGCCACCAGATGGCCGCCGTCAGCGCGGCGAGCGCGAGCAGCGTGCCGACGAACCAGCCGGCGATCCGATCGGCGAGCCGCGCGATCCGCGGCCGCTCGTTCGCCGCGCGCTCCGCGAGGCGCTCGATCGCCGCCAGGCGCGTCGCCTCGCCGGCCGCGCTGACCCGGACCACGAGCGCGCCGTCGCGCACGACGCTGCCCGCAAGCACGGTGTCTCCCGGCGCCTTCGCCCGCGGCTGCGCTTCGCCGGTCAGGATGGCCTCCTCGACGTTAGCGCGGCCGTCGACCACCTCGCCGTCGGCCGGGACCGTTCCGCCCGGGCGCACGAGCACGTGCTCCCCGACGGCGAGCGACGCCGCGCCGACGCGCTCGACGGCATTGCGGTCCGGCCACGCCGCGAGGCGCTCCGCCGTCGCCGGGCGTGCGCGCGCGACGAGCTCGACGGCGTCGCCGGCACGCCGCCGCGCGACGAGCTCGACGTAGCGCGCGCAGAGCAGCAGCGCAATGAACATCGTCACCGAGTCGTAGTAGACCGCGCCATCGCCGGTGAACGTCGCCCACGCGCTGCCGGCGAACGCCGCGCCGAGCCCCAGTGCGATCGGCACGTCCATACCGGGACGGCGCAACTTCAGGTCGCGCCAGGCGCCGGCGAAGAATGGCGCGGCGGAGTAGAAGAGCGCCGGCAGCGTCAGCGTGAGGCTGGCCCACTCCAGCAGCCGCCGGTGCGCGGGCTCGACGCCATCGACCGTGACGTACGTCGGCACGGCGAACATCATCACCTGCATCATTGCGAGCAGCGCGACCGCCAGCCGCAGCAGCAGCGCGCGCGACTCGCGCAGCGCCAGCGCTTCGCGGCGCGCCGGGTCGTATGGAAAAGCGCGGTAGCCGATTGCGGCAATCGTGCGCAACAGGTCGGAGAGCCGGCACCGGGCCGGATCCCAGACGATGCGGGCGCGGCGCGTCGCGAAATTGACGCTTGCCAGCGCGACCCCCGGCTGGCGCGCGAGCCACGACTCGATCAGCCAGATGCACGCGCCGCAGTGGATGCCTTCGAGCAGCAGCGAGAGCTCGCGCTTGCCGTCCTCCACCACGCGCACCAGCCCCTCCTGCGCGGCCGCCGCGTCCCAGTGCGACCACTCGTCATCGCCGTCCCGGCCGGGCAACGGTCGATCCGCGGCCTCCGTGCGGCGCTCGTAGAATGCGTCGAGCCCGGCGGCATGGATGGTGCGCGCGATGCCGAGACAACCGGCGCAGCAGAAGTGCCGCGTCGCGCCGGCGAGCTCGGCCTGCCAGGGGGTGGGCTGCGGATTTTGGTCGCCGCAGTGAAAGCAGCGCGGCGCGGCAGGCGCAGGTGCTGTTGGCGCCTGGGCCTGCGCCGGGGCGTCCGGGCGCAATGCCGCAGCGACGCGGGGGAATGGAGCGGACATCCTGCCGAATCTACGGTGCGGCCCCCGGCGGGTCAACCCTGGACGGCCCGTTGACCTCGATCAACGCGGAGGTGCTGATTTTCGCGGATAATGGCTTGCGATTACAAATAACGCGAGGAGCGGATATGTACAAGACCCTGTTGGTAGCGACAGATGGCTCGAAGCTCTCGGACAAGGCGCTGGCGCATGCGATCGGGATGGCGCAGGCCATGGGCTCCACGCTGACCGCTTTCTACGCGGCTCCAGACTACCCGATGCCCGCGTATGCCGACGGCGTCGTCTACGAACCGGTGTCGCGCAAGGAGTACGCGAAGCTCGCCGCGGAGGACGCGCAGAAGATCCTCGAGGCGGCGGCCACCAAGGCCGAGACCGCCGGCGTCACGTGCAAGACCGCCTATGCGATCGCTGCGGCCCCTTGGGAAGCGATCCTCGCCGCCGCCAAGAAGCACAAGTGCGATGCGATCGTGATGGCGTCGCACGGCCGCCGTGGCATTTCGGCGGTGCTGCTGGGCAGCGAGACGCAGAAAGTGCTGACGCACAGCAAACTGCCGGTGATGGTCGTCCGGTAGCGCAAGGCCAGACGCCGCGCGCTCGGGACCCCGCGCGGCGGGTAGTTTTCCCGGTCTCCCGAAGGCGCCCGCGTGGCGCCTTCGTCGTGTCCGCGGCTCGTAGGCGCGGGCTTGCCCGCGCTGGAAAGTTCGCGGCGCTTCGCGGCGTGTCATCGCAGACCACGGACAGCAGGGTAAAATGATCGTTTGCCCCAACGGCCGGCACCATGCGCGTATCACGATTCCTGCTCTCGACCCTGAAAGAGGCGCCCGCCGAGGCGGAACTCGTCAGCCACCGCCTGATGCTGCGCTCCGGCATGATCAAGCGGCTCGCCGCCGGCATCTACACGTGGATGCCGCTGGGCCTGCGCGTGATGCGCAAGGTCGAGACCATCGTGCGCGAGGAGATGAACCGCGCCGGCGCGATCGAGCTGCTGATGCCCGTCGTGCAGCCGGCGGAAATATGGCAGGAGACCGGACGCTGGGCGAAATACGGGCCGGAGCTCTTGCGCCTCAAGGATCGCCACGACCGCGACTTCATCGTCCAGCCGACCTCCGAGGAGGTCATCACCGACATCGCGCGCAAGGAAATCAAGAGCTACAAGCAGTTGCCGCTCAACCTGTATCACATCCAGACGAAGTTTCGCGACGAAGTCCGGCCGCGCTTCGGCGTGATGCGCTCGCGCGAATTCGTGATGAAGGACGCGTACTCGTTCGACATCGACAAGGCGGGCATGCTGCGCTCGTACCAGGTGATGTACGACGCGTACGCGCGGATATTCGGCCGCATGGGGCTCAACTTCCGCGCGGTCGCGGCCGACACGGGCCAGATCGGCGGCAGCGCGTCGCACGAATTCCAGGTGCTCGCCGAGTCGGGTGAGGACGCCATCGCCTGGTGCCCCGCGTCGGACTACGCGGCGAACGTCGAGCTCGCCGAAGCCGTCGCCCTCGCCGCGTCGCGCCCGGCGCCGGCGGAAGCGATGCTGAAGGTGCCCACGCCAGGCAAGGCGACCTGCGAGGACGTGGCGGAGCTCCTCGGAGCGCCACTGGCGCGCACCGTGAAGTGCATCATGCTGGCAGCCGAGATCGAGGGCCAGCCGGCGCGCATCTATATGCTGCTCATTCGTGGTGACCACGCCCTGAACGAAGTCAAGGTGACCAAGATCCCGGGCCTGGAGCAATTCCGCTGGGCCACGCCGGCGGAAATCATCGCGGTGACCGGCTGCAACCCGGGCTACATCGGCCCGGTCGGCATCCCGAAGGACCTGACGCTGATCGTCGACCGGACCGTGGCCGTGATGGCCGACTTCATCTGCGGCGCGAACGAGCGCGACTTCCACCTTCGCGGCGTCAATTTCGGCCGCGATTGCCGCGAACCCGACTGCGTCGCCGACCTGCGCAATGTCGTCGCCGGCGACCCCTCGCCCGACGGCCGCGGCGCGCTCGAAATCCTGCGCGGCATCGAGGTCGGACACGTCTTCGCGCTGGGCGACGAGTACTCGCGGGCCATGGGTGCAACTTATCTCGACGCCGGCGGTCAAGCGCAAGTCATGGAAATGGGCTGCTACGGTATCGGGATAACCCGCGTCGTCGCCGCGGCCATCGAGCAGAACCACGACGGCAAGGGCATAGCGTGGCCGCAGCCGCTGGCCCCGTTCCAGGTGGCGATTGCGCCGGTGGGCTACGACCGCAGCGAGGGCGTCAAAGCGGCGGCCGATTCGCTCCACGACGAGCTCGAAGCCGCCGGCATCGAAGTGCTGCTCGACGATCGCGGCGAGCGCCCTGGCGTGATGTTTGCTGATCTCGAGCTGATCGGCATTCCGCACCGGATCACGATCGGCGATCGGGGCTTGAAGGAAGGGAAGATCGAATACCAGGCCCGGCGCGATGCCGCGGCGACGCCGGTCGCCGTGGGCGAAATGTCCGCGTTCATCAGAGGAAAGCTCGCCACAGCATGACGTTTTCGGGCACCACCAGGTACGTCTTCGGCAGCGCAGCGGCCATGCTCCTGGCGCTGGCGCCGGCGCCGGCGCTGGCCGGCGCGCAGGTCGAGGAGAGGCTCGCGCCGTCGGTCGTCGCCGGCCTGCAGCGCGCGATCGCCGACAATCCGATCGCCACCGACTACACCAATCGGACCGACCTGCAGCCCTGGCTGGCGGAAATGTCGCGGCGACTCGCGTCGCGTGTGCCCGACGAGCGCGACCGGCGCGAGCTGCTGGCCACCGTCCACTATGAAGCGCAGCGCGCGGGGCTCGATCCGCAGCTCGTGCTTGGCGTCATGCACCACGAGAGCGGGTTCAAGAAGTTCGCCGTGTCGCCGGTCGGCGCCCGGGGCTACATGCAGGTGATGCCGTTCTGGGCGAAGCTGATTGGCGGGCCGGACCAGAATCTGTTCAACCTGCGCACGAACCTGCGCTACGGCTGCGTGGTCCTGCGCCACTATCTCAACGTCGAGACCGGCGACCTGTATCGCGCGCTGGGAC
>CAYGYQ010000186.1:0-7264 GCA_964354035.1 uncultured Bordetella sp.
ACCGAAGCCGGCGAGCTGACGCTGTTCATCAACGAAAGCCAGCTCTCGTTCCTCGAGGACATGATGTGGGAACAGGGCTTCCTCGATACCAAGCAGATGGCCGGCGCATTCCAGATGCTGCGGTCGAACGACCTCGTCTGGTCGCGGCTGGTCCGCGACTATCTGATGGGCGAGCGCGCGCCGATGACCGACCTGATGGCGTGGAACGCCGACGCGACCCGCATGCCGTACCGGATGCACACCGAGTACCTGCGCCGGCTGTTCCTCGACAACGATCTCGCCGAGGGCCGGTACATCGCCGGGGGGCGCAAGATCGGCCTCACCGACATTCACGCGCCGCTCTTCGCCGTGGGCACGGAAGCCGATCACGTCGCGCCGTGGCAATCCGTGTACAAGTTCCACCTGCTCACCGACACCGACGTCACCTTCGTGCTGACCAATGGCGGCCACAACGCGGGGATCGTTTCCGAGCCCGGCCATGCGCGTCGGAGGTATCGCGTCGCGACCCACCGCACGGACAATCACTACGTCGATCCGGAAGTCTGGCTGGCCGAGACACCGGCAGCTTCCGGCTCCTGGTGGACGGAATGGGCGCGGTGGCTCGACGCGCATTCCGGACCGCCCGGGCCGCCGCCGGCGATCGGCGCGCCGAAAGCCGGTTATGCGCCCCTGTGCGACGCGCCTGGCACCTACGTGCGGATGCAGTGACGCCAACGCATCGGAGCCCGCGCATCGACGCCGCGATCGAAGTCCGCCACCACGCCGCCGCGAGCCGCTTCGAGGCCACGGTGGACGGGCTGCTCTGCTTTGCCGACTACGCCCTCGTCGACAAGGTGATGCGCATCCATCACACCGAGGTTCCCCGTGCGCTCGAGGGTCGCGGCATCGCGGGCCAGATCGTGCGCGCGGCATTTGCCTATGCCGAAGCTAACGGTCTCGCTGTCGAGCCCTGGTGCGGCTACGTGCGTGCCTACATGAAGCGCCATCCGGAAACTCAGCGGCTGCTGCCGCAGAGCTTCCGGACATGACTGTAGCGTTTGCCCGGCGCCGCGATGCCCGCGAATCTCAGTCCCGAATACAAGACCGCGGAGGCCGCCTACCGCCGCGCCCGCGAACCCCGCGAGCGGCTCGAACTGCTGCGCGAGATGCTGCGCGCCATTCCGAAGCACAAGGGCACCGAGCACCTGCAGGCCGACATCAAGGCGCGCATCAAGGACCTCACCGCGGAGCTCGGCAGCGCGCGCAAGGGTGGCGCGCACGGCGGGCCCGCGCTCGCGATCCGGCCGGAGGGCGCGGCGCAGATCGTCCTGCTCGGGCCGCCCAATGCCGGCAAGTCGCTGCTGCACGCGCGCCTGACCGGCTCCGGCGCACACGATGCGCCCTATCCCTTCACGACGCAGTTCCCCGAGCCAGGGATGATGCCCCACGCGGACGTGCACTTTCAGCTGATCGATCTGCCGGCGGTCTCCTCGCTCCATCCGGTGCCGTGGCTCGCCTCGGCGCTGCAGATGGCCGACGCGGCGCTGCTCGTGGTCGATTCCGGCGATCCGTCCTGCGTCGAGCAGTTGCAGGACCTGCACGCGGTGCTGCGCGAGCGGCACGTTTCGCTCACCCCTTGCTGGGACGCCGCTGCCGCGCCACCGCGCGCCGGCGAGTCCGGTGACGACGACCCATTCGCGCTGCGCCTGCCGACGGTGATGCTGGTCAACAAGGTCGAGCGCCTCAATGATCTCGCCGCCGAACTCGAGGCGCTGCGCGAGCTCGCCGCCGTTGCCTATCCGATGCTTGCCGTATCGGCCGCGACGGGGCGCGGGCTGGCCGAGATCGCGCCGTGGCTGTTCGACCGGCTGGGCATCGTGCGCGTCTATGCCAAGACGCCCGGCCACCCGGCCGACAAGGAGCGGCCGTTCACGGTGCGCCGCGGGCAGACGGTGCGCGATGTTGCCCGGCTCGTCCACCAGGATCTCGCGCGCACGGTGCGCTACGCGCGCATATTCGGCCACGCCGGCTTCGAAACCCAGCAGGTGGGCCCGGATCACCCGCTCGCCGACGGCGACATCATCGAGCTCCACGGCTGACCGCAGGCACGCGAACAGGCACCGGCTGCGGCCTGATGCACGGCCCCCAAGCTCACTGTGTTCGCTGTCCCCCGCGGGGGCGGGCACTGAGCGCATCCGCCGCCCTGCCTCGGCCAAACGGGGAATGGCGCGGTCCTCGCCGTTGCCGCGATCATCGCCGGCAGAGGCGCTCGGTCACGCCCGCCGCACGCGGCGCGACGATCGCGGCCTCAGCTGATCGCCCACCGACACCGAGGAGCCCGTCATGCCGCATTTGCTCGACCCGAAACGCATCGACACGCAAGCTACGTATCTCGCCGCGCTGCACGAGCTCGACACGCTGATGGACGAGGATCCCGATGCCGGCGCGAACAACCGCATCGACGAGCTTTTCGCACTGGTCGAGGCCTACGAGCTGCGGCAAGCGCGGCGGGTGGTACGCGAAGCGTGAGGCTCGCGCTGACTGGATTACCTTTGCGCTGCGCGCTCCGGCTCATTGGGCAACCCGGCCCTTGGGGCGGCCCGGCGGGCTCAGAGCACTTCGGCGGCAGCGTCAAATACCGCCTCGGCCGCCGCCAGATCCTCGAGCGCGAAGCCGACGGACTTGAAGACCGTGATTTCGTCCGCGCGCGTGCGGCCCGGGTGCCGGCCGCGCGCGAGGTCGGCGAGATCGGCGGCGATGGCTTCCGCGCGGATTTCGCCGTCCGCAATCGCCTGGACGATGTCGCCTCCCTCAGCGAGCGCAGCGGCGCGATGATCGACGACCAGGAGATCCGCGCGGGCGATCGCCGCACCATCGGTCTCGCGCATGCTCGCCTTGAATGCGCCGATCAGATCGAGATGCACACCCGGCGCGAGCCATGCGCCGAGCACGAGCGGCACTGTCGACAGCGTCGCGCAGCAGACGATGTCGGCACTGCGCACCGCGCCCTCGAGGTCGCGAATCGCGGTGACCGGCAGGCCGTCCTCCTGCATCGCGGCGGCCGTCGCCTGCGCGTGTTCCGGCGTGCGGCTCCACAGGCTCACGCGCTCGATCGGCCGGACCTGCGCATGGGCTTCGACGAGCCCGCGCGCGAGCCGCCCCGATCCGACCAGCACCAGATGCCGCGCGTCGGTGCGCGCGAGCCGATCCGCCGCGTAGGCAGAAGCACCAGCCGTGCGGCGCGCGGTGATCTCCTCGCCGTCGAAGAGGGCCAGCGGCGCGCCGTTGCCCGCGTCGAACAGCGCATAGACGGCGCCCACGGCGCGCTCGTTGCGCGCCGCGTTGCCCGGGAACACGGTGACGAGCTTGACGCCCATCCGTCCGCCGGTGCGCCACGCGGGCATCAGCAGCAGCGACGCTGTAGGTTCGCCGGGCACGTCGATCGGATGAGCGGTGCGCAGCGGTGCGGCGACGTCGCGCTTCAGCATCGCGTCGAGCGCCGCCAGCATCCGCGGCCAGGGCAGCAGCGCGCGGATCGTGGCGGCGTCGAAAAAACGCATGCTACGGGATTCCGCTTGCTGGCCGACGCGGTGGCCAACGCCGCTAGACCGCGTCTTCGTCCAGCGACAACAGCGCGGCATTGCCGCCCGCCGCCGAGGTATTGACGGTCACCGTGCGCTCGACCACGAGGCGCGCCCAGTCGTACTTTCCGTGCGCATCGGGAATCACGATCGGGACGATCCGGCCGGGTGCGGCGGCGAACACGCCGCGCACGCGGCGCGCGTCGTTGCGATCCACGTCGAGCAGCACGGCGTCGATCGCCGCAGGATCGAGCTCGTCGACGAACGTGATCCGCGCGCCGCCTATGCCCTTGCCGACGCGCACCGACAGGGGATCGCGCAGCAGCAGCACGGTGTTGCCAGCCGCGAGCGCGGCCTTGGCCTGCGCGAAGAGTCCGTTCTCGTCCGCGGCAATGCAGGCGATCACGCCGCGCGGATGGAATTCGAGCGTGTTCGCTTCGCCGGTGGGACCCGGCAGCGCTATCGCCGCCTCCGGCGCCGGCGTCGACATCCCGCGCACCAGCCGGCGGAGGTAGAGCGGCCCACCGGCTTTCGGGCCCGTTCCCGAGAGACCGTGCCCGCCGAACGGCTGCACACCGACGACCGCGCCGACGATGTTGCGATTGACGTAGATGTTGCCCGCCCGGACTCGAGAGAGTATCGCCGCGACGGTCTCGTCGATCCGCGTGTGGATGCCGTGCGTCAGGCCGTAGCCGGTCGCGTTGATCGCAGTGACGAGCGCCGGCAGCTCGTCGCGCTTCCAGCGCAGCACGTGCAGGACCGGTCCGAACACTTCCCGCGTGAGGTGCGCGAGGCCGCGGATGTTCCCGAGATCCACGAGCGTCGGCGCGACGAACGTGCCGCGCGCGCAGGCGGGCGGCAGCGGCATCTCGACCACTCTGAGCCCGGCGGCGCGCATCCGCCCGACATGTGCATTGAGCCCCGCGCGCGCTTCAGCGTCGATCACGGGGCCGATGTCGGTGGACAGATGCCGGGGATCGCCGATGGCAAGCTCGCGCATCGCGCCTTCGAGCATCGACAGCATCTCCGGCGCGACGTCGTCCTGCAGACAAAGGATGCGCAGCGCCGAGCAGCGCTGGCCGGCGCTATCGAACGCAGAGGACAGCGCGTCCGCGACCACCTGTTCGGGCAGCGCCGAGCTGTCGACGATCATCGCGTTCTGGCCGCCGGTCTCGGCGATCAGCACCGGGTCGTCGTCACGGCTCGCGAGCTGCCGGTGAATGAGGCGCGCGACCTCGGTCGAACCGGTGAAGATGACGCCCGCCACACGCGGATCCGCGACGAGCGCCGCGCCGACCGTCTCGCCGCGTCCGGGCAAAAGCTGCAGGGCGGCCGGCGGCACGCCGGCGCGATGCAGGATGCGCACGGCCGCGGCGGCGAGCAGCGGCGTCTGCTCGGCCGGCTTCGCCAGCACCGGATTGCCGGCGGCGAGCGCCGCGCCGACTTCGCCCACGAAGATCGCCAGCGGGAAGTTCCACGGCGAGATGGCCACGACCGGGCCGATCGGGACAATCTCCGGCCCCCCCAGCTCGGTGCGCGCTTGCGCTGCGTAGTAGCGCAGGAAATCGACGGCCTCGCGCACTTCCGCCACCGCGTTCGCGAGCGTCTTGCCCGCCTCGCGCACGGCAAGCGCGAGCAGCGCCACCCGCTCGGCTTCCATGAGATCGGCCGCGCGCTCGAGGCAGGCGGCGCGCTCCGCCGCCGGCGTGGCCGACCACTCCGCTCCGCGCTCGGCTGCAAGCGCGACCGCCGTCGCGACCTCGGCGAGCGTCGCTTCGACCATCGTCCCCACCACGTCGTCGTGGTCGGCCGGATTGCGGATAGGGGTGCCCGTGTCCGGTGCGGCTACCGCCGGCGCGACGGACGGCGGGCGCGACGACTCGGCGCGCAACGGAACTCCGTCCCATTGCGCAAGTCCCGCTTCCAGCACCGCGAGCTCCCGGTCGTCGGCAAGGTCGACACCCTGCGAATTGCGGCGGCCCGGCAGCAGTGCGATCGGCAGCGGAATGCCGGCATGCGGCCTGCCACCGCGCGCCTCGGCGACAGCGACCGGGTCGGCGACCAGCGACGAGATGGCAACCGTCGGATCGACGATCCGGTTGACGAACGAGCTGTTGGCGCCGTTCTCGAGCAGCCGCCGCACCAGGTAGGCGAGCAGCGTCTCGTGCGAGCCGACGGGCGCGTAGATGCGGCACGCGCGGTCGAGCTTGGCTTTCCCCACGACCTCGTCATAGATGCTCTCGCCCATGCCGTGCAGGCACTGGAATTCGTACTGCGCCTCGCCGGCCAGCTCGTGGACCGCGGCAATGGTGAACGCATTGTGGCTGGCGAACTGCGGATAGATTGCGTCGGGGGCCCCGAGCATCGCCTTCGCGCACGCGAGGTAGGCGACGTCGGAGTGCACCTTGCGCGTGAACACGGGGTACCCGGGGAGCCCGTCGACTTCGGCGCGCTTGATCTCGGCGTCCCAGTAGGCGCCCTTGACCAGCCGCAGCATCAGACGCCGCCGGTGCTGCCGCGCGAGCGCGACGATCCAGTCGATCGTGGGTCGCACCCGCTTCTGGTAGCACTGGACGACGAAGCCGAGCCCGTCCCAATCGGCCAGCGCAGGTTCGGCCGCCAATCGGGCCAGGAGGTCGAGCGAAATCTCGAGACGGTCGGCCTCCTCGGCGTCGATCGCGAACCCGATGTCGTAGTCCTTCGCGAGGCGCGCCAGCGTGATGAGCTTCGGCGTCAGCTCGGTCAGCACCCGTTCGCGCTGCGCGCGGCAGAAGCGCGGATGCAGCGCCGAGAGCTTCATCGAGATGCCCGGTCCGCCAAACACGCCCCTGCCTTTCGCCGCGCGGCCGATCGCGTGGATCGCGGCGTCGTAAGCGACGTAATAGCGCTGGGCGTCGGCGCCCGTCATCGCTGCCTCGCCCAGCATGTCGTACGAAAACGTGTAGCCGCGCGCCTCGCGGTCGCGGGCGTTGGCCAGCGCCTCGTCGATCGTCCGCCCGGTGACGAACTGGCGCCCAAGCAGGCGCATCGCC
Organism: uncultured Bordetella sp.; assembly: GCA_964354035.1. GTDB lineage: Bacteria > Pseudomonadota > Gammaproteobacteria > Burkholderiales > Casimicrobiaceae > CAIWHR01. The sequence continues at coordinate 6,593 of CAYGYQ010000186.1, forward strand.
AGGTCCACGCCCTTGCGGATCAGCGGCTCGCCCCCCTTGCGCAGCAGTGAGGACATCGCCTGCTCCAGCGTTCCCTCGCTGCGCGTCTCGACGATCTTCCCGGTGACGAGCAGACCCCACGCCGCCGCATTCACGAACAGCGACGGCGAAGCCCCGACGTGCGCCGACCAGTCGCCGCGACTGATCTTGTCCCGGATCAGCCGGTCGCGCGTCGCGGCATCCGGGATGCGCAGCAGCGCTTCGGCCAGGCACATCAGCGCGATGCCTTCGCGGCTGTCCAGCGAGAACTCGAGCATCAGCGCGTCGACGCCGCCGGCGTTGGAACGTGCCGCGCGCACCGCCTCGGCCAGCGTCGTCGCCACCGCCTGTACTCGGGCGAGCGCCGGCGGCGCGAGGCGCGCTTCGTCGATCAGCGCCGCCAGGGCCTCACCCTCGTCGGCACGGTAACATGCGGCAATGCGTTGGCGCAGCGGCGCGAGCGGATCGTGCGGCTCGCGCGCGACGCCGAGATCGAAGGTTCTTGCAGAGGGGGAAGTCATGGGCACCACCGGTGACGTCCGGTGCGAGAATGCGAACCCGGCACGAGTGGCCAATTCTAACGCGGCCGGCCCGCCCCAAGGTGCGAATCATGCCCCCATGGGTGGTGTGGGGTACACACAAGCGAGGAAGGCC
>CAYGYQ010000187.1:0-7143 GCA_964354035.1 uncultured Bordetella sp.
CCACCGGCACCGTCACCGACGCCTGGCCGGTGGCGCCGGGGCAGACGTGGACGTCGGACTACGGCGCGCTCGGGCTCCCGGGCATGACACTGACGTTCGCCTGACGCGGGTGCGGGCAGCGGCGCGTTGGCGCCCACTGGGCCATTGCACCCGAGGCCGTGCTTCCCGCAGCCAGGTTGACGTTGACGTCCTGGTCGACGATCGGCAGTCGCGTCAGCGCTCGTGGCGATAGAACGCGACGGGCTCGGGCGGCAGGGGAGCGTTGCCGGCGATGAGATCGGCGGCCTTCTCGGCCACCATCATCACGGGCGCGTAGATGTTGCCGTTGGTGACATTGGGAAGCACGGAGGCGTCGCACACGCACAGGCCGTCGACGCCATGTACCTTCATGCTCACCGGATCGACCACCGACATCTCGTCAGTACCCATCCGGCAGGTGCAAGACGGATGCAGTGCCGTCTCGGCGTCCCGGGCAATCCACGCAAGGATCTGCTCGTCGGTTTGCACGTTCTTGCCGGGCGAGAGCTCGCCGTCGCTGAACTTGCCGAAAGCTGGCGCATCGAGAATGCGTCGAGTGACCCGGATGGCCTCGATCCACTCGCGCCGATCCTGTGCGGTGGACAGGTAGTTGAAGCGCAGCGCCGGCTTCGCGCGCGGATCGCGCGAAGTGATCTTCACCGAGCCGCGAGCGTCGCTGTACATCGGGCCGACGTGCATTTGATAGCCGTGCTTCAGCTTCTCGCGGCCGGGAGGCGGTGAACCGTCGTAGCGGATGGCCAGAGGTAGGAAGTGGAGCATCAGGTTCGGGTATTTCACGTCGCCGTTGCCGCGCACGAACCCGCCCGCCTCGAAGTGGTTCGTGGCGCCCGGCCCCCTGCGGAAGAAAAGCCATTGCATGCCGATCCACGGCCGCCGCCAGAGCTGCAGCGACGGCTGCTGCGTCACGGGCTGCCGGCATGCGTGCTGGATGTAGACCTCGAGATGGTCCTGCAGGTGTTCGCCCACGCCCGGCAAGTGATGGACGACCGGGATGCCCAGTGCACGGAGCTCGTCGGCATTGCCGATGCCGCTGAGCTGCAACAGCTGCGGCGTGCTGATCGCGCCGCCGCACAGGATGACCTTGCGCGCTGTCGCCCGGTGCGGCGGGTCGCGGCCGGCGGTGAACTCCACGCCCTTGGCCCGCCTGCCGTCGAACAGCACGCGGGTCGCCATCGCCTGGCAGACTACCTCGAGATTCGGGCGCTGCAGCACGGGATGCAGATAGGCGCGTGCTGCGCTGAGCCGGCGTCCGCGCCGGATGTTGCGGTCGAACCGCGCGAAGCCCTCCTGCCGGTAACCGTTCACGTCGTCGGTCAGCGCATAGCCGGCCTGCTGCACGGCCTCGAAAAACGCTTCGAACAGCGGCGACGCGGCAACGCCGCGCTCGAGCACGAGCGGACCCATGGTTCCGCGATACGGATCGCCACCGGCCAGGCAGGTTTCCATGCGCTTGAAGTAGGGCAGGCAATGCGCGTAGTCCCAGGTGTCCATGCCGGGGTCGGCGGCCCACCGTTCGCAGTCCATCGGATTGCCGCGCTGGAAGATCATGCCGTTGATGCTGCTGGAGCCGCCGAGCACCTTGCCTCGAGCGTGGCGGATCCTGCGGCCGTTCATGTGCGGCTCCGGCTCGGATTCGTATTTCCAGTCGTAGCGCGGGTTGCCGATCGGCATCGCGAGCGCCGCGGGCATGTGGATGCGCACGTCCCACCAGTAGTCGTGCCGGCCCGCCTCGAGCACCAGCACGGTCTGCGCGGGGTCGGCACTCAGGCGATTGGCCAGTGCGCAACCGGCGGAGCCGCCGCCGACGATGATGTAGTCGTACGTCTTGTCGGCGGCGTTGCGAGCCATGGTCATCCCGCTTCGATGGGCAGGGAAGGCTTTCGCGTCCGGCGCCGGTCTTGCCGCGAGTCGGGTCGCGTGGAGAACGGCGAGCCGGCGTTCGCGCCTAGTCGCGATGCCGCCCGGGTTCGGCCCTGGCCTTTCCTTTCGTCGCCCCGAAGTCGATGCCGGTGAAGAACGCCCGCAGCGGGCACGGCGGGGTCTCCGCGCAGCCGTGTTCCCGGACGCACTCGACGCGCGTCTGGTCCAGAAGGACATAGTCGCGGCAGATCCGGCAGTACTCGAACGGAGAATCAAGCATGCGTCTGCCTCTCCGGTCAGATGATCGACTCATCGCGAGCCAGGCGCAAGGTGCCCGCCGTCGGCCACGATTCCGGCGTTCGCCGGAGAAGCTTCGGCATCGACCTGGACGCAGTTGCGTCCGCCGCCCTTCGCCCGGTAGAGCGCGTCGTCGGCGCGTTGCAGCAGGTTTTGCACCCGACGTGTCGCCTCGTCGTCCGCGTTTTCGTTCGCGGAGGGGCTGCGTGGACGATGGGTGGCTACACCGATGCTGATCGTCACGCCGAGCGGGCCGCCGGCGGTGTCGATCGGAGTCTCGGCCAGGTCGTCGCGCAGGCGTTCCGCCGTGGTCAATGCTCCTTCGGCGTCAGCCTCCGGCAGCAGCACGACGAACTCCTCGCCGCCAATGCGTCCGCACAGGTCCACGGCCCGCAGTCGCGCCACGCACCGCTTTGCCACCGCGGCCAGCACTTCGTCCCCCACCGCATGCCCGTATCGGTCATTGATGCCCTTGAAGTGGTCGAGGTCGATCATCAGCACCGACAGTGGCCGCCCGCTGCGCTCGGCGCGGCGCAGCTCCTTCTCCAGCTCGGCGAGCAGGTGACGCCGGCTGGCAAGCCCGGTCAGGGCGTCGGTGGTGGCGAGACGGGTGAGTTGCTCCTGATTCGTCCGGATCGCGCGCAGCAGGCGGTCGAGCCCAACCAGGCTGAAGGCAATCAGCGCGGAGATGAGGAGTGCGAAGAGCGCATCGAGAAGATCCGCCATGCCATCGTGAAAGTCGAGCAGCGGCTCGACGCGCCGCTCGACCATGAGCGCCAGGGCGAGCGAAAGGGCGATCCAGGGATAGCGATAGATTCCGCTGTGCGGCATCGCGCGCAGCGCCAGCAGCGCAGCGACCAGTTGCAGCACGGCCGAGGCGGCGAGTGTGACGGCGACGAGGGTGCCCATCTGCCGGTCATTGTGCGGCGATTCCGTCCGCTTGGACAGTTGCCGGGGCTGCGGGAACTGTGGCCGGGTCGGCCGGATACCGCGGTGCCGTTGCGCAACAGCTTAGGGCAAGCGCCGCGCCGGACCCGGCCCTTCAATCCCGGCGGTAGGCGGGCAACGGCTTGCCGCAGTGCTTGCAGAAACGGGAGTTGGCTTCGTGGCCTTCGGTCATGCAGTCGGGACACGTGCGCGTCGTCACCGGCTGCCCGGCGCGGCGGACCGTCATCTCGGCCGTGACGATGCCGGTGGGAACGGCCAGGATGCCCCACCCCATCAGCATCATGCACGACGCGATGAAGCGGCCGAAATCCGTCTTGGGCGTGATGTCGCCGAAACCCACGGTGGTCATCGTCGTGATGCCCCAGTAGATCGCAATCGGAATGCTGGTGAAGCCGTTCTCGGGGCCTTCGACCACGTACATCAGGGTCCCCAGGATCGTGACGGTGATCAGCACGAAGCCGATGAAGACGATGATCTTGCGCCGGCTGGCCATCATCGCCGCGCCGAGGAAGCCGAACTCGGACACGTAGGCGCCGAGCTTGAGGATCCGGAAGATGCGCAGCAGGCGCAGCATCCGCACGTCGATGAGCGCATGGATTTCCGGCACGAAGAACGCGAGATACGTCGGCAGCACGGCCAGCAGATCCACGATGCCGAAGAAGCTGGTCGCATAGCGCAATGGGTGCCGGACGCATGCGAGCCGCAGCACGTATTCGACGGTGAACAGCAGCGTGAATCCCCATTCGAGGACATCGAACAGCGTGCCATACCGCGCCGTGACCGATCCCACGCTGTCGAGGATCACGACCAGCACGCTGGCGAGGATAGCCGCGATCAGCGCGAGATCGAACAGCCGGCCGGCGCGGGTGTCGGCTTCGAAGATGATCGTGTAGGCCCGCAGGCGCCACGAGTCCGCCGGCCGGCCGAAGCGCGCGGCTGCTTCCGCTTGCGCGATTGAGGCGGCGGATGGCGGGGGCGGAACCGATTCGGGGGTCGGCATGGACGAGATGTTCGGAAAGGGATTTCAACCGTACCACAGCGTGCGGCCGGCTGGCGAACCCAGCCGTTCGATAGAAGGCCCATCGAGTCCGCTCGAACATCCGTTTCGCGCTCGTGCGACGGTCAGGACCGATACTGGACGGCGCCCGATGTCGATGCGATGATCAACGGGTCCGTCGCGGCGACGGTCGCGTGCGCCGGAGCGAACGGGGAGGCCGCAATGCCACGCTTTGAATTGCACGTGAACGGCGACGCGAAGTCGATCGAAGTCGGCGACGCGAACGAGCCGCTGCTCTACGTCCTGCGCGACACACTCGGGCTGACGGGCGCCAAGTTCGGCTGCGGGCTGGGCCAGTGCGGCACGTGCACGGTGCTGATCGACGGCGAGCCGGTGCGCTCGTGCGTCGTGCCGGTGTCGCGTGCGGCCGAACGCAAGGTGACGACGATCGAGGGGCTCGGCACCGCCGACAAGCCGCATCCGCTGCAAGTCGCGTTCATCGCGGAGCAGGCGGCGCAGTGCGGCTATTGCGTCCCCGGGATGGTGATGACCGGCGCGGCGCTGCTCGCGAAGAAACCGAACGCCACGCTGCAGGAAGCGAAGGAGGCGCTCGCCGGCAATCTCTGCCGGTGCGGCGCGCACCAGCGCGTCCTGCGCGCCGTGATGCGCGTCGCGGGGAGGGCCGTCACATGAGCCCGAAGGGCGAAGGTACTCCGGTGAGCCCGCTGCTATCACGTCGTGAATTCCTGCAGACGACCGGCGCGCTCTTCGTCGGCGTCTCCTTCGCCGGCGAGGGCGCCGCCCAGCGCCTGCCGGCGGCGGAAGCAGCGCTCGGCAAGACGCTCGATCTTGCCGAGGTCGACGGCTTTCTCGCAGTCGGTGCCGACAGCAGGGTGATGATCTTCTGCGGCAAGGTCGATCTCGGCCAGGGCCTGCGCATCGCGATTCCGCAGATGGCGGCGGAGGAGCTCGGCATCGGCGTCGATCGGATCATGATGCTCGAGGGGGACACCGCGCTCACGCCCGACCAGGGGCCGACCGCGGGAAGTTCCGGGATCATGCGCGGCGGCGTGCAGATCCGGCAGGCGGCGGCCACGGCGCGGGAAGCACTGATCGGCCTGGCCGCGGCGCGTGCGGGTCGCCCGGCCGCCGAATTCACGGCCCAGGACGGCGAGATCCGGCCCAAGGTCGGAGGGCAGGGCTACCGTTTCGGCGAACTCGTCGGTGCCAAGCGCTTCAGCCTGAAGGTCGACGCCAAGGCGCCGCTCAGGAGCCCGGACACCTACACCGTCGTCGGCAAGCCGATCGCGCGCCCCGATGTACCGGGAAAGGTCACCGGCCGGCACATCTTCATGCACGACTTCAAGGTCGACCGGATGCTGCACGCGCGCGTGCTGCGGCCGGCCTCCGTCGGCGCGAAGCTCGTCGCGATCGACGACAGTGCGATTGCCGACATCAAGGGGGTGCGCGTCGTGCGCATCAATGATTTCGTCGGCGTGCTTGCCGAGGGCGAGTGGACGGCGATCACCGCCGCGCGGAAGCTCAAGCTGTCGTGGTCGAACGGGCGCACGCTGATCGGCAACGAGGGCGTGCGGGCGTGGATGCGCGCCGGTCCGTTCGAATCCGACGAGATCCTGGTGCGCAAGGGCGACAGCCGACAGGCGCTCGCGAGTGCCGCGAAGCGCATCGCCGCAGAATATTACTGGCCGCAGCAGTCGCATGGCTCGATCGGACCCTCGTGCGCAATCGCCGACGTGCGCGATGGCAAGGCGACGATCTGGAGCGCGTCGCAGGCCACGCACCGGTTTCGCCTCACGATAGCGCGGGTGCTCGGCCTGCCGAACGACGCGGTGCGCGTCGTCTACCTCGACGGCTCGGGCTGTTACGGCATGAACGGTCACGACGACGCGGCGGCCGATGCCGCGCTGCTGTCGCGTGCCGTCGGCCGTCCGGTGCGCGTGCAGTGGATGCGCGAGGACGAGCACGGCTGGGATCCCAAAGGGCCGCCGCAGCTGCTCGCACTCGAGGGCGCGCTGACCGATGACGGGAAGATCGCGGCTTGGCGCACCGAGATGTGGCTGCCCAAGGCGACCGCGAGCCTGCCGAACATGCCGCTGCTGGGCCCCGAAGCCGCCGGCATCGCGCAGACGCCCGGCATCACGACCGGCCTCATCAGCCAGAACGGCGATCCGCCGTACGCGGTGGCCCATCAGGAAGTGCAGGTGCACTGGATCAAGACCTCGCCGCTGCGTCCGTCGAACCTGCGGGCGCCGGGCAAGATCGCGAATTGTTTCGCGGTCGAGAGCTTCACCGACGAGCTCGCCTTCGCGGGCGGCCGCGATCCACTGGAGTTCCGGCTGCAGGGGCTCTCCGATCCGCGCGGGATCGAGGTGTTGCGCCGCACGGCGGCGCTGATTGGCTGGAAGCCGCGTTCCGTGCCCGCGAAAACCGGCGCCGGACGTGGCATCGCCTATATCCACTACAAGCACAACGAGAGCTATGTCGCGATGGCGATGGAGGCCGAAGTCGAACGCTCGTCCGGTGCGATCCGCGTGCGGCGCGTCGCCTGCGCGCACGACTGCGGGCTCGTCATCAATCCGGATGCGGTGCGCGCGCAGATCGAAGGCAACATCCTGCAGACGCTGTCGCGCACGCTGCTCGAGGAAGTCGCCTTCGATCGGGCGCGCGTGACGAGCGTGGACTGGGCAAGCTATCCGATCCTGACGTTCCCCGACGTGCCCGAGATCATCATCGATGTCGTCGACCGGCCGCGCGAGCCTCCGCTCGGCGCAGGCGAGGCAGCGGCGACAACGGTGCCGGCCGCACTCGCCAACGCGATCTTCGACGCTGTCGGCATCCGTCTGCGGACCGTTCCGTTCACGCGGCAACGCGTGCTGGCGGCGCTGGCATGACGGAGCGGCTCGAGCGACGAATTACTTCGCTTCGATCACCGACGCGGCCGGCGCGCGCTTCCTGATGAAGGCGACCAGCATCGCCTCGGC
>CAYGYQ010000188.1:0-7131 GCA_964354035.1 uncultured Bordetella sp.
GCGGGCTGCCGCAAGCGCAAGGCTCGGGGAGCAAAGCATGACGGGGAAGCTCCAAAAGCCGTACGGCGCCTGGTTTTATGGGAACTTGATCACGTCCCCCGCATACATCTCCCTCGCTGGCGCCGCTCCACAAGTGCTGGCGCTCTTCATGTGCGCCTATTACCAGCTGATGGGCGTCATCTCGACGATCGCGCTGTCGGTCAACCTGCTGCTGCTGGTCGCACTGCTGTCGATGCTGCAGGCGACGCTGACCCTGCCGGGCATCGCGGCGATCGCGCTGACGCTCGGCATGGCGATCGACTCCAACGTGCTGATCAACGAGCGCATTCGCGAGGAGCTGCGCTGGGGCGCCACGCCGCATGCGGCGCTGACGGCGGGCTACGAGCGCGCGTTCGGCACGATCCTCGACTCGAACGTGACGACGCTGATCGCCGGCATCGCGCTGCTGATCTTCGGCAGCGGCCCCGTGCGCGGCTTCGCGGTCGTCCATTGCCTCGGCATCATGACGTCGATGTTCTCGGCGGTGTTCGTCTCGCGCGGGATCGTCAACCTCATCTACGGCGGGCGCAAGCATCTGACCAAGATTTCCATCGGCCAGGTGTGGCGGCCCGCGCCGGCCGCCGGCACCCCGGCGAAGTAGATCGCGGCCACACCGACAGCCCCACCCGAGAGATCGAACCATGGAATTTTTCCGGATCCGACGCGACATCCCGTTCATGCGGTTTGCGCTCACGTTCAACGTGATTTCGTTCGTGACGTTCGTGCTGGCCGTCGGTTTCCTCGCCGCGAGGGGCTTGAACCTCGGCGTCGATTTCCGGGGGGGCACGCTCATCGAAGTCGTCTACAGCCACGCCGTGGACTTCAACCGCGTGCGCGGCGCCATCGACACGCTCGGGCTGGGCGACTATTCGGCGCAGAGCTTCGGCCGCTCCGATACCGCGCTGATCCGCCTGCCGCTGAAGGAAGGCGTGTCGAGCGCGCAACTCTCGGAGCGCGTCCTGGGTGCGCTGCGGGCCGACGACCCCACGGCCACGCAGCAGCGCGTCGAGTTCGTCGGCCCGCAGGTCGGCAAGGAGCTCTACGAGAACGGCGCGCTCGCGCTGCTGCTGGTCTCGCTCGGCATCGTCGGCTACCTCGCGATGCGCTTCGAGTGGCGCTTCGCCATCGCGGCGATCATCGCCAACCTGCACGACGTCATCATCATCCTGGGATTCTTCGCCTTGTTCCAGTGGGAGTTCTCACTGCCGGTGCTGGCGGCGATCCTTGCGGTGCTGGGCTATTCGGTGAACGAATCGGTCGTGATCGCCGACCGGATCCGCGAGAACTTCCGCAAGATGCGCAAGGCCACCGTGACCCACGTCATCGACAACGCGATCACCAGCACGATCTCGCGGACGATGATCACGCATGGAAGCACGCTGATGATGGTGCTGTCGATCCTGTTCTTCGGCGGTGAGACGCTGCACTACTTCGCGCTGGCGCTGACGATCGGCATCTGCTTCGGCATCTACTCGTCGGTGCTGGTGATGGCACCGCTGGTGATGTGGATGGGCGTTTCGCGCGAGGACCTCGTCAAGCCGGAACGCAAGCAGGGCGCCGAGGGCGCGAAGATCCTGCCGTAATGACGGGATCGGCGACGGCATGCTCGTGCGGGGAAAGTCCAGCCAGGGACGGTTTGGCGCGAGCGCCGCGGGCGGCCTGTCCCCATCCAGCGGAATAGTCGCCGCCGAACTCACAATCCCATGCTGACGACGCTCTTCTACTCGCTGCTCGCGCTCGACCAGACCGTGACGCAGATCGCCAGCCAGCACGGACACTGGCTCTACTTGCTGCTGTTCGTGATCATCTTCGCGGAGACGGGGCTCGTCGTGTTTCCGTTCCTGCCCGGCGACTCGATACTCTTCATCGCCGGCACCGTGGTGGCGACCGCCGGCCTCAACGTCCACCTGCTGGTCGCCCTGCTCATCGTCGCGGCGATCCTCGGGGACACCGTCAACTACTCGATCGGCCGCTACATCGGCCCGCGCGCATTCGACAAGCCCGACTCGCGCTGGTTCAAGCAGGCGCACCTGCGCCGCACGCAGGATTTCTACGAGCGGTACGGCGGAGTGACGATCATCATCGGCCGCTTCGTGCCCATCGTCCGGACGTTCGCGCCGTTCCTCGCCGGCGTCGCCGGGATGGAGTACCGCCGATTCATTTCCTACAACGTGATAGGCGGCATCGCCTGGATCTCCTCGCTCGTCTACGCGGGATACGTGTTCGGGAACATCCCCTGGGTCAAGCAGAACCTGACGCTGATCGTCCTCGCCATTGTCGCGATCTCGCTGCTGCCCGCGATCAGCACGTTCATCAAGGAACGCCGCCCGCGGCGGGAGCCGCCAACGCCCTGAAAACCGGAGCCGGCTGCGCCCTTTTTGCGGACCCTCGCCGCATTGCCGCAGCGCGAATTCCGGGGACAAGCCGCGACTGCGCGTTCCGTCCCCGGCGCTCAGATCCGGCGCGCGAGCTCCGCCGCCTTGCCGATATAGGTGGCGGGGGTGAGTGCCTTCAGCCGCGCTTTGGCGTCCGCAGGGATCGCGAGGCCGTCGATGAACAGGTGCAGGCTCTCGCGCGTCATGCCGGTCACCCCGCGCGTCAGCGCCTTCAGTTGCTCGTACGGGTTCGGCACGCCGTAGCGGCGCATCACTGTCTGAATGGGCTCGGCGAGCACCTCCCAGTTGGCATCGAGGTCGGCGGCGATGCGCGCCTCGTCCACCGCCAGGCGGGAAAGGCCCTGCTGCAGCGACACCCATCCCAGCAGCGCGTGACCGAGCGCGGCGCCCACGTTGCGCAGCACCGTCGAGTCCGTGAGGTCGCGCTGCCAGCGCGAGATCGGCAGCTTTTCGGCCAGATGCCGCAACAGCGCGTTCGCAAGCCCGAGGTTGCCTTCGGAATTCTCGAAGTCGATCGGATTGACCTTGTGCGGCATCGTCGACGACCCGACTTCGCCCTCCGTCACCCGCTGCCGGAAGTAACCGAGCGACACGTAGCCCCAGAGGTCGCGATCGAGATCGAGCAGCACGGTGTTGGCGCGGGCAACGGCATCGAAGAGCTCCGCCAGGCAATCGTGCGGCTCGATCTGCGTCGTGTACGGGTTGAACTCGAGACCGAGCCCCGTGACCACACTCGCGGCGAGGCGCTCCCAATCGACCTCCGGATACGCGATGACGTGCGCGTTGTAGTTGCCGACGGCGCCGTTCGCCTTGCCCTTGAGCGGCACGCGCTCGATGGCGGCGATCTGGCGCTCGAGCCGCGCATACACATTCGCCATCTCCTTGCCGAGCGTGGTCGGCGTCGCGGGCTGGCCGTGCGTGCGCGACAGCATCGGCACGGCAGCGTTGGCGTGCGCGAGCGCTTTCAGCGCCGCCGCGATCCCGCGCAGAGCGGGCAACAGGATCGCGGTCCGCGCTTCCGCCAGCATGAGGCCGTACGCCAGATTGTTGATGTCCTCCGACGTGCAGGCGAAATGGATGAATTCCCCGACCCGCGCGATCTCGGGGATGTCGGCGAAGCGCTCCTTCAACCAGTATTCGACCGCCTTCACGTCGTGGTTGGTCGTCCGCTCGATGGCCTTGACCCGCGCCGCGTCGGCCGGAGAGAACGAGTCGCACGCGGACTCCAGCGCAGTGCGCGCCGCCGCACTGAATGGAGCGATCTCGGCGATGCGTGGCGCTTCGGACAGCGCAATGAGCCACGCAATTTCGACGCGCACGCGCGCGCGCACGAGGCCGTACTCGCTGAAATGCCGGGCGAGCGGCGCGATCTTCGCGGCATAGCGGCCGTCCAGGGGCGAAAGGGCCGTGAGCGCGGGAGAGTTATCGGGCATCGCGATTGCGAACGGGCCGGGCAGGCCAGCGGAGTCTAGCACGACGACGGTCGCGCCCATCGCTCGCGCCCGCGGCGCACGCGTCGCGGCGGATACCCGGCAACATCCTTCCGTTCTACAATCACCATTGGTTCAGCCTGTCCGAGGATTCCACCTTGCCCCAGTCACCCATCCCCGCACCTTCGGTCCTGGCCGGCATGCGGCAGGCATTGAAGCCGCATGCGCCGTTCGCCGCGATGAACGAAGGCGACCTCGACCGGATCGTCCGCGCGTCGCAGCTCAAGTACTTCGCGCCCGGCGAGATCATCCTCGCACCGGCGTCCGAGCGGCCGGCCCACTGTTACGTGATCCGGCAGGGCACCGTCCGTGGCGAGCGCCCGGGCACCGGCGGCACCGCGGTCGCCTTGTGGGAACTCTCGGCCGGCGAGATGTTTCCGCTGGGCGCGCTGATCGGACGGCGCGGCATCACCAGCATCTATCGCGTGACGCAGGACACCTTCTGCCTCAAGTTCCCGGTCGCCGTGTTCGACACGATGCTCGGCGCCTCGCCGGTCTTCCAGGACTTCTGCACGCGCCGGCTCGCGCACCTGCTCGACCTGTCGCGGATTCGACTGCAGTCGGAGTACGCAGCCACCGCCACGGAGCAGCGCGGGCTGTCGACCCGGCTGCGCGGGCTGTTGCGGCAGGTGCCGGTGGTGCGTGGTCCCGATGCGCCGCTCGGTGACGCACTGACCGCGATGGAGGAAAATCGGATCGGCTCGGTGCCGATCGTCGACGCCGAGTCGAGGCCGCTCGGCATCTTCACGCGGCAGGACGTGATCGGTCGCGTCGTGTTGCCGCAGCGGCCGCTCACGGCAGCGATGCGCGATGTGATGAGCGAACCCGCGATCACCCTGCCCGCCGATGCCACCGCCGGCGACGCCGCACTGGTGATGGCGCAGCGCGGCGTACGCCACATCGTCGTGGTCGATTCCGATGGCAAGGTCGCCGGTGTCGTCTCCGAGCGCGATCTTTTCAGCCTGCAGCGGCTGTCGGTGCGTGAGCTCGCATCGACCGTCCGGCGCGCTCCCGACATACCGGCGCTGGTCCAGTGCGCGGCCGACGTTCGTGCCCTGTCGCTCTCGCTGGTCGCGCAGGGTGTTGCCGCCGGGCACCTGACGCGGATGATTTCGAGCCTCAACGACCAGATCGCCGTGCGCATCCTCGAGCTGAAGGCGCCGGCGCACGACCTGTCCGGGCTCGCGCTGTGCTGGCTCGGCATGGGGTCCGAGGGCCGCGGCGAGCAGACGATCGCGACCGACCAGGACAACGGTCTCATCTTCGTCACCAATGACGAGAGCCTCGCCCCCGACGCCGTCCGCGAACGTCTGCTGCCGTTTGCGCGCACCGTCAACGAGGCGATGGACCGCTGCGGCTATCCGCTGTGCAAGGGCGGCGTGATGGCGATGAATCCCCGCTGGTGCGCGAGCCTCGACGAGTGGAAGGCGGCGTTCGCGGGGTGGGTCGACCGGGGCGATCCGACGAGCCTGCTCGCCGCCAACATCTTCTTCGACTTCCGCGCGCTGTGGGGGGAGTCGCGACTCGCGGATGCGCTGCGGGCGGACATCGCCGCGCACGCGCAGGCGAACCCGCGGTTCCTGAAGCAGATGTCCGACAACGCGCTCTCGAACCGCCCGCCGCTCAACTGGCGGGGCGAACTGCAGGGCGCGGAAGGCGATACCGGCGTCGAGGGCATCGACCTCAAGATGAGCGGCAGCGTGCCGTTCGTCGACGCGGCGCGCATTTTCGCGCTGGCGGCCGGCGTCACCGCGACCAATACCGTCGAGCGACTGACGCAAGCCGCGGCCGCGCGCGGCGTTCCCGTCGAGGAGATCCGCGCCTGGTGCGACGCGTTCGAGTACGTGCAGCTGCTGCGCCTGCGCGAGCAACATCGCCGCGTGGCGCACGGCGCGCGCGACGGCGAGTCCGCCAACCCGAATGTCGTGCCGCTCGCGATGCTGCCGGACCTCGACCGCCGCATCCTCAAGGAAGCGATGCGGCAGATACGCAAGGTGCAGCAGCGCCTCGAACTCGACTATCCCGGATGAACTCCGCGCTGGCCTCGCTCCGACGCTGGCTCGGCCGGGACACGGCGCCGACCCTGACGGGACGCTGGGTCGTCGTCGACACCGAAACCTCCGGTCTCGACCCCGAGCACGACCGGCTGCTGGCGATCGGCGCGGTCGCCGTGGACGACGACGGGATCCTGCTCGACGACAGCTTCGAGATCGTGTTGAAAGGAGACCGGTCGGGCGACGCCGCCAACATCGTGGTCCACGGGATCGGGCACGGCGCGCAGGCCGCCGGAGTGCCCGTGCGCGGTGCGCTCGAAGCGTTTCGCGGATGGGCCGCCGATGCGCCGCGCGTGGGCTTCCACACCGACTTCGACCGCGCCGTGCTGCGCGTCGCCTTCGCCGGCGCCGGACTCCCGGCCGACGACCGGCCATGGCTCGACCTCGCGCCGCTCGCCGGGGCGCTGGTGCCGGAGGCCTACCGTTACGGTGGCCGCAGCCTCGACGACTGGCTCGCGGCATTCGGCATCGAGTGCACGATTCGCCACAATGCGGCGTCCGACGCGCTCGCCACCGCCGAGCTCCTGTTGCGGCTGCGGGCCCTCGCCGCGAAACAGGGAACCCGTGGATTCGCGGCGCTGGTCAAGGCGGCGCGGGCGCAGAAATGGCTGGGCAACGCCGACTGAACGACGCGTAAACCGGGCATGCGGTTGCCGGCGCGGCCGGGAATCGCCGGTTGGCGCGCTTCGAAAGCGCGATGGAAACGCTGCGCCGCATCGTCTACCTCATCTTTCGCCCTGCGGCGGAGTGGGACGCCATCGCCGGGGAAAAGACATCGGTCGACAGGCTGCTGCGCCATTACATCCTGCCGCTGGCACTGCTCGCACCTGTCGCCACGGTGATCGGCATGAAGACCTTCGACCGCGCCTGGGACCCGGTGCACGGGTTCCTGGTGCCCGCCGAGCAGATTCTCGCGGCCGGCACCGCGACCTATTTCGCCACCGTCGGCTCGATCCTCGTCCTGGCCGCCATCTTTACCCTGATCGCGCCGATGTTCGGCGCGCCGCGCGACTATCTCGCTGCGCTCAAGGTCGCAACCTATGGTGCGATTCCGGTGATGCTGGCAGGGGCAACCCTGTTCCTGCCGGTGATGGCGATCGTCGCGATGGTGGGGCTGTGCCACACGCTGTTCCTCTTCTGGATCGGCGTGCG
>CAYGYQ010000189.1:0-7119 GCA_964354035.1 uncultured Bordetella sp.
CCTGCGGATCACCGACTACGCCGACGAGCTGCTCGACAACCTCCCGAAGATGACGGGCTGGCCCGAGCGCGTGCGGTCGATGCAGGCGAACTGGATCGGCAAGAGCCAGGGCGTGCGCTTCGCGTTCACGCACGACATCCGCGGCACTGACGGTGACATGCGTGGCAAGCCGATCGGCGACGGCCGCATGTACGTCTTCACGACGCGCGCCGACACCATCTTGGGCGTCACGTTCTGTGCGATCGCCGCTGAGCATCCGCTCGCCGCGCACGCTGCGAAGTCGAACCCGGCACTCGCCGCGTTCATCGACGAGTGCCGGCACGGCAGCGTGATGGAGGCCGACCTCGCGACGATGGAAAAGAAGGGGATGCCCACCGGCCTCGCCGTCACGCACCCGCTGACCGGCGAGGAGGTCGCGGTGTGGGTCGGCAACTACGTCTTGATGAGCTACGGCGACGGCGCGGTGATGGGCGTCCCCGCGCATGACGAGCGCGACTTCGCCTTCGCGAAGAAGTACGGGCTGCCAATCCGGCAGGTCGTCGCGGTCGACGGCGAGACCTTCTCGGCCGACGCGTGGAAGCCCTGGTACGAGGACAAGGAGCGCGGCCGGTGCCTGCACTCCGGCAAGTACGACGGCCTCGCCTGCCAGGCCGCCGTCGACGCGATCGCCGCCGACCTCGCCGCCCGCGGCCTCGGGGAAAAGCGGACGACCTGGCGGCTGCGCGACTGGGGCGTCTCGCGCCAGCGCTACTGGGGCACGCCGATCCCGATCGTGCACTGCGCCGCCTGCGGCGACGTGCCGGTGCCGGAGAAGGACCTGCCCGTCGTACTGCCGGAGGATTGCGTGCCCGACGGCACCGGGAACCCGCTCGCCAAGCGCGCGGATTTCGTCGACTGCGCGTGCCCGCGCTGCGGCATGCCCGCGAAGCGCGAGACCGACACGCTGGACACCTTCGTCGACTCGTCGTGGTACTACATGCGCTACGCGTGCCCCGACGCGCCGACGATGGTCGATGCCCGCAACGATTACTGGAACCCGATGGACCAGTACATCGGTGGCATCGAGCACGCGATCCTGCACCTGCTCTATGCCCGCTTCTGGACGAAGGTCATGCGCGACCTCGGGCTCGTCCGGTTCGACGAGCCCTTCACGCGGCTGATGACGCAGGGGATGCTGCTCAACCACATCTACTTCCGCCGGAGCGACAAGGGCGGCATCGACTACTTCGCGCCCGACGACGTCGACGTCGAGCAGGACGCCGACGGCCGCATCGTCGGGGCGAAGGCAAAGGCCGACGGCGCGCGCGTCGAATACGGCGGCATCGGGACGATGTCGAAGAGCAAGAAGAACGGCGTCGATCCGCAGGCGCTGATCGCGAAGTACGGCGCCGACACCGCGCGGCTGTTCGTGATGTTCGCCGGGCCGCCGGAGGACACCGCGCTGTGGTCGGACGCCGGCGTCGAAGGCGCCCACCGCTTCCTGCGCCGCCTCTGGACGTACGCGCACGCCCGCGCCGACGCCGTGCGCGCGAATGCGGACGCGGGCGGCTGGCGCGATGCGGCCGCGGCCGTCAAGGCGGCGCGGCGGGAGATCCACGTCACGCTGAAGCAGGCGAACTACGACTACGAGCGCATCCAGTACAACACGGTCGTGTCAGCGGGAATGAAGATGCTGAACGCGCTCGAGGCCGTGCCGGCCGATGCCGCCGGCGCGGGTGCGCTGGCGCGCGAAGGGCTGTCGATCCTGCTCCGCGTGCTCTATCCGGTCGTCCCGCACGTCACGTGGTCGCTGTGGAACGAAGTGGGCTACGCGACGGCGCACGGCGCCCTGCTCGACGCGCCGTGGCCGAAGGTCGATCCGGCCGCGCTCGCGCAGGACGAAATCGAGCTTGTGCTGCAGGTCAACGGCAAACTGCGCGGCAAGCTCAAAGTGCCCGCGGATGCCGACGGCGAGACCATCGAAGCCGCCGCGCGCGCGAGCGCCGAGGTCGCGAAGCACGCGGGGAGCGCGCCGGTGAAGAAGGTGATCGTCGTGCCGGGACGGCTCGTCAATGTCGTGGTTTGAACGCCTCGGGCGAGCGCGCCGGCCGAACCGGGGATCCGCGTCACGGACAGCCGGCGTGCCGGCGCGCCGCCGCGGCCTCGCCGGGTTCCTGTTCGCCGTCGTCCTGGCCTCCGCGGTCACCGGATGCGGCTTCCATCTGCGTGGCGATGTCAGCTACGCCTTTTCGACGCTGTTCATCAATTCGCCGGCCAACGTGCCGTTCACCGCGGAGCTGAAGCGCGCGCTCGCGGGGAGCGGCATTCAGCTGGTCGACAGCGCCGCCGCGGCACAGGTCATCTTCGACGTCTCGAACGTCACCGACGACAAGCAGGTGCTGTCGCTGTCGAGCGGCGGGCGCGCCCGCGAATTCCTGTTGACCAAGCGCGTGACGTTCGCGCTGCACGATGCCAGCGGCAAGGACTGGCTGCCGGCGGCGGAGATCGTCATCCGCCGCTCGTTCACGTTCAGCGAGTCCGAAGTGCTCGCGCGCGAGGCGGAGGAGGCAAAACTCTCCAAGGAGATGCAGACCGACGCCGTGCAGCAGGTGGTAAGGCGATTGCAGTTCGCGAACAAGCCGGCGTAGCAGCTGCCGGCGCCGGTGGACGCCGGGCGCAAGCGCAGGACGACATCGAACATGGAACTTCGCCTGAACCAGCTTGCCGCGCATCTCGAACGCCCGCTCGCGCCGATCTACGTCGTCCACGGCGACGAGCCGCTGCTCGCGATGGAGGCGGGCGACGCGATTCGCGCTGCCGCGCGCAAGGCCGGTTACGACGAGCGCGAAATCCTCGTCGTCGAGCCCGGGTTCAAATGGGATGCGTTTCTCGCGGCCAGCGCCAATCTCGGTCTCTTCGGTGCGCGCAAGCTCGTCGATCTGCGCATCCCCTCCGGCAAGCCCGGCAGCGAAGGCGCCCGGGCGCTCGAAATCTGCGCTGCCCAACCTGGATCCGGCCAGCTGTTGCTCGTGACGCTGCCGAAGCTCGACCGTGCCGCACAGTCTTCGTCGTGGTTCACGGCGCTGGCGGGAGCGGGCGCAGTGGTCGCCGTCTATCCGCTGGAACGCGAGGCGCTGCCGGCGTGGATCGAGGCGCGCCTCGCCCGGCAAGGGCAGCGGGTGGCGCCGGAGACGCTCGCCTTTCTCGCCGACCGCTGCGAGGGCAACCTGCTCGCCGCGCGGCAGGAAATCGAAAAGCTCGGCCTGCTCTTGCCTGAGGGTGAACTCGGCGCGGAGGCGGTCGAGCGCGCGGTGACCGACGTCGCCCGCTACGACGTCTTCCAGCTGTCGGAGGCGTGGCTCGCGGCGGACCCCGCCCGCGCACTGCGCATCATCGCGGCGCTGGAAACCGAGGGCGAAGGTATCCAGCTGCTGTTGTGGCAGCTCTCCGAGGACATCCACGCGCTGGCGTCGGTGCGCGAGGCGATCGCGGCAGGAACGCCAGTGGCGGTCGCGATTCGCAACGCGCGGGTCTGGGGCAAGCGGCAGGCGGCGATGGAGCGCGCCGCACGCCGCGTGCCGCCGGAAACCATCCCGCCGCTGCTGTCAGCGCTCGCGCGGCTCGACGCGCTGGCGAAAGGCATCGGCCGGGGCAACGTCTGGGACGAGTTCCGCATGGCGGCGCTGACGCTGGCCGGCAAGCCGCTGCCTCTGTCTCCGGCAGCGGGTACGCGGAGCTGAAGCCGGGGACAAATGTCTGAAGGCGGGGACCGGCCCCAAAGAACATCGGGGCCGGTCCCCATCTTCACCCGGCTTCACGAGTTCATTGCGACGCCGCGGGATCGCACTTTGCGCGCCGTTCGAACAGCGTGCACGAGATCATCGGCGCGCCGCGCGCGTCGTGCGCGACCATCCGCCAGCCCGCGCCGTCGCGCTCGATGGTCATGAAGCCGAAACGGTTCGTCGCCACCAGGCTTGCGATCACCGCGCCGGGCATGGGCGTCAATCCTGCCGGCAGCGGAGAAGGCAGCGGTGTGTCGATCCAGTCGCCGCCGTTGCCGGAAACGAACTGCGCCGGTTGCGGTGTCGAAAAACTGACCACCTCGAACAGGTGCACGTGACCGGCGAGGAGCGCCTTCACCTCGGGCGGGAAGAGCACCGTCGGCTGCAGCGTTCCCAGCACCGATTGCAGCGCGCCGTTGCCCGGGAACGGGGCGTCGGGCCTGGTCGGATTCGGCGCGAACGCGAGCACCGGATGGTGGTTCATGAAGAACGTGTTGGGCCGCCGCGCCGCGAGCGCGAACGCGCGCTCGAGCTGGCCCCGATACCTGACATGCATCGCGTCGCTCGGCGGCAGCGGCGCAACGCCGACCCGCGACGAGTCGAACACGATGAACTGGGTGTCGGTATCCGCAGCCGACCCGAGCGGCACGGCATACGGTTCGCTGTAGTCGCCACCCGCGTCGTCCGCGGCCGCGTTGCAGTCCTGCCCGGGTGACAGCGGACGCGGATCGAGGAATCGCCACCAGCCCTGCCCGGCGCGGCTGCACGATTCGTGGTTGCCGCGCACGAGGATCCACGGCGCGGCAGCGAGCAGTCTTGCCGCAGGGGCGAAGAGATCGGCCTCCCAGGCATCCCAGCCGTAGCCCCACGGACTGCCCGCACATCCGCTGTTGCCGTCCGGACACGCGTTCTCACGATAGTGATAGTCGCCGACGTGGATGACGAGATCGGGGCGGGCATCCGCCGCCGCGCCGGCGACCGCCGCGAACGGCCACTGCGCGGGGTCGTTGCAGGCCTGGAAGACCCGGTCCGCGGACTTGAGCCGGCAACCGGTGTCGCCCACCACGACGATCCGCTGCGGACTGGGATTGGGCAACGCGAGCGCGCGTCCGGAGACGACGGCTCGCTGCGCGGACGCCGGAATCGCCTGCTCGCAGACGAGCACCGGGAATGCGGACGGTTTCGACTCCGCCGGCTCGCTGCGCGTTGGCCGCAGCGGGATCGTCGCGGGGCGCGCACGAACGTCCATCGTCGTGCCGACGCCGTCGAACTCGATCTGCGGACACGCGGCAGCGGTGGTGATCAGGCGCGCCACCGCGCGACCTTCCTCGCCCAGCACGACGAACGCGTACGGCTGCAGGCCCGCATGATCGGTCGCCGGCGGCGCTGCGCAACCGGCAAGCACTGCCGCGATCGGCAGCCACCGCCGGGCTCGCATCATCGCCCGTCTCCCCACATCGACTGCAACACCGCGAGTGCTGCCGCGGCCGCCGTTTCGGTCCGCAGCACGCGCGGGCCGAGCCGCACTGGATGAAAGTCGCGCGCCCGGGCCGCGCGCAATTCGCGTTCGTCGAGTCCGCCTTCGGGACCGATCAGCAGCGCAAGGGGTGCCGGCGGTTGCGCGAGCGCGGCGAGCGAGCGTTGCGCGTCGGGCGCGAAGACGATGCCGCTCCCCGTCCATGCTTCGAGCCATGGGGTCACCACCTGCGCCGGCCGCACTTCCGGCACCCGATTGCGCCCGGACTGCTCGCAGGCTGCGATCGCGACGCCACGCCAGTGCGCGAGGCGCCGGTCGCCGCGCTCACCCGGTGGCAGCGGCGCGCTGCGCGCGGTGACGAGCGGCTGGATCGACGTCACGCCGAGTTCCGTCGCCTTGCGGATGGCGTAGTCCATCGCGTCATTGGCCGCGATCCCCTGCGCCAGCGTGACCGCGAGCGGCGACTCGCGGTCGACCGGCAGGAACGCCTCGACACGCACGGTCGCGCCGCGCCTGTCGACGTGGGCGAGCGTCACCGCATACTCGCCGCCCGTGCCGTCGAAGAGCGTCAGCGCGTCGCCGCCGGCCAGGCGCAGGACGCGCGTCGCGTGATGCGCGGCGGCTTCGTCCAACTCGATGGTCGCGCCGACCTGTCCCGGCGCAAGTCCGGCGGGAACGAAGAAGCGGGGTATGGCCACGGTGTTACGGCTCCGGCGGGACGAAGTCGAAATGCCAGTCGTCGTTCTCGGCGCGAAAGCCGATGCGGGCGTAGATCGCATTCGACGTCGGGTTGGCGATGTCAGTCGTCAGGAACAGTCGCCGCTTGCCCCGAGCGAGGAGTTCACTCGACATGCGCGCGACCAGCGAGGTTGCGTACCCGCGCCCACGGCACTCGGGCGGCGTGTACACAGGCGCAATCCGGGCGAAATCGGGGGCCGCGTCACTGAAGCCGGCGAAGGCCACGCGCCCGCCGTGGTCCCAGATCCGGTATTCGCCGCGCAGCACGCGCTTGGGCAGGGCCGCGCGCATGCGTTCGTGGGGATCGGGCACGCCCACTTCCGCCACGAACGCGCATTGCCCCTCGATCAGCCACTCGGTATCGGCTTCGGTCGCGATCCTCGGCGCGCCCGGTGCCGCCGGCACTTCGTTGACCGCGACCAGCGCGTGCTGGCGGAGGCGAACCCGCAGCCGGCGCGTGCGCCCGGTAAGCTCATGCCACCGCTGCGCGAACGCCTCGGCTGCCGGAAGCGCGCCCACCACCCCCTGCAAGCCCGGACTCTCCGGCGCGAGATCATCGGCGAACGCGGTTGCCGCGGCGGCATCGCTCTGGCCGATGATGACCGGGCCGTCATCGCGCCGGATCGCCACGCCATAGGCCGCGACGTCGCGGAACGTCGCCAGATAGATGCGCTCGTCGGCAGCCGGTGGCGTCCGTTTCATCGCGTGCGCCCAGCCGATGAAGAAGCTCGCCGACGCCTGCCCGCGCGCGGCCATCGGCGCGGCCGCGACGATGAACGCGTCGGGATCGGAGTGGCGGGTGACGGGCATCATGGTTGATGTGTGCAGGGCAGTGAGTGTATGTTATCCGCCAGATCCCCGCGGCCGGAAAATTTGCACCGACCCCGTCAACCTGTATCGAGGATGCCATGGTCAGCCTGACGACACCCGCAGGCCAGCTCGGCTGGCCCGCCGCTCCCTTCGACCTGCCCGGCACCGACGGGGGGCGGCACACGCTGGCATCGGTCCGCGGCGCCAAGGGCACCGTCGTGATGTTCATCTGCAACCACTGCCCGTACGTGAAGGCGGTGGTCGCGAAGATCGTCCGCGACATGACCGAGCTTCGCCCCCACGGCATCGGCAGCGTCGCGATCATGAGCAACG
>CAYGYQ010000190.1:0-1610 GCA_964354035.1 uncultured Bordetella sp.
GGCGCGGTGGTCACGCTGATGGGCCTGCTCGCGTTTCCGGCGATGCTCAAGGCCGGCTACAACACCAAAGTGGCGGCCGGCGCGGTCTGCGCGGGGGGCTGCCTCGGCATCCTGATCCCGCCGTCGGTGCTGCTGATCGTCTACGGGGCCGTTGCCGGCGTGTCGGTGGTGCAACTCTACGCGGGCGCCTTCCTGCCCGGGCTCATGCTCGCAGGGCTCTACATCGCGTACGTCATTCTCCTTGCCTGGTGGAAACCCAACCTCATGCCTCCGCTCGCCGCGAGCGAACGGCAGGTCGACCTCCCACCCCTCGCGCGGGCGCAGGCGCGGCATGGCAGCAACGCACTCGGTGGGTTGTTTCGGGTGCTGGGCGGCGGCCCGGGGGCCGCCAAGCGCACCGCGCTGGGGCAGCTGGTCGTCACGCTGTTGCCGGCGCTGGTCGTCGCGGCGGTACTTGGCGCCGCCTACCAGGGGGTGACCAAGCCGGCGATCGAGGCCAGCACGGCCGGGCTGATCGAGGCCGGAGGCCTCGTCGCGGCGCCCGCGCAGGACAGCGAGGCTTCGACGGGCCTGATCGGCGCCGCGGAGCCGGAGGAAGAGGAAACGGGTGCCAAGGATGCCACGACGGAGCCCGGAATAGAGGCCCCGCCGGCCGGTGAGGCGACCGAGAAGGGTGCGAAGGAAGTGTCCGAGGCGAAGCCGGCCATCGAAACGAAATCCGCCGAGCCGCCCACCGAGGCGCCGGCACGCCTGCCGGTGCCCCTGTGGCTCTGGATCGTTTTCGCCGTCGGCATCGCCGGTCTCGCCGTTCTTTACCGACTCTGGAGCTGGGAGCGGCTCGAAGTATTCAAGATGCTGCTGACCTCGTTCTTTCCACTGGCGCTGATGATCCTGGCCGTGCTCGGCTCGATCGTGTTCGGGCTCTCCACGCCGTCGGAAGCGGCGGCTATCGGCGCCTTTGGCGGATTCGTGCTGGCGGCGGCGTATCGCTTTGTCGCCAACGCGCGCGAGGCGCGTCCCGGAGGCGCGAGCGGCAGTGCCACGTGGAAGACGGTGAAAGAGCTCGGCACCATCCTCAAGGAATCGTCGTTCCTCACCGCCAAAACGAGCGCGATGGTCTGCTGGCTCTTCGTCGGCTCCGGGATCTTCTCGGCGGCGTTCGCGTTGCTCGGCGGGCAGGAGGTGATCGAGAAATGGGTGCTGTCGATGGACATGACGCCGGTGCAGTTCATGATCCTGGCGCAGATCATCATCTTCCTGTTGGGCTGGCCGCTCGAATGGACCGAGATCATCATCATCTTCATGCCGATCTTCATTCCGCTCCTGCCGCACTTCAACATCGATCCGCTGTTCTTCGGCTTGCTCGTGGCGCTCAACCTGCAGACGGCATTCCTGTCCCCGCCGGTGGCGATGGCCGCGTTCTACCTGAAGGGCGTGTCGCCGCCGCACGTGACGCTGAACGCGATCTTCGCCGGGATGCTGCCGTTCATGGGCATCCAGGTGATCGCATTGGTCCTGCTGTACGTGTTCCCGGAAATCGGCCTCTGGTTGCCCCAACTCCTGTACAGATAGCGGCCGCCATTTGACTGGCCGCGTGGAGCAGCGCGGCA
>CAYGYQ010000190.1:1710-6982 GCA_964354035.1 uncultured Bordetella sp.
GCCTGCAGCACGAAGATCGCAGGACGCTTCGCGTAGCGCGTGCCGTTGGCGCCGCGCCAGGCACTGATCGTTTGCGACACCACGGACTCGGTGGCCAGCGTCAGGTCGGCGGCCACGCACAGGCGCGTGGCCGGCTTGCAGGCCGCGGCGAGCGCCGCGAGCAACGTGCCATTGCGATACGGCGTCTCGATGAAGATCTGCGCATAGCCGGTACGCCGGGAGTCGGCCTCGAGCTGGTGGATGGCCGCAGTGCGCGCATCGGCCTTCACCGGCAGGTACCCGTGAAATGTAAAGCCCTGCCCGTTCATCCCGGACGCCATCAGCGCGAGCGCGATCGACGACGGGCCGACCAGCGGCACCACGCCGATGCCTTCGCGATGCGCCTGTGCCACGAGGAGGGCGCCGGGATCGGCGATGCCCGGGCACCCGGCGTCGGACAGGAGTCCGAGATCATGGCCGTCACGGGCCGGCGCCAGCAGTTCGGCGCAGCGTGCGGGCTCGGAAGCGTCGCCCAGTTCCACGATGTCGATCTGCCGGATCGGCAGTGCCGGCGCCAGCGATTGCAGGAACGCGCGCGCGGGCTTGGCGTTTTCCACGACGAAGTGGGCGAGGCCGCGGGCCACGGTCATCGTGTGCGCCGGCAGCACGTGCTCGGGCGCGACGAGGCCGAGCAGATTCGGCACCACGAAAAGGCGGCCCAAAGTCACGAGCGCGCCAGCACGTTGACGCCGGCCACACGCAGCATGCGGGTGAGCCGGATGAGCGGAAGGCCGATCAGCGCGGTCGGATCGTCGCTTTCAATGCTTTCGAAGAGGGCAATGCCAAGCGCCTCGGAGCGGACGCTGCCGGCGCAATCATAGGGACGCTCGCGCTGCAGGTACGCCTCGATCTCGGAGGTGGAAAGGAAACGGAAGGTGCTGCGGACGTCGACGAGCGCGGTTTGACACTGTCCCGAGGCTGCATCCAGCAGCGCCAGCCCGGTGTGGAAGACGACCGTCCGGCCGGACAGTTCGGTGAGCTGCGCCACCGCGCGTTCGTGGGTGCCCGGCTTGCCGATCGGGCGCCCTTCGCAATCGGCGACCTGATCGGAGCCGATGATGAGCGCGTCCGGATGGGCGCCGGCAACGCTGCGGGCCTTTGCCTCGGCAAGCCGAAACGCAGTGGCTGCCGGCGCCTCGTCCGCGAGCGCCGCCTCGTCGGTGCCCGGCGCGACGGCGATGAACGGGATGCCGAGGCGCTCGAGCAGCAGGCGCCGGTAGCGCGACGTCGATGCGAGCACGAGAGGTTGCCGGGCCAGCGCACCCAGGGCGCCGGACATCGGCTTGACTGTTGTTTTTGCGGGCATTTTTGACAGGATTCGGCGTTCGCGCTATTATCCAACGTTTTTGCTCGACTGGCCTAGTTGCGTGCATGCGCCAAGCCGGGCTGTCGGCGGATGTGGGCAGGATGGAGGCAGGCATGGCCGGGCAGCAGGGATCGTCTGGACGGCGCCGGGGAGCATTCGACGCTTTCGACCTTGCGCTCCGGCAGGGAGCGCTTGCCGGCACCGTGGATATTGCCACGATGGAGCGGGCGGTCGATCGGCTGGCTCCGGAAGGTGGAGCCTCCGAGGTGGCATGGCGCATTACCGGGACCACGGATGGAAGCGGCCGCCCCGCCCTCGAGATCCGTCTGGACGGGAGCGTGCCGCTCGAGTGTCAACGCTGCCTGCAACCCTTCGCGTGGCCGGTGGCGCAGTGCACCACGCTGCTGCTGGCGCGCGACGAACGTGAGCTCGCCGTGCTTGACGCCGGGGACGACGAGCACGAGGTACTGCTGGCAGACGCGCCGCAGGATGCGTTGACGCTGATCGAGGACGAGGTGCTGCTGGTCCTGCCGTTCGCGCCGCGTTGCGGGCGCGCGGTCTGCGCGGAAGCGCCGCTTGCGGCGCCTCAGCCGGCTGCGCCGCGGGCATCCGCGTTCGCGGCGCTGGCAGGATTGAAGAACGTCGCCGCCAAGAAGGCGAAGCATTGAATGCGTGTCGGGAAGACGCGCAGGGCATGAACCACCCTTAGGAGAAACGCATGGCAGTCCAGCAGAACAAGAAGTCGCCGTCGAAGCGCGGGATGCACCGCGCGCACAGTTCCCTGCCCAGCCCGGCGCTCGCCGTGGAGCCGGTCACAGGCGAGGCGCATCTGCGCCACCACATCAGCCCCAACGGCTTCTACCGCGGCAAGAAGGTCGTCAAGACCAAGGCCGACGAATAGCCGTCGCGCCGGTCGCCATGCCGGTCACGGTAGCCGTCGACGCGATGGGGGGTGACCATGGTCCCCCGGTCACGCTGGCGGCGGCCCTGAAGTTCCTCGAGGAAACGCCGGAGGCGCGGGTGATCGCCGTCGGGCAGGAGGCGCCGCTCAAGGCGGCGCTCGCGCGGCTCAAATCGCCGGCGCTGGGCCGGCTGGTCCTGCATCCGGCGAGCGAAGTCGTCGCCATGCACGAACCGCCCGCGGACGCACTGCGGAAGAAAAAAGATTCGTCGATGCGCGTCGCGATCAATCTCGTCAAGGACGAAGTCGCGCAGGCCTGCGTTTCCGCCGGGAACACCGGCGCGCTGATGGCCATTTCGCGCTTCGTGCTGAAGACGCTGCCCGGCATCGACCGCCCGGCGATCGCGGGACAGCTGCCGACGCGCCGGGGCGGTGTGGTCACGGTGCTCGACCTTGGCGCCAACGTCAATTGCTCGCCGGCGCAGCTTCTCCAGTTCGCGGTCATGGGCACCGCGCTCGTCGCCGCGGTGGACGACATCGAGCGACCCACCGTGGGACTGCTCAACGTGGGCGAGGAGGAAATCAAGGGCAACGAGCTCGCCAAGCAGACGGCCGAGCTGCTGCGGGCGTCCGGCCTCAACTTCCACGGCAATGTCGAGGGCAACGACATCTACAAGGGAACGACCGACGTCGTCGTCTGCGATGGTTTCGTCGGCAACGTGGCGTTGAAGGCCTCCGAAGGCCTCGCCACGATGCTCTACGAGATGCTCAAGGCCGAATTCACGCGCAATATTCTGACGCAGGCCATGGCGCTCTTCGCCTATCCCGTATTGCGCGCGTTCAAGCACCGCGTGGATCCGCGCCGGCACAACGGCGCGACGCTTATCGGCTTGCGGGGTGTCGTCGTCAAGAGCCACGGCTCGGCTGACGCGCTGGCGTTCCAGCATGCGCTGCGCAAGGCCTACAAGGAAGCCGCGCACGGCGTCCTCGACAAGATCGCGCAGCGAATGGCCGTGATGCCCGCGTTGGCGCCCGTGCCTGCCGCCGCGACCGAAGTGGCCGTCAGCGATGCATAGCCGGATTGTCGGAACCGGCAGCTATCTGCCGGCGCAGGTGCTCACCAACCACGAGCTCGCGAAACGCGTCGACACCAGCGACGCGTGGATCCGCGCGCGCACCGGCATCCGCGAGCGCCGGATCGCGGCGCCCGCGGAGATGACCAGCGACCTCGCGGAGCACGCGGCGCGGGCCGCCCTTGCCGCCGCGGGGATTGCGCCGGCCGGCGTCGATCTCATCGTCGTCGCGACGACCACCCCGGACATGGTGTTTCCTTCCACGGCGTGCGTCCTCCAGGCCAAGCTCGGTGCGGCGGGCGGGCCGGCCTTCGACGTGCAGGCCGTGTGCAGCGGGTTTGTCTATGCGCTCGCTCTGGCCGATCGCATGGTCGCCTCGGGAATGGCGCGCAACGCGCTCGTCGTCGGCGCCGAGATCTATTCGCGAATCCTCGACTGGAACGACCGGGGATCCTGTGTGCTGTTCGGCGACGGCGCCGGCGCGGTCGTGCTGGTGCCGTCGCGGGTGCCGGGGATCGGGTCCGCGCACCTGCACGCGGACGGCCGCTATCGGGACATCCTCTGCGTTCCCGGCTCGCTTGCGGAAGGTGAAATCCGCGGCACGCCGTTCGTGCGGATGGACGGGCCCGCCGTGTTCAAGTTCGCCGTCAGGGTGATGGCCGAGGTCGGCGCCGAGGCGCTCGCCGCCAACGGGGTCGATGCGAGCGCGGTGGACTGGTTCATTCCGCACCAGGCGAACATCCGGATCATGGACGCGACCGCGAAGAAGCTGGGGGTGCCCCCCGAACGGATGATCGCCACCGTCGACCGTCACGCCAACACGTCCGCCGCATCGATTCCACTCGCGCTGGACGAGGCGGTCCGCGACGGCCGCGTCGCGGTAGGCAATCGGTTGCTGCTGATCGGCGTTGGCGGCGGATTTGCCTGGGGTTCGGTCTATTTGACCTGGTAAGGAAAACCAAAGGACGATGAAGCTTGCCTTCGTGTTTCCGGGACAGGGATCCCAATCGGTCGGGATGATGGCCGGGTTCGAGACGCATCCTGCGATCCGGGCGACGTTCGACGAAGCCTCGGCCGTGCTCGGACAGGACCTGTGGGCACTGGTCACGTCCGGTCCGGATTCAGACCTGAACCAGACGGTCAATACGCAACCCGTGATGCTGACCGCCGGCATTGCCGTTTGGCGCGCGTGGCAGCAGGCGGGCGGGCCGGTGCCCGCCATCGTCGCGGGCCACAGTCTTGGCGAATACACGGCGCTCGTCGCAGCGGGGGCCCTGGATTTTCGTGACGCGCTGCCGCTCGTGCGGTTCCGCGCGCAAGCCATGCAGGAGGCCGTGCCGGCCGGGATGGGCGCAATGGCCGCGATTCTCGGCCTGGATGCGGCTGCGGTGGCCGCGGTCTGCGCGGAGGTTGCTGGCGAATCTGCGAACGCGCATGTCGTGGAGCCCGTCAATTTCAACGGGCCGGAGCAGATCGTGATCGCCGGACACAAGGATGCCGTCGAGCGCGCGATCGCCATGGCGGCGGAACGCGGCGCGAAGAAGGGCGTGCTGCTGCCGGTCTCCGCGCCTTTCCACAGTTCGCTGCTGAAGCCCGCTGCCGAGCGACTCGCGGCGAGACTCGCCGGCGTCACCTTCAATGCTCCGGCGATACCGGTGCTGCACAATGTCGACGTCGCCGAACGCCCCGCGCCGGAGGCGATGCGCGCGGCGCTGGCACAGCAGGCCGCAAGCCCGGTGCGCTGGGTCGAGATCATCCAGGCGTTCGCCGCGCGCGGCGTAACGCACGTGGTCGAATGCGGGCCGGGCAGGGTGCTGTCGGGCATGAACAAGCGGATCGCGCGCGAGCTGAAATCGCTCGCCCTGACCGACGGCGCCGACATCGATGCCGCGCGGGCGGCGCTCGCGAGCTAGGATGAACGGCCCCCGCGCTCGCTGCCCCCCGAGGGGGCGC
>CAYGYQ010000191.1:0-6961 GCA_964354035.1 uncultured Bordetella sp.
GTGCCCCCACGCTTGCGGCTGGCGCCGCTGCGCTGCCCCCCGAGGGGGCGCGACTCGCGCCTTGGGACGGCCCGGCGGCGCTCATCGGCCAAGGAACTCCGGCTTTTTCCTGGCTACGAACGACGAGCAGCCGATCCGGAAGTCCTCGGTGTCGAAGCACGCGAAGCACTCGTCGTATTCGGTTTCCGTGATCGGCCGCGATTCGGCGAGCCGGCGCGCGAACTGCTTGTGCCAGCGCGCAACGAGCGGGGCACCCTCGGCGATGCGCTGCGCGGTCGCCCCGGCTTCAGCGGCGACCTCGGCGTCGGGCACGACGCGCGTGACGAGCCGCTTTTCCTTCGCCTCGGCGGCGCCGAAGATCCGGCCCTCGAGCAGGATCTCGAGCGCGACGTCCGGCCCGGCGAGGCGCACCAGCGGCGCCATTTCCGGGTAGGCCATGACGAGGCCCAGGTTCTTGATCGGTGCGCCGAAGCGGCTCGACTCGCCGCAGATGCGCAGATCGCACAGCGCGGCGAGCTCGAGGCCGCCGCCGACGCAGATACCATGGATCTGCGCGACCAGCGGATGCCGGCAGCCGGCGAGCGCGCGCGCCGTCGCGTGCATGATGCGGCCGTAGTCGATCGCCTGCACCTTGTTGGAACGCTCGGCCGCGAATTCGGCGATGTCGTTGCCCGGCGAGAACGCGCGCTCGCCCGCGCCGCGCAGGATCACGCAGCGCAGCGAATCGTCGGCGGACAGCGTATCGATCGCACTGCCCAGGGCCTGCCACATCGACTTGGTCAGCGCGTTGAGCCTCTCCGGGCGATTCAGCACGACCGTCGCGATCGAACCGGCGCGGGTCACTGCTATCAGGTCGTTCATCATCGTGCCTTGGCGGATGTCGTGCAACGGCGCAACGGCGCGTCAAGTCCGCGACCGACCTCGGCCACCAGGATCATCCGCATCAGCTCCTGCCCGGGTGCAGCAAGCGTCCCGCGCTTTCGAACATCCGGCCTAGCAACGGCCAGAACAGCAGCGTGAATGCCAGCGTCGTGATCGAGCCGACGAGTCCATTCGACCAGAACACGCGCAAATCGCCGCCTGCCCCGATCATCGCCAGACGGAACGCGTCCTCGCTGCGGTTGCCGAGCACCAGGGCGAGCGTGAATGGCGCAAGCGGTATGCCGATCTTCTTGAACACGTAGCCGACGACGCCGAACAGCAGCATGAGCCAAACGTCGAACATGGCGTTCTGGATGGCATAGGCGCCGATGGCGCAGGATACGATGATCATCGGCGCGACAGCGGCGAACGGGATGCGCAGGACCGAGGCAAAGATCGGCACCGTGGTCAGCACGATCACCAGCCCGACGACGTTGCCGAGGTACATTGAGGCGATGAGACCCCACACGAAGTCCTTGTGCTCGACGAACAGCAACGGGCCGGGATTGAGTCCCCACACCATCAGACCGCCGAGCAGGATCGCCGCCGTGCCGGATCCGGGAATCCCCAGAGCCAGCATCGGCAGCAACGCAGCCGTCCCGGACGCGTGCGCCGCTGTCTCGGGCGCGAACACGCCTTCGATGCGTCCCTTGCCGAAGCTCGCGGGATCCTTTGAGAACCGCTTGGCCAGGTTGTAGCCCATGAACGACGCGGCGATCGCGCCGCCCGGCGTGATGCCCAGCCAGCAACCGATGGCGGAGGAGCGCAACAAGGTCACCCAATAGCGCGGCAATTCCTTCCACACTTTGAGGACCACGCGCAAGCTGATCGCGGCCGCATGACCGCGCAGCGCGAGGCGCTCCTCCATGGTCAGCAGGATCTCGCTGATGCCGAACAGGCCGATGACTGCGACCAGAAAATTGACGCCGCGCAACAACGGTTCGAAGCCGAAGGTCATGCGCAATTGACCGGACACCGTGTCCATGCCGATGGCGGCCAGCAGCAGTCCGAGCACCATCGAGATCACCGTCTTGTGCTTCGCCTCGCGCCCCAGGCCGACGAAAGAGCAGAAGGTCAGCAGGTAGACGGCAAAGAATTCCGGTGGCCCGAAGCGCAGGGCGAACGACGCGATCCGCGGCGCGAGAAAAGTGATCAGCAACACCGCGACCAGCGAGCCGATGAACGACGACGTGAACGCTGCGGTGAGCGCCTCCGCGGCCTTCCCCTGCTGGGCCATCGGGTAACCGTCGAAGGTGGTCGCCACCGACCATGCCTCGCCTGGAATGTTGAACAGGATCGAGGTGATCGCCCCGCCGAACAGCGCGCCCCAGTAGATGCACGAGAGCATCACGATCGCGGAGGTCGGGTCCATCGTGAAGGTGAGCGGCAGCAGGATCGCGACTCCGTTCGGACCACCCAGCCCCGGCAGCACGCCGACGAAGATGCCGAGCACGAGGCCGACCAGCATCAGCGCCAGTATCTTCCAGGTCAGCAGGACCGCAAAGCCGTGCAGCAGGAGGGGCAGGGCTTCCATCGACTTCGATCCTAGCGGCCGAAGACCGCTTCGAGCGGGCCCTTGGGCATGATGACGTCGAACGCGAGCTCGAACGTGGAAAACATGATGAGCGTGAACAGCAAGCCCGTGAGCAGCGATTTCCACAGCGCAATCCGACCGATCGACCGCATGAAGCCGGCGACCAGCAGGAAGCTCGCGACATAGAGTCCGAGCCATTGCACCAGAAGGCAGAAGAGCAGGGTCGGCACGAAGACCTGCAGGACGCGCCTGAGCTGGTCGCGCGTGACGAACGTTCCGCTTGCCTCCGCCCGCCGGCGAAACGCGACGCCCAGGCCGAACAGGCATGCGCCGGCGAGAATGACGCACAGATAGAACGGGAGATACCCGGACTGCGGGCCATCCCTGGCCCAGCCCATCCCGCTGCGCCAGTTGTCGAAGGCCAGGAGCAGCGCCAGCGCGAGCAGCAGCGCGTACACGACCACCTCGACGGTGCGGCCGCTGGTCACCGCCGGCGAATTTCTCGCCGGTGCGGTCGGATCGTCGACGACGATTTCGATCTCGGATTCGGGCATTTCGAATTTGGGAGAAGGACAGGCAACATCGGGATGCCCTCCCCCCGCGCCGGGGAGAGGGGGCCGACGGTTGCGACGCCTGTGGCGTCCGGGTTACGGGGCGACGAAGCCGGCCTCGGTCATGAGGCCCTTGTTCAGCTTGTCGTCCTCTTCGAGGAACGTCAGCATATCCTTGCCCGTGAGAAATACCGGCTTCAACGCCTGCTTTTCCATGTAGTCCTTGTATTCCGCGGTCTGCGTCAGCTTCCTGAACAGGTCAACATAGAACGCTGTCTGCTCGGGCGTCACCTTGCCGGGAAGGAACATGGCACGCAGCATCAGGTATTGGACGTCGAGCCCTTCTTCCTTGCAGGTTGGGATGTCGTTCCATGACTGGGTATCGGTGACCTTGGTCTTGTAGGCGATCCGTTCCTTGTCGAACACGCACAGCGCCCGGACCTGGCCGGCGCGCCAGACTTCGAGATTCTCCGACGGGTTGTTGACGTTGGCCGCCGTGTGATTGCCGACCAGCTGGGTCGCCGCCTCGCCACCCGATTTGTAGGGCAGGTAGGCGAACTTCGCGCCGGTCTTCTTTTCCATGAACACGGTGAGGACGTGGTCCTCGCGCTTCGAGCCGGTGCCGCCCATCTTGAACGGCGGATCGGCAGCCTTGGCCGCGGTCACGAACTCCTTCACCGATTTGTACGGCAGCGTCACGTTGTCCCACAGCACGAACTGGTCCATGGCGATGACGGAGACCGGGGACAGGTCGCGCCAGTTGAACGGAATCTTGGCGGCGAGCGGCAGCATGTAGATCAGCGAATAGGCGACGAGGACCTTGTTGGGATCGCCTTCACTTGACTTCATGTACATCAGCGCCTCGGCGCCGGAAGCCCCGCCCTTGAGCGAGACGATCATCGGTTGCTTCATCAGGTTGTTCTTCTGGATCGCGGCCTGCATCATCCGCGCCATCTGGTCGGAAGCCCCGCCCGCACCGGCGGCGACCACGATCTCGACCGGCTTGGTCGGCTCCCACGCGATGGCCGGCGCGTGCGCCAGCATGATCGCCAAGGCGCCCGCTGTGTTGACGAATTTGTTCATTTCCCGATCCTCCTCATGGTGTGCGAGCCGGCAATTCAGGGCCCGGACTCGCGTGGTTCCGGTGATCCAACCGTATCCGTTATACAGTTCCTGCGTCCGGCATGTTCCTGTCCCTACTTCTGGGCGGTCCCGGCGAGATAGTCGATCGCCGCCTGGGCACCCCCCTTCCGGTGCGGGACGCCGGCGGCTGCCAGCCCCATTTCCACCCCGGCGAGCGTTCCGCAAAGCATCAGTTCGTTGAAGTGCCCGAGGTGGCCGATGCGAAAAATCTTCCCCGCGACCTTGCCCAGACCCTGGCCGAGCGACATGTCGAAACGTTCGAGGACGACCTTGCGGAAGGCATCGGCATCGTGGCCCTCGGGCATCATCACGCCGGTCAGCGTGGAGCTGTACAGTGCAGGGTCGGCGCACAGGATCTCTAGTCCCCAGGCGTTGACGGCCCGCCGCGTGGCCTCGGCGAGCCGGTCGTGGCGCGCGAATACCTGGTCGAGCCCCTCGGCGAACAGCATGTCGAGTGCGGCGGCGAGCCCGTAGAGCAGATTGGTGGCCGGCGTGTACGGGAAGAACCCGCTCGGGTTGATCGCGATCATTTCGTTCCAGTCCCAGTACGACCGCGGCAGCCTGGCGGTCTTCGCCGCCGCCAGCGCCGTCGCGCTGACCGCGTTGAACGACAGTCCCGGCGGCAGCATCAGGCCCTTCTGCGAACCGGCGACGGTGACATCGACGCGCCATTCGTCATGGCGGTAGTCGATTGAGGCGAGCGACGAGATCGTGTCGACCATGTAGAGCGCCGGATGCCGGGCGCGATCGATCGCGGCGCGCACGTCGGGAATGCTGCTGGTGACGCCGGTGGACGTCTCGTTGTGCACGACGCACACCGCCTTGATCGCGTGCTCCCGATCCGCGGTGAGCCGGGCTTCGACCGCGTCCGGTGCAACCCCGTGCCGCCAGTCGCCGGGCAGGAACTCGACGGCGAGTCCGAGCCTTTCGGCGAGCTTCTTCCACAGCGACGCGAAGTGGCCGGTCTCGGCCATCAGCACTCGGTCTCCCGGCGAGAGCGTGTTGACGAGCGCGGCCTCCCACGCGCCGGTGCCCGAAGCGGGGTAGATGACGACCGCGCCTTCGGTCTTGAACACCTTCTTCATGCCCGCGAAGACGGTCTTGCCGAGCACGGCGAACTCGGGGCCGCGATGGTCGATCGTCGGCGCATCGATCGCGCGCAGCACGCGATCGGGCACATTGGTGGGTCCCGGAATCTGCAGAAAATGGCGGCCGGACGGTTGGCGAACGAGCGGATTCATGGAGCAGATACCTCGAAAGTGCCGGCGGCCCCGGCACTGGCGGCGGCCGGTGGACACCGGGGCCCCATGCTACTCATCTTTGGCGCGCGGCAGCAAGTGTTGCCTCGGTTTCACCAGCGTATCCTCTACAATCGGGTGCATGCCCGCCTGCCTGCCCTCGTGTTGCTGCCGCTGCGTGACCCCGTTCGGTCCGGCCTCGGGTCGTTCGCGATGAGCGAGCAAGTGGTCAAGCCGATGGTGTTTCATCCGCGTCGCGGCAGTGGCGACCTCGCGGCGCGCCTGTCGCGCGCGGTCGAGGGCGACGTGCTGTTCGACGCCGGGTCGCGCGGTCGTTACGCGACGGATGCGTCGATCTACCAGATCGATCCGGTCGGCGTACTGGTGCCGAAGAGCGTCGACGACGTGCGCACGGCGATCGCGATCTGCCGCGAGCAGGGCGTGCCGGTGCTCCCGCGCGGCGCCGGCAGCTCGCAGTGCGGGCAGACCGTCGGCGCCGCGCTGGTGATCGACTGCAGCAAGCACCTCGCGCGCATCAACGGTTTCGACCGCGAAGCGATGACGGTGGCGGTGGAGCCGGGCGTGGTCCTCGACCAGCTGAACGCATTCCTGAAGCCGCACGGCCTGTGGTTTCCAGTCGACGTCAGCACGTCGGCGCAGGCGACGCTCGGCGGCATGGCCGGCAACAATTCCTGCGGCTCGCGCTCGATCGCCTACGGCAACATGGTGCACAACGTGCTCGCGATCGACGCGGTCCTGTCCGACGGCACCGAGGCGCGTTTCGGCCCCGAGCGCGAGATGGCGGCGGCGCCCCCGCGCATCGCCGAGCTTCTGCGCGGGCTCTGCGCGATCGGCGAGCGGGAGCAGGGCGAGATCGAGCGCAACGTGCCGAAGGTCCTGCGGCGCGTCGGCGGCTACAACATCGACGTCTGCTGTGCGCAGAGCGAGCGCCCCTACACCGCCGACGAGAGCGTCAACTACGCGCATCTGCTGGTCGGGAGCGAAGGTACCCTCGCCTGGTCGCGCGAGCTCACGTTGAAGCTCGCGCCGCTGCCGGCGCACCGTGCGCTGGGCGTGGTCAACTTCCCGACGCTGTACAAGGCGATGGAGAGCGCGCGGCACCTCGTCGCGCTGCGGCCAGCGGCGGTGGAGCTCGTCGACCGGACGATGATCGACCTCGCGCGCGGCAACCCCGCGTTCCGTGCGGTGATCGACCGCGCGCTGATCGGCGAGCCCGATGCGATCCTGCTGGTCGAGTTCATCGGCGACGCGCGCGAGGAACCGCTCTCCCGCCTGCGCGATCTCGTCGCGCTGATGGGCGAGCTCGGCCTGCCGGGCAGCGTCGTCGAAATGACCGACGCGGGGGCGCAGCGAGCGCTGTGGGACGTGCGCAAGGCCGGGCTCAACATCATGATGAGCCTGAAGGGCGACGGCAAGCCGGTGTCGTTCATCGAGGACTGCGCGGTGCCGCTGCCGCACCTCGCCGAGTACGTCGACCGGCTGACGCAGGTCTTCGCGCGGCACGGCACGCGCGGCACCTGGTACGCGCACGCGTCGGTGGGCACGCTGCACGT
>CAYGYQ010000192.1:0-6923 GCA_964354035.1 uncultured Bordetella sp.
ACCGGCGAGGACCTCGTCGGCAAGCACGCGGTCGTGATCGGCCAGTCGAACATCGTCGGCCGCCCGATGGCGCTGGAGCTGCTGATGGAGCGCTGCACGGTGACGATCTGCCACTCGAAGACGCGCGACCTGCCGGGACTCGTCCGCCAGGCCGACATCGTCGTCGCCGGCATGGGCAGGGCGAACTTCGTGCAGGGCGCCTGGCTCAAGCCGGGCGCGATGGTGATCGACGTGGGGATCAACCGCAATGCCGAGGGCAAGCTTTGCGGTGACGTCGATTTCGACGCGGCGAAGGAGGTGGCTTCGTGGATAACGC
This sequence comes from uncultured Bordetella sp., assembly GCA_964354035.1. Lineage (GTDB taxonomy): Bacteria > Pseudomonadota > Gammaproteobacteria > Burkholderiales > Casimicrobiaceae > CAIWHR01. The sequence goes on from CAYGYQ010000192.1 coordinate 317, forward strand.
CAGTGCCGGGTGGCGTGGGGCCGATGACCATTGCGACGCTCCTTGCCAACACACTGCGCGCCGCCGAGCTGCAGGACGCTGCGGCAACTCGGGACGACTGACTATCCGACGTCGAACGGCACCGGCGTCAGCTTGGTCGGACGGGACATGAGCGGCAGTCGCCAGATCGGCTCAGGGATGGCGCGAAGGTCAGTATCCGACCGCTTCGGCCAGAGATTGTGTCAGCTCGCGCGTGGATTTGCGCAGCCGTGCGTCCTCCGTCACGAGCTTTACCCCCAGATGGCGCGCGACGACAAGATAGTGCGCGTCGTAGGCCGAAATGCGGTAATGGGCGGCCGTCGCGAGCGCGTCGAAGTGGCTTGCGGTATGCAGCGCCGACGCAACGATGCTTTCCGCCTGCGTGAGCACCATCGTGGCGTCCTTCAGCGCCAGCTTGCGAACCCTCATGGCGGTCGCCAAGACATTGGTCAGTTCGACCATCAGCAGCGCCTCACTGTGCCAGTCGGGGTCATGCTCCAGCAGCCCTCGCGCCCGGGGCGTCTGCTCGCCTTCCAGCAGCAGATGGACGAGGACGTTGCAGTCGACAACAACCATCGGCGAATGCTCCTATTCGCGCCCTTCGTTGATGGCAGTTTCGATTTCCTCCGTTGTGAGCGGCCCACCCTTCAACTTGATCGGGGGCGGCAACTTGGGGGCGATGCGGGGGGCGACCAGCCCGACCTGGATCAGCGAGATCGCTTCCTGCGTGACGGACCGCCGATTGCGTTCGGCTTGGTCCTTCAGACGGGCGTGAAGATCGTCGGGCAGGTTCTTGACGACGAGTGTGCTCATGGGAGGGGTAGGGATGCTGGGTGCATTTGGTCAAAATATGCACTAAACGGTAGCATTTTGCTAGCCTTTAGGTTTCTTTTCTCAAAAAGAGGAGCCACCAGGCTGGTAGGGTCCCGGACCCAGGGGATCAGGCAGGTCGCGATCAACCAACATGATCGGCCGCAGGAAACCAGCGTTGCTGCGGCAACAACTCCGCGTACGGGGACGAAGTAAATTGCGGATGGAGCGCCACGGAGTTTCCCGGGCGTTAGGGCGAGCGCAGATGCCAAGCCTTTGGCCGCGTGAAGGTCTGGATGCCGTAGGTCGACAGCGTGAGACCGATGCCGGAGTGGCCGACGCCGGACCACGGCAGCCGGGGACTCACGCGGTCGCAGCAGTTCCAGTAGACGCTGCCGGCGTGCACCTGGGCCAGTATTTTCTTCGCGCGCTTCGGGTCGTGCGTGTAGACGCCGGCCGTCAAGCCGTATTCGGTGTCGTTCATGAGGTCGATGGCCGCCTCGTCGTCGGCCACCGCCTGGATGCCGATGATCGGGCCGAAGCTTTCATCCCTCATCAGCGCCATCGAGTGATCGACGTCCGCGAACACCGTTGGTTCGAACCAGTTGCCCTTGCCCCGGACGATGCTGCCGCCGGTGAGCAGCTTCGCGCCCTTCTTCTTCGCGTCGCTCACCTGCTGCTTCAGCACGCCGAGCTGCGGGCGGCGCGTGATGGCGCCGATGTAGGTGGCCTCGTCCATGGGGTCGCCCATCCTGAAGCCCCTGACCTCGGCGACGAAGGCGGCGACGAACGCATCGTGGATCGATTCGTGCACGTAGATCCGCTCGACCGCGCAGCATGACTGTCCCGCGTTGTAGAAGGCGCCGTCGGCGAGGCCCGCCGCGGCCGTCCTGACGTCGACATCCGCGCAGACATACACCGGATCCTTGCCACCGAGCTCGAGCTGGACCTTGATCATCCGCCGGCCCGCCGTCGCGGCGATCTTCGCACCCGTCGCGTACGAGCCGGTGAAGAAGATGCCGTCGATCGGCTGGCGCATCAGCGCGGCGCCGGTGGCGCCGTCGCCGACAACCGGCACGAACACGTCGCGCGGGATGCCAGCCTCGTGCAGCATTTCGGCGATGTGTAGGCCGGTGAGGGTCGCGAATTCGGACGGCTTGTACAACACCGCGTTGCCCGCGACCAGCGCCGGCACGAAGACGTTGCTGCCGACGAAATACGGGTAGTTCCACGCCGAGATGTTGGCGACCACACCCAGCGGCTCATGCGTGATCCGCTCCTCGAGCTTCTGTGCCGGGTCGGCGAAGACCTTCTCGCCGCGCAGCGCGCGGGCCGACTCGGCGATGAAGAAGTCGATGCGCCCGAGCAGGCCGTTCAGCTCGTTGCGCGACTGGCGGATCGGCTTGCCGACCTCGTGCGTCAGCGTCCTGGCGAGCGTCTCCTGCATCGCGACGATCCGGTCGCGGAACTTCGCGATCGCGGCAAGTCGCTTGTGGATCGGCACTTTCGCCCAGCGGACCTGGCCCGCGTGGGCGACGTCGTACTTGCGGCGCACCGCCGCGGCGTTGTCGGCGGCGACGTCGGCGATGACGGCACCGGTGGCAGGATTGGTGATCTTCATGGGGGCTCTCGCTTCAGATGGTGTACGCAGCCGCCTTGTGCTGCGCGGCGGCGGCGAGAAATTCGTCGAGGATCGGGGTGTCGTCGACGAACGAGGAATTGTCGGGCGCATGGAACTCAGGATGCCACTGGACCGCAAACAGGTAGGCCGGACCCGTGTAGCGAATCGCTTCGACGATGCGATCCGGCTCCGACCACGCCTCCACGACCAGGTCGCGGCCGAGGTCCTTCACCGCCTGGTGGTGGATCGAGTTGGTCTTGACGAGCGTTTTCTCCGGATACAGTCGGGCGAGGCCGCTGCCCGGCGCGAAGGACGTCGCGTGGCAGTTCTGCTCGTAGATCGCCCAGTTGCGGTGGTTGAGCGCGTGCGGCGCCTGAGTGCAAAGGTCCTGGTAGAGCGTCCCGCCCTGCGCGACGTTGATCACCTGTGCGCCGCGGCAGACACCCAGCACCGGCTTTTGCAGCGCCACGAAGGCCCGCAGCAGCGCGATTTCGTAATCGTCGCGGATGCGGTCGCCGTTCCACTCGGGCTTCAGCGCCTTCTCGCCGTACGATTCCGGGCAGACGTCGGAGCCGCCCATCAGCACCAGGCCGTCGAGTTCCTGAGCGTACGCGTCCACGGTGGCCTTGCTGCCGGCGCGCTTCGTGCGGCCCTCGGGCGAGGGCACCATGAACGCCAGCACGTCGCGCTGCATCAGCCAGTGCGCGACATTCTGCTCGATGTACTGCAGCGTCATGCCCTTGAAGATGGGGCGTTTGGGATCCTCGTGGAAGAAGCAGGCGGAGATGCCGATCTTGAGCATGGTCGGTAATTGGCGTCGAGCGTCAGTCGGGAAAGTCGCGCGGCTCGAGCGTGATCGGCATGCCGTGCGGCGTGCGGTCGGCGGCGTGGTCCCACGCGTCGCGATAGCGTGCCAGCGTGGCTGCGCTCGCCACACCCTTGGCGGCCACGATGCGCTCGAGCGTGGCGAGCCAGTGCAGGTAGTACGACTCGCCGGTGTCGGGGTCGCCCTCGGCCTGCGCGCGCCGGATCTCTTCGGTCAGCAGCGCGGCCCACTCGGGCCAGGTGAACAGGCCGCGCGCGTGCAGCGCGAGCGCCATGGCGAATGCCTGGGCCTGCCAGGGCTCGCGGAACACCGGCCCGTCGGCATCACGGGGGATCGAAGCGATGGCGGCGGTGGCGCGCCGAGCATCGTCGGTGTGAACTGCGGGCATCTCAGGCGTGCTCCGGCGCCGGTTCGAGATACGGCTCGAACGCCTCGATCGAGACGCTTACCGCCGGATCCGAATCCGGACCCCACAATTCCCGACCGTCGAAGCGGACCGTGTAGAGCCACTGCGGATCCTCGCCGCGGTCGATCGCCGCGGCATCCGGAAACACGTGGCAACCGTGCACGCGCTCGACGGTGCCGACGTGGCCGCGCGCGTAACGCGGCAGCCGCGTGTGCGTCGGCGGATGGATGTTCTTCGCGCGCACGCGATCGCCGGCGGCGAAACGCGCGGGCCGTGGCGCGGGGCGCGCGTAGCCGCCGCGTATCATCCCGCCGGCCACCATCGCCGCCGTCAGCTTGCGCGGCAGCGGCTTGCCCGGGCCCAACGCCCGGCCCGCGGCCAGTTCGTCGGCGGTGCCGCAGCCGCGCTCGACCACGCTCGATTCGGTCGCCAGTGCCCAGCGCTCGTAATAGGACACACCAAGGTAGACCCGCGGCGGCAGTCGTTCCTGCGCGTAGCGCAGCATGTCGATGTTCCAGGCACCCGCGTACATCATCGCGCGCTGCATCGCCATCACGCGGCCTTCCCACGGCGCGTGGAACACGGGCTCGTCGGGTTCCGCCTCGACCCTGCCGAAGCCGTCCATCCCGCCGAGGTCGTGGATGCCGTCCATCAGGCGATCGCAGCGGGATTCTTCGCCAGGCCGGTGCCGATCATCGAATCGCGGGTGACCAGCTGCGCGAGCTGTTCCTCGGTCCAGCCATCGGTGCCAGGAGGGCGCATCGGAACGACGATGAAGCGCGTCTCGGCGGTGGAATCCCAGACCCGGATCGCCGTGGACGGTGGCAGCGTGACGCCGAAGTCGGCGAGCACGCCGCGCGGGTCCTTGACCGCCCGCGACCGATACGGCGCCGATTTGTACCAGACCGGCGGCAGCCCGAGCATGTCCCACGGATAGCACGAGCAGAGCGTGCACACCACCATGTTGTGCTGGCCCGGCGTGTTCTCGACCGCGACGAGGTGATCGCCGGCCGGATTGGCGAGCTTCAGCGTGCCGGTCGCCTGCGAGGCGTCGGCGAGCAGCGCCCGCTTGAACTGCGCATCGACCCATGCCCTGGCCACCACCTGCGCGCCGATGTGCGGCCCCACCTTGGTCTCGTAGGTCTCGACGATCGCGTCGAGCGCGGCCGGCTCGACGTAACCCTTCTCGGTCAGGACTGTTTCCAGCGCCCGCACGCGGAGCTGGACCGCGGAGAGCTCCGAGCCGGTGTGATCGTGGTCGTGTTCGGTCATGAGTTCAGGCGGGAATAGAAGAGAACCAGCGGGCGCGCAGACGATGCATGGGGTCAGATCGCATCGGCGAACATCCGCTCGAAGTCCTCGCGCGTGCACCGGCGCGGATTGGTCTTGTGACAGGTGTCGTTGATCGCCACGTCGACCAGCGCCGGAATGTCGGCGCGCGTCACGGGTCGCTGCGCGGTCATCGCGGAGAGCGTTGCCGGAATGCCGAGGTCGGCCTTCATCTTCGCCAGCCAGGCGATGAAGGCCTTGGCGGCCTCCTGCTCGGCCATCGCACCGGCGCCGGGGACGCCGGCCACGCGCGCGAGCTCGGCCATCTTCGCGGTCGCGGCGGGCAGGTTGAAGCGCATCACGTGGTCGATCATGATCCCGTTGGCGAGCCCGTGGTGGAGGTCGGCCACCGTGGACAGCGCGTGCGCGCAGGAGTGCACGGCGCCCAGGTCCTTCTGGAACGCGATCGCGCCCATCAGCGAGCTCATCAGCATGTCGCTGCGTGCGGCGAGGTTCCTGCCGTCGCGAAACGCGATCGGCAGCGCCCGCGCCGCGATGCGCACGCCTTCGAGCGCGATGCCATCGCACAGCGGATGGTACTCCGGCGACAGGTACGACTCGACATTGTGCGTGAGCGCGTCCATGCCGGTAGCGGCCGTGATTGCGGGAGGAAGGTCGAACGTCAGCTCGGGGTCGGCGAACACGCATTTCGCCAACAGCGCGGGCGAGAAGATGATCTTCTTGATGTGCGTCGTGTCGTCGGAGACGACCGACGAGCGGCCCACTTCCGATCCGGTGCCCGCGGTCGTCGGCAGCGCGACGAAATAGGGCAGCGGCCGGCCGATCGGCCGCACCTCGGGATGGTCCCACGCGTATTCGAGAATGTCGCCCGGGTGGCTCGCCATCAGCGCGATGGCCTTGGCGACGTCGAGGGCTGCGCCGCCGCCGAGGCCGATCACCGCATCGGCGTTGTGCGCCTGGTATGCGGCGGCGCCTTGCTTCACCTGGCTGCGGACGGGGTTACCCCAGATCTCCGAGTAGACGGCGACGTTGAGGCGCGTCAGTGTCGCGACGAAGTCCGCCAGCAGCGGCAGCGGCGCGATCCCGCGGTCGGTGACGATGAGCGGCCGGACAATGCCCTCCGCCTTGAGGTGGTCCGCGACCAGCTTGCGGGCGCCGGGGCCGAAGTGGATGGTGGTCGGAAAGCTGAAACGGCTGATGGTCATGGTTGCGCCAGAAAATGGATCATGTGGTTCTTGTCGAAACAGGTGTCATCCACCCGAATGGCCCGCGGCTCGATGCCGAAGGAGCGAAAGCCGAACTTCTCGTAGAGCCTGCGCGCGGCGACATTGGTCTCGGTGACGGTCAATGTCAGCTGTGTGAGACCCGGCTCGCGCCGGGCCTCGCCGAGCAGATGCGAAAGCAGTGCCGAGCCTACACCCTGGGCCGCGCGCTCCCGCACCACGTACATTCCGAACACCTCGCCCTTATGCCGAATTTTTATCCGCGGTTCGCGCAGGAGCCCGATGGCGCCGACCAGGCTGCCTTCGACAAAGGCGCCCCACATCCGGCCACCCGCCTCCGGCGCCAGCCGCGCCTCGGTCACCGAAGGCGGCTTCGCCGCCTCCTCGTCGTGCCCGGAGGTGAACGCGTCCGG
>CAYGYQ010000193.1:0-6870 GCA_964354035.1 uncultured Bordetella sp.
TGGAAGGCCGGCACTGCTTCCAGCACCTGACGGTCGAGGAGAACCTGCTGACCGGGGCGTTCACCCGGAACATCAGCCGCGCCGACCTCAAGCTCGATCTCGAGCTGGTCTACACGTATTTCCCGCGGCTCAAGGAACGGCGCTCCAGCCAGGCGGGGTACACCTCCGGCGGCGAGCAGCAGATGACGGCGATCGGCCGCGCGCTGATGGCCCGCCCGAAGATGATCCTGCTGGACGAGCCGTCGATGGGCCTCGCGCCGCAGCTGGTCGAGGAGATCTTCGGGATCGTCCGCGACTTGAACACCAAGGAGCGCGTGTCGTTCCTGCTCGCCGAGCAGAACACGAATGTCGCGCTGCGCTTCGCCGACTACGGCTACATCCTGGAGAACGGCCGCGTCGTGATGGACGGGGCGGCGAAGGATCTCGCGCAGAACGAGGACGTCAAGGAGTTCTACCTCGGGCTGTCTACGGCGGGACGCAGGAGCTTTCGCGACGTCAAGCACTACCGCCGCCGCAAGCGCTGGCTCGCGTAGCCACATGGCCGCGCATTTCGACACGCTGGAAACCCGGGATCCGGAGCGCAGGGAACGCGAACAGCTGGCGCAGTTGCCGCGGCAGATCGCGCACGCGAAGGCCCGGGCCCCCGCGTTCGCGCGCATTCTCGCCGGCGTCGACGCTGCGGCGATCACGACCCGCGCGGCGCTCGCGCAGGTTCCGGTGACGCGCAAGTCCGGACTGCTCGACCTGCAGCAGGCGGACCGCCCGTTCGGCGGCCTCGCGGCGACGCACTGGGGGGACGCGATGCGCGTGTTCGCGTCGCCTGGCCCGATCTACGAGCCGGAAGGCCGCAGGGCCGACTATTGGCGGCTGGCGCGGCCTCTGTTCGCGGCCGGTTTTCGGCGTGGCGATCTCGTGCACAACTGCTTCTCGTACCACTTCACGCCGGCGGGCTCGATGCTGGAGACCGGAGCGCACGCGCTCGGCTGTACCGTGTTTCCGGCCGGCATCGGGCAAACGGAGCAGCAGGTGCAGGCCATGGCCGAGCTGCGGCCAGCGGGCTACGTCGGCACGCCGTCCTTTCTCAAGATCATTCTCGAGAAGGCGGATGAGATGGGCGTTGCATTGAAGAGCCTCACCAAGGCGCTCGTTTCGGCTGAAGCGTTCCCGAAGAGCTTCTCCGACGCGCTCTCCGCCCGCGGCATCGCTGGCTACCAGGCGTATGCGTCGGCCGATCTGGGCGGAATCGCCTACGAGACCGAGGCACGCGAAGGGCTGGTGATCGACGAAGGCGTGCTGCTCGAGATCGTGCGCCCCGGCACCGGCGATCCCGTCGCAGTGGGCGAGGTCGGCGAGGTCGTCGTGACCTCGCTCTTCAACACCGATTATCCGATGATCCGCTTCGGCACCGGCGACCTCTCCGCCATCCTGCCGGGAATGAGCCCGTGCGGCCGCACCAATCTGCGGATCAAGGGGTGGATGGGCCGCGCCGACCAGACGACGAAGGTGAAGGGCATGTTCGTGCATCCGGCACAGGTCGCCGCGATCGCAGCCCGCCACCTGGAAATCGTGAAGGCACGGCTGGTCGTCGACAATGCCGAGGGAGCGGATCGCATGACGCTCAATGTCGAGGTGCCCGGCCACCGGTCATCGATGGCCGACGCGATCGTTGCGTCGATCCGCGAGATCACCAAACTGCGCGGCGAGGTCGTGTTCCGTGCGCCGGGCGAATTGCCCAACGACGGCAAGGTGATCGACGACGTGCGGAAGTTCGACTGACTATAGGCCGCTCCCTCCGAACGACGGTCTGCTCAATGGCCCGGAGGCACCGTCCCTGGGTGCTATGACATTGGCATTGCCCTCGGTCGATTTTCGCGCTAGGCTTGAAACTCCTCCCTCCCGAAAGGCCCACGCCATGTCCCTCTGGAAAGACAATACGGCCCCCAGGCAGACTCCTGCGCCCGTTCCCGAACCGAGGGAACCCGCGCGGTTCGACGCTACGCCGAAGCCCGAGCTTGTCCCCGGCCCCGTCGTCGCTCCGGCGGCGCGCGTTGACACCGGCCTGCCGCGCAAGGAATCGCTGATTGCGGCCGACATCACCATCGAAGGCAAGATCGAAGGCGGCGGCAGCGTGCGCATCGCCGGCAAGTTCAAGGGCGACGCCAGCGTAGAGGGCGATCTCACCATCGAGGCTGGCGCCAAGCTGACGGGCGGCGTGCGCGCCGACAAGGTTACGATCGCCGGCGAACTGGAAGGCAACGTCGAGGAAGCATCGCACATCGAGCTGCTGCCGACCGGCGTGGTGATCGGCAACCTGAAGGCCGGTTCGCTGACGGTCGCGGCTGGCGCCCGCATGCGCGGTCAGGCCGACTTCGGCTGGGGCGACGGCAAGGGCGCGAAAGCCGGCAAGCTCGGCATCGAACCCGGCGCGGGGAGCGGCCCCCGCTCATGACCAGCGTGCGCCCGGGCACGCCCGGGGCGACCCGCATCTGTCCGCATTGCCGGGAGACGGTCCTCGAAAGCGGTATCGTGTGTCCGGCCTGCCGGCATTACCTGCGCGCCGATGCCCTCGTCGAGGAGCCCCAGGCGCCGGCGCTCACGCCGTTGCGCATCGAGGGCAGCATCCGGCACCCCGCCGAGGGCGAACCCTGGGAATACACCGTCGTCGTGTCGATCGCTGACAACACCGGAAAGGAAATCGCCCACAAGCTCATCGGTGTAGGGGCGATGAACCCGAACGAGCAGCGCACCTTCACGTTGTCGGTCGAAGCCGTGCCGGCGAAGGCGAGGGGACCCGGGAAAGGCGGCACGCGGCACTGAGTGCGCGTCCACACGCCAGCGCACGGCGAGCGTGCTGCGGCTATTGCAATGCCGGGCGCAGCGAGACGTCCGGATCGGCCCAGTCGTGGTTGGGCACGTGCGCGTACCACCCGGGCCGACCCGGGTCGCGGTCGTACGGGTAGCCGCCCAGCTCGCGATAGAGCTCGTGGTAGCGCGCGAGCTTGTCGCGGTCGAGCGTGATCCCCAGGCCCGGCGCGTCCGGCACGCGGATCGCGCCGTTCTCGTAGCGCATGCGGCCGCCGGCGATCACGTCGTCGGTGAGATGGTGATAGTGCGCATCCGCAGCAAAGCCCAGGTTCGGCACGACGGCGCCCAGATGCAGCATCGTGGCGAGCTGGATGCCGAGCTCGCCCGAGCTGTGGACGGCCACGCCGAGGCCCATGGTCTCGCAGACGCCGGCGGCCTTGATGCACGGACGGATGCCGCCCCAGAACGTCGTGTCGAGCAGGATCACGTCGACGGCCCCGGACTGGACATTGGCCGCGAGCTGCTCGAAGTTGACGACGACGGTGTTGGTCGCGATCGGCAGCGGGACGAATTCCTTCAGGCGTTTCAGCTGGGGCATTCCCCAGACCGGATCCTCGTAATAGTCGTTGCGCAAGTCCAGGATGCCGCGGCCGAACTCGATCGCGTCGGCGAGCGAAAGCGCCGAATTGGGGTCGTACCGGAAGCGCTCGCCCGGCAGCGACGCGGCCAGCGCCCGATAGCACGCCAGCTCGTGCCGAGGCGGATACACGCCGCCCTTGAGCTTGTGCGACGTGAAGCCGTGCGCTGCCTTCAGCGCGGCCGCGTTGGCGACGAGCTGCTCCGCCGTGCGCACCTCGCCGCGGCCGGTGGCGGGATCGGCGTAGCGGAAGAAGAGATAGCTCGCGAAGTCGACGGTATCGCGCAGCTTGCCGCCGAGCAACGCATGCACGGGAACGCCGAGCTTCTGCCCGATGATGTCGAGGCAGGCGAACTCGATCGCCGCGTGGAGCTGCGTCCGGTTGTTGTACAGACTCGCCGTCGGATTGCAGATCTTGAGGCGCAGCGCCTCGAGGGCGAACACGTCGTGGCCATCGAGATAGGGAACGAGCCCGGCGAACGCCCGGGTCGCGTCCTCACCGCCGCCGCCCATCTCGCCCAGTCCGACGTATCCGTCGGCAGTCTCGACCTCGACGATCGTGCGCACGAAACGTCCCCAATGGGCGCCGTTGCTGTGCCGGATGGGCGCTTCCAGCGGAACGGTGACGGGCGTGGCGCGGATCGCGCAGATCGTGGTGGCGGGCATCGTCAGTCTCGAAGGGCCGCCCCGAGGGGCGACCCTGCCGCCGCGGGGAGCAGCGAACGTGGGAATCGTTTCATTCTAGCCCAAGATGTCTTAACCGCGACTTGATCGTGCAGACAGTGTTGGATGACCTCTCCATCAGTTATCGTTGACGGGAGCCGACTGGCTGATCGCTTCCGCAGACGGGAAGGAGCCATTCCCTACGGTCAGGCGAAATGGAGCTATCGACCCTGAGCCGTCTTCCACGGTCCTCGGAACCGATCATAGAAATCGATTGAAGCCGCCGTTCAAGTCGCGGCAATGAGGCGCCTCAACCTTCTCAAATTGGATGCCTACAAGACGAGGCAAAGATCGCGCCCGCCCGCGGTCCATCACTGTGGGAGACGGCTATCGCGCTGGCCAAGTCGCGCAGCACCAGTTATACCGGCGCCAGCATGCGGGACTTTCAGACGGTGCAGTTGCGCATCGACACCGCGGGCGCGCAGATCGACGCGGCGGCGCTTGTCCTGCGCAACGATTGCCTGGAAGCGCAGCGGACTTACGAGGCGGGCGGCACGTTCGATATGGAAACGCGGCTGCGCTGCAAGCGCAACTGCGCACTCGCGGTGAAATTGTGCATGGAGGCGATCAGCTCATTGCATGAGATGGCGGGCGCCAACGGCATCTACGACCGCGATCCGCTGCAGCGCATGTTCCGCGACGCGCGCGCCGCGGCCGGCCATTTCAGCTTCAGCACCGATGCGCAACTGCCGTCGTGGGGCCTGGTGGCTCTCGGCGGCGGGTTCACGAGTCCGGCGCTGTAATGAAGCGCGCCGCCGGCGGTTCCCGGGTCACGCTCTGCGGAGGCGGCGAACGGGACTGCACATGCATCGTTCATGCTTCACATCACGAGTTCTATGAGGTACGGACCCTGCGCGGCCAACCCGCGCTTGAATTGCCGCGCCAGTTCGTCGAGGCTGTCCGCGCGCCCCGCATCGACGCCGCACCCTTTGGCGAGCGCGACCCAGTCGAGGTCGGGGCGGTCCAGTGTCAGCATGTCGATGGCCTTGCGACCCGGCGTTCCCGCGCCCACGTTCGCCAGTTCAGCGTGGAGGACGCGGTACGCGCGGTTTGCAAATATAATCACCATGACGTCCAGGTTCTCGCGCGCCATGCTCCACAGCGCCTGCAGCGTATACATCGCGCTGCCGTCGCCTTCCAGCGCGATCACCTTGCGGTTCGGGACCGCGACAGCGGCGCCCGTCGCGACCGGCAGGCCCCAGCCGATCGCGCCGCCCATGATGCTGAGCCAGTCGTGGGGAGGCGCGCCGGTCATGAGCTGGCTGAAGTTGCGGCCGACCGTAATCGACTCGTCCACGACGACGGCGTCCTCCGGCATCAACGCCGCGAGTACCTGCGCAATTCCTTCCGGCGTGATTTTGCCCGCGGGCAGCGACGGGGGGGTGCGGGACGCGACAGCGGCAGGCGGCGTAGCCAGCGCGCCGAGTTCGCTCGCGAGCGATTCGAGCGCTGCTTCGACATCATCCTCGACGGCCGCTAGCCGGATCACCGTGCAGTCATCGGGGAGCAGCACGCTGGGTTTGCCCGGGTACGCGAAAAACGACACCGGCGGTTTCGCGCCCGCCAAAACCGTTTGACGCACACCCCGCAGTGCCGCGAGCGCGTCATCGACGGCGTAGGGCAGGCGATCCATCCGCACACGGCCGGCGCCGCACTCCATGCGGGCATTGTTGTACTCGGACATCAGGCGGCAACTCGTTTTTGCCGAGATGCGTCCGGCGAGCTCAAGCGCCTTGCCGCGCAGTGCAATGCCTCCCAGCATCAACAGCGCCGGTTCGCCCGAGGTCAATGCGCGTGCGGCAGCGGCGACCGCCCCGGCCGCGACACGGCCGCGCGGCGCCGGCGGCCGCGCCGGCGCCGGTGCGTCGCCTTCTCCCCACGCCGTATCCGCAGGCAATATCAGGGTGGCAATGTGCCCCGGCGCCGCGCGCGCCGCTTCGATCGCCAGTGCGCCGTCCGCCGCGACGGCCTGCGCCGAGCGCGAAGTCATGACCCAGTCCGACATGGGACGCGCGACGCCTTCGATGTCGGAGGTCAACGGCGCATCGTGCTTGATGTGATAGCTTGCGTGCTCGCCGACGATGTTGACGATGCCGGAGCGCGCTTTCTTTGCGTTGTGCAGGTTGGCGAGACCATTGCCGAGCCCCGGGCCCAAATGCAGCAGCGTCGAGGCCGGGTTCCCGGTCATGCGGTAATAGCCATCCGCCGCCCCCGTCACCACGCCCTCGAAAAGTCCGAGTACGCAGCGCATGCCTTCCACCCTGTCGAGAGCGGCGACGAAATGCATCTCGGAAGTGCCGGGGTTGCTGAAGCAGCAAGTTACCCCGTTGTTAACGAGCGTGCGAACCAGCGATTCGGCACCATTCATAGCGGTCTCGGGCTCCGGATTAATCAGCGTGACGGATATTAAATCCAACGCCACAAGGTGCGATCGGGAGCAGCGTAGCACGGCTTGACTTGACCAAGCCGACGCGAAAGCGGCGGCGCCAGGCGCCGCCGCGGGAGGGAAGTTGCTCATGAGTCGGGTGCTTGGCGAGCGCCAGCGAACGCGCGTCGCGTGCCGGCGGCCATTGGCCGCAGGGATTGGTTCGAGCGGCTAAGCTAGGTGACAGCGTACCCGGTGGCGGCCTAGGATCACCAGTCGCCTCGCCAACGGCTGCTTCCCGGCAAATTGAGATGTGAGGGCGACCGTCTGAAACTGGCCG
>CAYGYQ010000194.1:0-6857 GCA_964354035.1 uncultured Bordetella sp.
GCCGCCATGCTCTCCAGCGCCGCCCACATCTCGATCATCTCGATGATCTGCTTCTTCGTCTTGCGCACGATGAACCCGCCCCGGCGCGGCACGGTGCGCAGGAACCCCTCCTGCTCGAGCAGCGTCATCGCTTCCCGGATCGGCGTGCGGGAGACGCCGAGGGCGAGGCTCAGCTGGCGCTCGTCGAGGCGGATCTCCTCGTGGTGCGAATAGATGTCCGCATCCATGATCGCCTGCTTGAGCGCGGCGTAGGCCTGGTCGCGGAGGCTCGCGTTGGTCGCGATCGGCTGCAGCGCCAACGGCGGGGGCGCGGGCGTGTGGGCAAGCGTCGACATGCCTTCTATTCGAGTTGACTTTGTCTGGTATACCATATGCCACAATTCCAAAAAAACTCCAAGCCCTGGGAGGGTTTCGGACCGACTCCCAGCATTTCCACGAGGACGGGGGACGCCATGGACGAGACTGCGACGAAGCCGGCCGGCAAGGCAACGACGGCCGCCGAGGACACACTGAAGATCACCAGCGGCGTCGAGAGCAACGCCCACGTACAGGAAACCGACGGCTTTCAGCTCGTCATCGACGCCCTCAAGCTGAATGGCATCAATACGATCTTCGGGCTGCCCGGCATTCCGATTACCGACCTCACGCGACGCTTACAGGCCAATGGATTGCGCGTGATCTCCTTCCGGCATGAGCAGAATGCCGGGTATGCCGCTTCCATCGCCGGCTTCATGACGGGCAAGCCAGGCATCTGCCTCACGGTGTCCGCGCCCGGCTTTCTCAACGGCTTGACAGCGCTCGCCAACGCCACCACCAACTGCTTTCCGATGATCCTCATCAGCGGCTCCAGCGAACGCGAGATCGTCGACTTGCAGCAGGGCGACTACGAGGAGATGGACCAGCTCGCCATCGCGCGGCCGCACGCCAAGGCCGCGTTCCGGGTCCTGCACGCCGAGGACATCGGCGTAGGCGTAGCGCGGGCGATCCGTGCCGCTCTCTCGGGACGTCCGGGCGGCGTCTATCTCGACCTGCCGGCCAGGCTGTTCCCGCAGACCATCGACGCGGAAGCCGGGAACAAGTCGCTGATCAAGGTGGTCGATCCGGCGCCACGCCAGATCCCGGCACCGGACGCCGTGCAGCGCGCGCTCGATCTCATCCTCCGCGCCAGGCGTCCGCTGATCATTCTCGGCAAGGGCGCGGCGTACGCACAGGCCGATGCGGATATTCGCGCGCTGGTGGAAAAGACCGGCATCCCCTACCTGCCCATGGCGATGGCCAAGGGCCTCTTGCCCGACACGCACGAGCAATCCGCCTCCGCGGCGCGCTCGTACGTGCTGCCGGAAGCCGACGTCGTGCTGGTGATCGGCGCGCGTCTGAACTGGCTGCTTTCCCACGGCAAAGGCAAGACATGGGGCGGCAACGGCGCCAAGCAATGGGGCGGCCAGCGGTTCATCCAGGTCGACATCTCGCCGCAGGAGGCGGACAGCAACGTCCGCATCGATGCGCCGGTGGTCGGCGACATCGGCTCGTGCGTCTCGGCCATGCTCGGCGCCATCAATGCAACTGCGGGATCGTGGCCCAAGCCGCCCGCCGAGTGGCTCGACGCGATTCGCGAACGCAAGACGAAGAACGTCGCCAAGATGGCGGAAACGCTGGCGCAGAACCCGACGCCGATGAACTACCACAGCGCGCTCAACGTCGTGCGGGACATCGTCAAGGCGAATCCGGACGCCGTGCTCGTCAACGAGGGTGCGAACGCGCTCGACTTCACGCGCAGCATCGTGGACATGTACCAGCCGCGCAAACGGCTGGACGTCGGCACCTGGGGCGTCATGGGCATCGGCATGGGCTTTTCCGTCGCGGCGGCCGTGGTCAGCGGCGAGCAGGTGATCGCGATCGAGGGCGACAGCGCCTTCGGTTTCTCCGGCATGGAATGCGAGACGATCTGCCGCTACGACCTGCCGGTCTGCGTCGTGATCCTGAACAACAACGGCGTCTACCGCGGCGATGAGGTCAATCCGACCGGGGGACGCGATCCGTCGCCCCTGGTGTTCGTCAAGGGCGCGCGCTACGAGAAGCTGATGGAGGCCTTCGGCGGCGTGGGCGTTCTGGCCACGACGCCGGCCGAGCTTCGCCACGCGATGGAGGAAGCGATCCGCTCGCGCAAGCCTACGCTGATCAACGCGGTCATCGACGAAAAGGCGGGCACGGAAAGCGGTCGCATCACCCGCCTCAATCCCGCCGCGAAGAAGAAGTCGTGACGGCCGCCAGGCCCGCAGGGCCGTCCCAAGGGACTGGCCTGCCCCCCGGGGGGCAGCGAGCGCAGCGAGCGTGGGGGGATGTTCATCCCAAGTTGGAAGCGCTTTCGCAACGATGGTACTGATATAGGGGAACGCAATGGGTAAGGCATTGGACGGCGTGCGCATTCTCGATTTCACCCATGTGCAATCGGGGCCCACGTGCACGCAACTGCTGGCGTGGCTCGGCGCTGACGTGGTGAAGGTGGAACGGGCCGGCGAGGGCGACATCACGCGCGGCCAGCTGCGCGATATCCCCGGCGTGGACAGCCTGTACTTCACGATGCTGAACCACAACAAGCGCTCGATCACCGTCGACGCGAAGAACCCTAAGGGCAAGGCGATCCTCGAAGCGCTGGTCAGGAAGTGCGACGTGCTGGTCGAGAACTTCGCGCCGGGCGCGCTCGACCGGATGGGCCTCACCTGGGAGCACATCCAGGAGCTCAATCCGCGGATGATCGTCGCCTCGGTCAAGGGCTTCGGTCCCGGACCGTACGAGGACTGCAAGGTGTACGAGAACGTCGCGCAGTGCGCGGGCGGCTCGGCGTCGACGACCGGCTTCGACGACGGCCCGCCGCTCGTCACCGGCGCACAGATCGGCGACTCCGGCACCGGGCTGCATCTGGCGCTCGGCATCGTCGCCGCGCTCTACCAGCGCAACACCACCGGTCGCGGCCAGAAAGTGCTGGCCGCGATGCAGGACGGCGTGCTCAACCTCTGCCGCGTCAAGCTGCGCGACCAGCAGCGGCTCGCGCGCACCGGCGTGATGGAAGAATACCCGCAGTATCCGAACGGCAAGTTCGGCGGCGCGGTGCCGCGCGCCGGCAACGCGTCGGGGGGCGGCCAGCCGGGGTGGATCCTGAAGTGCAAGGGCTGGGAGACCGACCCCAACGCCTACATCTACTTCATCACGCAGGCGCCAGTGTGGAAGGACATCTGCGAGGTGCTGGGCAAGCCGGAGTGGCTCACCGATCCCCGGTATGCAACGCCCAAGGCGCGACTGCCGCACCTGATGGAGATCTTCGGCCAGATCGAGGAATGGACGAAGACCAAGACCAAGTTCGAAGCGATGGACATCCTCAACCAGCATGACATTCCCTGCGGGCCGATCCTGTCGATGCAGGAACTCGCCGACGAGCCGTCGCTGCGCAAGACGGGAACGGTGGTCGAAGTCGACCACCCCACGCGCGGCAAGTACCTGTCGGTGGGCAACCCGATCAAGATGTCCGACAGCGCGACGCAGGTCACGCGTTCGCCGCTACTGGGCGAGCACACGGACGAGGTCCTGGCCGAGCTCGGATTCGGCAAGGACCAGATCGCGGCGCTGCGCGCCGAAAAGGTCATCTGAGGCTCCCGGCCGGCGCTGTCCCGGAGCACGGGACGGCGTCGCCGCTGGCGAAGGCGGCTCACGATCCGGGTTCGGTGCCCGTCAGCCGGGTGACGCGCTAGCTGTACAGATCCCTGATGACGCGGCTGTCCCGCGCGATGGTCGCCTGCACCGACTCCGGCCCTTCGATCCGCAGCGGAAAACGCAACTGCCGCGCCTCCTGGAGCATGGCTTCGTTGTTGGCGAGCGAGAGCAGCGCCGCAGTGACCCTCGAGACAAACGCCGCATCGGCGCCAGGAGAGCAGAAGACGGCCACGCTGGTCGTGTAGGCCGCTTTCGGATCGCCCACGATTTCGGCAAAGGTCGGGACGTCCGGCAACTCCGGAGCACGCAGCGCGCCGAACGTCGCCAGGATTCGCACCTTGTCGTCAGCGGCGGCTTTTTCGTTGTGCAGCAGGGCGAGACGGGTATCGATCATGCCAAGGTCAGACTGTTGGGTCAGCACGCGATCGAGAATCGCTTGTGCGCTGCCCGCCACGAAGGGCTGAAAAGTCAGGCCCGCCCTCTTGTGCATCAGGTCCTTCGCACTGAGATACGCGGACATCCGATCGTTGTTCGCCATCGCCAGCAGGGAACGCCCTTTCGCCGCGGCAACGAGGCCCGCCCAGTCCTTCAGCGGGGAGTCGGCGCGCACCACCAGCGCGCAGGACAGGCCACCCCCGATGGCTGCGATCGGCTTCAATCTGGGCAGCAGCCCGGCACCCTCGGCGTCGAGCAGGCAAAGGGTGAACGGATCGGCAACAAGAAGGGTATGTCTTTCGGGCTCAGAACGAATGATCTCCAGCGCCGCGAGCGCGCCGCCCTCACCCCCGATGTAACCCTGCACGGCCGCCATTCCCATGGCGCTCGCTAACGGCGTCTGGATCAGTCGGGCCCCGATATCGGCCGGGCTCCCCGGCCCGAAGCCGATGATCAGGCGCAGGGTTTCGGCGGCAGACGCGCCGCGTTGAAGCAGAGCGCCGCCGACAACGCCTGCTGCCAGCTGCATGAAGGTCCGACGGTTGAGCATGGCTGCCTCGCGGTTGAGTGGAATTCGGCCAACGATGGCGGAACCGGCGTCGAAGGGCCGCCATTTCAAGCTCACAGCACGGCGGGCGGAAGCCTAACACAGCCCACCACCCGCCCAGCAATGGCGGTGGGGAAGGCGCGGCCCGGCATCTGCCCGGCGACCGTGGCGGCCAGGGCCGCGGACCAAACGCCAAGGGCAGCGGGTGCAGCGCGGCGGAGTTTGCTGTAATGTCGCCTTTCGCATTGCGCCATCCCGCGCCCGGCACGGTCCTGCATGAACGCCAATCTCTACGCGCTGCTGCGCGCCCATTTTCCTGAGAGCGCCGAGCAGCCCTGCCTGCTGATCCCGGACGGTTCGGTCATCCACTACGGGGATCTGGACGCCGCGTCGGCGCGCATGGCGCACGCGCTGCTCGCGGCCGGTTGCCAACCTGGCGACCGTGTTGCAGTCCAGGTCGACAAGTGCTGGGAGGCCCTTGCGCTGTATCTCGGATGCCTGCGCGCCGGCCTCGTGTTTCTGCCGCTCAATACGGGTTACCAGAAAGGGGAACTCGCGTACCTGTTCGGCGACGCGGAGCCTGCCGTCATCGTCTGCCAGCCGGAGGCCGCGGAACGCGTCGCGGCGCTGCGACCGGAGGCCGTGGTGTTGACGCTGGCGGCCGGCCAGGGGACGTTGCTCGAGCGCGCCGACGGGGAGCCCGACGACTTTGCAACCGTGACTTCGCAGCCGGAAGATCTCGCTGCACTCCTCTACACCTCGGGGACCACCGGCCGCCCGAAGGGAGCGATGCTCACGCACCGCAATCTCGGCAGCAACGCGCTCGCGCTGGTCGAATGCTGGGGCTTCACGCGCGGCGATGTCCTGCTGCACGCGCTGCCGATCTATCACGTCCACGGCCTCTTCGTCGCCTGCCATTGCGCGCTGCTTTCCGGATCCCGCCTGCTGTGGCTCGCCAGGTTCGACGCGGGCGAAGTGCGCGCGCTGCTGCCGCGCGCGACCGTGATGATGGGCGTGCCGACGTTTTATACCCGGCTCCTGGCCCTGCCGGAATTCGGCGCGGCCGATTGCCGCTCGGTGCGCCTGTTCGTTTCGGGCTCGGCGCCGCTGCTGCCGGAGACCTTCGCCCAATTCCGCGCCCGGACGGCGTGCACGATCCTCGAGCGCTACGGCATGTCCGAAACCGGCATGAACACGTCGAATCCGCTTGCCGGCGAGCGCATCGCCGGCACCGTCGGGCCGCCGCTGCCGGGTGTGGCGGTTCGCGTCGTCGATACGGAAGGGCGGCCGTGCGCGGCCGGTGAAGTCGGGAGCATCGAGGTCAAGGGCCCGAACGTGTTTGCGGGCTATTGGCGCATGCCGGACAAGACCCGCGAGGAGTTCACCGCCGATGGCCATTTCCGCACCGGCGACGTCGGCAAAATGCTGCCGAACGGCTATCTGCAGATCGTGGGCCGCGCGAAGGACCTGATCATCACCGGCGGCCTCAACGTCTACCCCAAGGAAATCGAGGAACGCATCGATGCGTTGCCGGGCGTGGTGGAGTCCGCGGTGATCGGCCTGCCGGACGATGATTTCGGCGAAGCGGTCGTCGCGGTCGTCGTCGCCAAGCCTGACCACGCTCTGACCGAGAGCGGCGTAGTTGCGGCGCTGAAGAGCGAGATCGCGAACTTCAAGGTGCCCAAGCGCGTGCACTTCGTCGCCGACCTGCCGCGCAATGCAATGGGCAAGGTCCAGAAGAATCTGCTGCGCGACCAGTTCGGATCGGCCGCATAGGTACCGCGCGCCGCGCCGCCGACATTGCCCGGCGGCGCGCAGCTCAACGCCATGCTCGCCACAGCATGTAGGAGGCAAGCAGGTATAGCAGCAGCGCGAATGCCCGCTTGAGTTTCTTCACCGGCCAGCGGTGCGCGGCACGCGCGCCGATCGGGGCCGAGATCACGCTTGCTGCCACGATCGCGAGCAGCGCCGGCAGGTAGACATAACCGACCGTGTGCGGTGGCAGCCCATGCTGGCCGAGCCCGGCGACGACGAAGCCGATCGTCCCGGCGACCGCGATCGGCAATCCCAGCGCCGCCGATGTCGCGACGCAATTGCGGATGCCGATGTTGCAGGCGGTCATGAACGGGACGGACAGGAAGGCCCCGCCGGCACCGACCATGCTCGA
>CAYGYQ010000195.1:0-6778 GCA_964354035.1 uncultured Bordetella sp.
CCGGGCGTGCATCCCGAAAACTGCATCCCGGAGCTCGAGCGATGCGTCGACGAGCTCAACATGATCGGCTGCAACCTCAACCCGGATCCGTCGGGCGGGTACTGGAGGGAGCCGCCGCTGACCGACCGCTGGTGGTATCCGCTGTACGAGAAGATGGTCGAGCTCGACATTCCGGCGATGGTCCACGTCAGCACCTCCTGCAATCCGTGCTTCCATGCGACCGGCGCGCACTACATCAACGCCGACACCACGGCCTTCATGCAGTTCCTGACCTCGGACCTGTTCAAGGATTTTCCGACGCTCAAGTTCATCATCCCGCACGGCGGCGGCGCAGCGCCCTATCATTGGGGGCGCTATCGCGGGATCGCGCAGGACATGAAGCGCCCGCCGCTCGCGGAGCTGCTGCTTAAGAACGTGTTCTTCGACACCTGCGTCTACCACCGGCCCGGGATCGATCTGCTGCTCAAGGTGATTCCCGCGGAGAACATCCTTTTCGCCTCCGAGATGGTCGGGGCCGTCCGCGGAATCGACCCCGAGACCGGGCATCACTACGACGACACGCGCCGCTACCTCGACCCGATCGACTGGATTACCGAGGACGCGCGCCGGAAGATTTTCGAAGGCAATGCCCGCCGCGTGTTCCCGCGCTTCGGCGCGCGCACGCCCCGCGCAGTCAATGGCGCGCCTGCCGGCGGATGAAGCCGGCCATTCCCGTTAAGCCGCAACCGACAGGCAAAGGGACCGCGATGCGCACCAAGGTCGCCATCATCGGCGCGGGCCCGTCCGGCCTGCTGCTCGGGCAGCTGCTGCAACGCGTTGGCATTGACAACGTCATTGTCGAGCAACGCTCACCTGACTACGTGCTCGGTCGCATTCGCGCCGGCGTTCTCGAACAGGGCGCCGTCGCGATGCTCGACGAAGCCGGCGTGAGCGCGCGCCTCCACGCGGAGGGTCTCGTCCATGGCGGCATCGAGATCAGCTGGGGCGGCGGCCGCCAGCGCATCGACCTGAACGGTCTCACCGGCGGCAAGAACGTGATCATCTACGGCCAGACCGAAGTGACGCGGGACCTGATGGCGGGGCGGGCGGCAAGCGGCGCCGTTTCGGTCTACAACGCCGAGGGCGTGAGCGTGCACGACTTCGACGGCGATCGTCCGATCGTGCGGTACCGGCACGGTGGAACGAACGTCGAACTCGCATGTGACTTCATCGCGGGCTGTGACGGCTTCCGCGGCATCTGCCGGCCGAGTGTACCGGCATCCGCGATCCGGACGTACGAGCGGGAGTATTCTTTCGGCTGGCTGGGGGTGCTGTCCGACACGCCGCCGGTATCCGAGGAACTCATCTACGTCTCGCATGAGCGCGGCTTCGCGCTGTGCAGCATGCGCAGCCACACCCGGAGCCGTTACTACCTCCAGTGTTCGCTCTCCGAACGCGTCGAGCAGTGGCCGGACGAGCTGTTCTGGGCGGAGCTCAGACGGCGCCTCGATCCCCGCGCGGCCGCCGATCTCGTCACCGGCTCGTCGATCGAGAAAAGTATCGCGCCGCTGCGCAGCTTCGTCGCCGAGCCTATGCGCTTCGGCCGCCTCTTCCTCGCCGGCGACGCGGCGCACATCGTGCCGCCGACGGGTGCCAAGGGCCTGAATCTCGCGGCGAGCGACGTTCGCTATCTCTTCGACGGCCTCGTCGAGCACTATCGCAACGGTCGTTCGAGCGGCCTCGATGCCTATTCGGAGCGCGCGCTGAAGCGCATCTGGAAGGCGGAACGGTTCTCGTGGTGGATGACGACGCTGCTGCATCGCTTTCCCGACCACGGCCCGTTTGGCGAAAGGATGCAGCGAGCCGAGCTCGACTACCTCTTCAGCTCGAATGCGGCCATGACGGCGCTGGCCGAGAACTACGTGGGGCTGCCCTATTGAGAACGGCGCCGATTGCTCACCGAGCGAATGTCACTGCTTGACGAACGTGACAGCGCACTCCCGGTGTTGCATGCGGCGACCGGTTCCGCGCGAGTCGTCGAATCTGGACACTACGGTGTAGTTGACGACTACGCCTTGTCTCAAGTTCCCGACGTTATATTTCGGGTCGCCGGTGATGGTCTTCGCCTCGAGTGTCGCGTTGCCGTCGGGTTGAATAGCCCCTTCCAGGCGCAGCCAACCCGTGGTGCCCGCCGTTCCGTGGTCTCCGCGCAGAAACCCGTCCTTGACCTGAGCCACGAAGCGCAACGTGTAACCGAGAGCGCCGTCGGTGTGCTTCGGACAGGCGACGGTGACGTTCCATGTGCCGTCGAAGCGGCCGACACTCCCGGCGGATGCGGGTGCGCTCTTGTCCGGCGCAAGCGCTGCCGACGCAACCGGCGCAGCCTGCGCCTTGGCGGTGGAATCCTGCTGGGCTGGCGCTGACTTCGGCACCTGAGCCGCAGCCGCACGTGCCGTCGCCTCGGCATCGCTCCGGGTGCGCGCCGCGGCCGCTTCGGCGTCAGCGCGAATGCGCGCCGCATCGGTTTCCGCCTGCGCGCGCGTCCGTGTCGCAGACGCGTCGGTTTCCGCTTTTGCCCGGGCCGCCTTTCCGGCCTCCGCTTCGGCACGCGCACGCGCGAGTTCCGCCTCGGCTTGCCGCTTGATGGCCTCGGCATCCGAACGCAGGCGTTGCGCGTCCGATTCGGCCTGCGCGCGCGCGGCATTGGGGTCGACGGCGGCAGCCGGGGAAGCACTTTTTTCCGCGGCCGGCGCAGATGGCGGCGATTTGGCGGGCACGGCCGCGGTCATCCGGCTCGCCCCGTCGGAGGAGGCGGAGCGCAACCAGCCGCCCTGCCACGCCACGGCCGCGCCGATCACTGCCGCAACGACGGCGCCGATCACCCAAGGCAGCGGGCTGCGGGCTCGCAGCGCGGCGGCTGCCGGCGGCACGGGCGCCGCCGCAGGCGGCAGCGGGCGCAGGGGCGCAGAGGCACCCGACACGCGATAGACCCGGATCGGCCGCGAGATGTTCTTCAGATTCTGCTCGCCGATGTCCTGGAAGCCCAAGTCGAGCTTGCCGGTGATCTGGTCGTAGACGGACGACGAGATGCAGATGCCGCCGGGTTCGGCTATCGTCTCGAGGCGCGCAGCGACATTGACCCCATCGCCCAGCAGGTCCTCGTTCTTGACCACCACGTCGCCGAGGTTCACGCCGACGCGGAAGTGCATCTGCCGATGCTCTTCCAGCGAATCGTTGCGGGTCTTGAGGGCCTCCTGGATCTCGACCGCGCAGCGCACGGCCTCGACGGCGCTCGAGAATTCGGCGACCACCGAATCGCCCGCCGTACTGATGATGCGACCCTGATGGAAGGTGATGATGCCGTCGATGACGGCGCGGTGGGCGGAGAGCACGCGGATCGTGCCCTCTTCGTCCTGGCCCATCTGCTTGCTGTACCCGACGGCATCCGCAGCCAGGATGCACGTCAGCCGGCGCTTTACACTCGATGGGTCCATGTTTCCCCCATTGCCATTGAGCAATCTGGGACAGACCCCCGATGTTCTCAAGAATTGGGGTCTGTCCCCAATTCAACCAATTTCATGCGGCACAACGGAAATCATCCTCCGTTCGCTCGTCGCGAGCAACCGCGGCCGCGGCGGCGGCGTCAGCACTCCTGCCCTGCCGGCACCTCGATATCCAGCAGCGGCGCGTACTGCTGCGCGCCAAAGATGTCGGGGTCACCAGGGCTGCCGCTCGGCCGCAGCCGGTAGATCGTGAACTTGATCGCGTTCGCGGGATCGAACTCGACGAAGTCGGAAATGCGCTCCGGCGGGATGCGGTAGAGCTTGCACACCGTCTCGCGCGTCAGCACGCCGGCCCGCTTCACCCGCTCGTAGGTCGCGCGCTCGGTGAAGATGATGTCGAAGGTGATCAGATCCACACCCGCATTTTTGCTGCGGATCGTCTTGGCGAGCTCCGACAGTTTTCGCGTCTTCATCGTCGTTGCCTCGGTCAGCCTCGTCCCGGGTTCTGCCCCGGCCCGCTAGACGCCGGCCGTCGTCATGTGCGTCGGGAAGAGCTCGAGCGGATCTTCGCAGCGAAGCGTGTGATTCACCGTCCAGCGATAGGCGGGGCTCGCGCGCAGGACCTCGTCGAGCGCGAACGCAACCGAGCCCGCCGAGCCCTTCACGTCCGGCAGCCGCGCGTAGAACATCTGCCGCGTGCCGGTCATGCAGACTTCCTCCGCCATTGCCACCGTCGGCGCCACACCCTGCACCAAAATGCACAGCTCGTGCCCGGGCCGGTCACGCATCGGCTCCAGCTCGCCCATGATGCCGTCGCGGCCGTAGACC
Source organism: uncultured Bordetella sp. (assembly GCA_964354035.1). Taxonomy (GTDB): domain Bacteria; phylum Pseudomonadota; class Gammaproteobacteria; order Burkholderiales; family Casimicrobiaceae; genus CAIWHR01. The sequence continues at coordinate 4,311 of CAYGYQ010000195.1, forward strand.
GTGTAGTAGAGCTCGTAGCCGGTGTCGCCGAAGCGCTCGCGCACCTTGTCCCGCGCCCAGCCGATCACCTCGTCCACGTGAGCAATCGTGTACGGATCGCGGATGCCGACCATGCCGACGAAGCGCTCGCCGATCCGGCCGGCCCCTTCGAGCTTCACGCGAAACTCGGCGGCCGGCCGGAACGTCGCGCCCAAAATGCGCGTCGTCTTCTCGGCCACCTGCTCGTAGCGGCACTCCGACATGTCGAGGGTCCCGCCGGCAACGTGCTCGAAATACGGATTCGAGCGCTCGTACATCGCGTGCCCGGCGACGGACGCCACGGTGCAGCGCTGGCCGGGATGCATGGCCGTCACTTCGACGGCGTCGGCGGTGATCTCGCCCAGCACCGTTTCCTTGCCGCCGTAGGGCTCCGCACAGAACGACGCGCACTCGAGCACCTTGCCGAGGTAGTACGAGTGGGCTTCGGTAAAGCCGTGATGGATGGCCGGCGCGGCGAACACGCAGCTGTCGCTGCTGCGCCCGCCGATGATCACGTCGGCGCCCGCCTTGAGCAGCTCGATGAACGGATGCACCCCCGCCATCGCGACGATCCGCTCCGTGGCGTCGAGCTCGGCCTCGGTCAGCGTCTGGTGGCCCTCGAGCCCCGCGACGGTCTCGCCGGCACGCATGCGCCGGCGGATGTCCTCCTTGCCGACCTCAGAGTAGAAGTAACCGAGCTTGAACGGCCGCATCCGGTGCTTCGCCGCCAGCTCCTTGATGATCCCAACGTAGAGATCGACGCGGCTGTTGGCGCCAGTGTCACCGGCCGACCCGATGATCATCGGCACACCGAGCTCCCGGGACGCAAGCAGCATGTGCTCGAGATCGTGCGTCTGCCAGGCGAGCGGGCTCGTCGACGTGTCGGTGCCCAGCGGAATCGGGCCGACGTCGTCGCTGCCGGAATCCGCCGCGATGTAGTCGGGCCGCGCCGCGACGCCGAGCCGGAAACTGTCGACTCGAATCGGGGCGAATCCCAGGTGTCCGTTCGGACAGATGATGCGAAGCGAGCGCATGACCCTGCCGGTGATGAGGATGACGATCGATCATAGCAGACCGCCTCAGCCCGATCCGGGACCGGGATCGAACGGCACGGACGGCCGGCGTGGACGGGCGCCCCGGATACGGGATACGATGGCAGATCGATCAAGCCTTTCGGGAGCAACGCCATGCGCACCTTTGCAGCCTGGCTCACCTTGTGCCTCCTTGCCGTCCTGGGCTTCATGCCGGTCGCGTCGGCGCAGGTTGCGCTGCCGAAGTCGATCAGGATCGTCGTTCCCTTCTCGCCGGGCGGCAGCAACGACGTCATTGCCCGGGCGATCGCGGGACCGCTGGCAAAGCGTCTCGAGATCCCGGTGATTGTCGAGAACAGGGCCGGAGCCGCCGGCGTCATCGGCGCCGATTATGTAGCGAAATCGCCACGCGACGGCTCCGTGCTGCTGCTCACGTCGTCGAGCTTTCTCACCGCGGCCGCAACGCAGACGCAGTTACCGTATGACCCGATTGCCGCGTTTTCCCCGGTGGCCATGGTCGGTCGGGGCCCTATGCTCCTCGCCGTCTCGGCTACCACGCCGTTCAAGACGCCGGCAGACCTGATCGCGGCGGCGCGCGCGCAACCGGGTGCGCTCAATTACGGCACCGCCGGCGTCGGCTCGATCGCCCATCTGACCACCGAACTGCTCGACGACACGGCCAAGATCAGGATGACGCACGTGCCATACAAGGGAGCGGCAAATGCGGCGGTCGATCTCGCGGGGGGGCAGATCCAGGTGATGGTGTCGAACTACAGCACGCTCGCGCCGCTGATAAAGGGCGGCAAGATCAGGGCGCTCGCGGTGACGTCGGGCACGCCGCACGCCGCGTTTCCCGATTTGCCGCCTCTCTCCACCGTGGCGCCGGGCTTTGCCGTCGCCATCTGGGTGGGCGTCTTCGCGCCGGCCGGCACGCCGCCGGCCATCGTCGAGCGCCTGAATCAGGAGATCAATGCGATCGCCGCGTCGGCAGAACTCACGCCCTTGCTCGAGCCCGACGGGACGCTGCCGGAAGCGATCAGTCCCGCAACGTTTGCCGGGCGCATCAAGGAAGAGCTCGCGCAGTGGAAGCAGATAGCGACCGAGCACAAGATCGTTGCGGAGTGAGACTGCCCGCCGGCCGCTTCCCCTCCCCGCCCGACTGCGTTATTGCCACACCCGGCGCGCCACCCGCAGCATGTTGCCGCCCATGACGAGCGCCGCTTCATCGCCGGTCATCCCGGCGCGCTGCAGCGCCGGCGCGAGCGCCTGCCATGTTTGGATGGGGGTGTAGGTCATCCGCGTGACGGCGCGATCGTAGCCGGCGCTCTTCGGCCACCAGTAGGTCGCGTCGAAATTCCCGGGCGGCGTGTCGTCGAGCCCGTCCTGGTGGAAGCTGATGTCCAGCCCGATGCCGACGTG
>CAYGYQ010000196.1:0-6733 GCA_964354035.1 uncultured Bordetella sp.
AACAGTCGACGGCATTGTAAGAAATTTCGACGTCGGCTGCCGCCTCAAAGGCCGAGCTCCTTCTTCAATTGGGCCACGACGGCGCTGCTTTCCACTCGCGTGGGGCCATTGAGCGCGGCGACGAGTTCCTCGCGGGCCTCGGCGGTCCGTCCGGCCTTGGCGAGCGCGTAGGCCAGATGGAAGCGGATCTCGCCGATCTCCGGGGCGCGCAGGCGCGCGTCGCGCAGGTAGCGCAACCCGGCGTCGATCTGCCCCTTCTGCACGAGGATCCAGCCCACGGTGTCGGCGTAGGCCGGGTCGTTCGGGACGAGCTTGAGCGCTCTTTCGGCTTGCTCCTGGGCAGCGGGGTCGTTCAACTGCAGCAGCAGATTCGCGTAATTGTTGAGCGTCGTCGCATCGTCGGGCGCGGCCGCAACCGCCCGGGCATAGCTCTGGCGCGCCGCCGGAAGCTGCCCGGCGCGAAACTGCGCCTCGGCGAGGCCCTTCAGCGCCGGAAGATCATTCGGCCGGCCTTTGACCCAGCCTTCCAAGAACGTCGCAGCCTTGCCGGCCTCCCCCGCGGCGAGGTGCGCCCGCGCGAGGTTCAGCGCGTTCGCCGTCGTCTCATCGCGGGAAAGGACCGTGCGGTAAGCGGCGACCGCAGCTGCGTATTGTCCCCGGGACATCGCCAGATCGGCCGTCGCGACCGCGGTTTCCACCCGGTTCGGGTGCTTGGCGCCGAGCGCCTTGAGCGCCGCGTCGGCCTTTGCGGCGTCGCCCCGCTTTGCCGCTATCTCGACCATCAGCGCCATGGCAACCGGATCGTCGGGCCGCCCCAGCAGCGCTTTCTCGGCGCTGTAGGAGGCGCCATCCGGGTTGTCTGCGGCCAGCTGCAGGCGGCCGATCACGATCTGGGTTTCGACATCGAATTCGGCACGGCGGGTTGCCGCCTGAAACGCACTCCGTGCGCTCCCCTTGTCGCCAACCGTGAGCTGGGTCCTCCCGAGCGCCAACAGGACGACAACGTTGTCCGGGTATTTTGCCGCCAGCTCCTTGGCCGCGGCCAACGCCAGCTCGGCCTGGCGCTGTCCAAGCTGGACCTCGATCAGCGCCATCCCGGCACGCGGATCGCGACGCTGAACTTCGTTGGCCTTCTGCAAGTGCCGGATGGCCTCCGTCGGGCGGCCGGCGCGCTGCTCGAGCATCCCCAATTCGTAGAGCACGTCCGGATCATCGTGACGCTTCGCTAGCATTTCGCTCAGCCGGCGGCGGGCGTCGTCGAATGCCCTGTCGCCAACGTCCAGCCGGACGAGGTTGAGCGCCGCCGGACGAAACGTCGGATCCCTGGCCAGAACCTGGCTGTAGGTTGCCCGCGCGCCAACCTTGTCGCCGGTCGCCCCCTTGATCGTGCCCAGGAAATTGAGTGCGGTCATGTTGGCGGGCTCACGTTTCACCATCGCCTCGGCGATCTGCATCGCCTTCGCCGTCTGGCCCCGGCGCATGTAGTACATCGCCAGCGCCGTTCCTAGCTGCGCGTCGCCCGGGTTGGCGGCGAAGGCCTTCTCCAGGTTGGCCAATCCCAATTCGTTGCGCCCGAGCCCCAGCTGACTGAACGCGAGGGTTCGGTTCATTTCGGCCGAGCCCGTGCGCTCAGCCGCCTTTTCGAGCAATTCGGTCGCCTCTAGATACCGGCGCTTCGCCATGCGCACCGAACCCAGCAGGAACATCACCTGCGGATCATCAGGCGCGACTTTCCGCAAGTCCTCGAGCAAGGTTTCCGCGCGCGAATAGTCCCGTGCGTCGACGTAGATGGAAGCGAGCAGCTTGCGCGCACCGAGGTTGCGGCTGTTGCGCGATATGACGATGTTGAGATACTCGCGGGCTTTTTCCAGATTGCCCAGGCCATGATGGGCAAGCGCACCGACCATCAGCAACTGCTCGCGGCCGGCCAGCCACGGCGGCGGCAGCGCATCGATCACATCGACGACCTCTTTCAGCGCGACGGCGACCGTGGGTCCGTCGCCTTTCTGGCTGGCGATGACTGCCCGCAGGTAGGCCGCCCGCGGCTCTTCGGGCGCGGACGTCCGAAGCAGATCGAGATCCTTCTGCGCGTCCGCGTCACGCTTCAGGTCGATCAGCAGGGCCGCGCGCGCTACGCGGGCGTCGATGTGCCTGGGCTCGAGCGATAGCGCCCGATCGTAGGCGGCGAGCGCCCCGCTGGCGTCGAGCGTCGCATGCAGCACCGATGCCTGCATGTTCCACGCGTAACCATTGTTCGGGGCGAGCTCGATCGCCTTGGCTGCCATTGCCCTGGCACTCTCGATCTGACCCCGCGAGAGCAGCACGGGGATTTCGGCGATCAGCGGCGTCACCGATTTCGGGTCCAGTGCACGCGCCTCCTGAAAGCTCTGGCTCGCAAGGGCGGCCTTGTTGGCTTCGGCATAGGCTATACCGCGTATCGAAAGCACCTCGACCTGCAGTTCCCGCGGCAACCCTGTGGCGGCAATGCGGTCGATCACGGCGTCGGGGCGGCCAAGCGCGAGATAGACCTGGCCCAAGGGCAGGGCGACCTCGCCGCGATTGACTCCCTGCCTGAGCGCCTCCTCGAAGGCGGCTTCGGCGCCCTTGAGATTGCCGCTTTTGAGCAGCGCCTTGCCGAGCAGCACGTGGGCGGCCAGCATGCGTTTGTCCTGCTGGAGCGCATTCTTGAGCTCGATGATCGCGCCAGCGGTGTCACCCTTCTCGAAACGGGCGAGCCCATCCTCGTAAAACCGCGCCGCCTTCTCGGGCGTGGAGTGCGCCGGCGCGACGAAGAAAAGGCACAGCAAGACCATGCCGATCGCCTGGGTTTGCAGGCGGCGGAATCGATGGCTTGGTGCGGGAGGCATCCGATCGTCGATTTTCGCGTGAGGGCGGGCAGCCAGGGGATCGTAACCTTCCACGGCCGCAGCAACGCACGCAATTTTCCTGCCAGTAATCCCGTCAAGCATCATACTCGAGCGCCCATAAAGGATCTGAGCCAGACATCAACAGCGATTCGCGACACGTCGGCATTGGCACCACAGTCAGCATAGCTTGTAGCGAACAACGACGAGGGATTGGCGCTATCTGACCTGCATCGGCAGGCGCGCTCCCTTTGCGTTTGCCGCTATTATCGCCTTCCTGCAACACCCGTCCACGTTACGTTTGACGCCCAATGGATCGCGAAGGCGGAGCGGCGACCGACAACGTCACGCTTTCAGCATCATCAGGCGCCGGCCCTTCGCCTTGGCCACCTCGATAGCTTTCGCGTAGCCGGCGGCGGTGTTGCGCAGCAGATTGAGCAGCGGCCAGTCGGACGCGGCGTCCGCGCTGTCGACCATCGCTTCCGTCTCGCGGTTCGGGCTCGCGACGCTGCCGGTGTCGAGGTGGTCGCGGCCGATGACGATCGGCGCCTTCAACTCGCCGGTAAGCCTTGCGCCTGCTCGCGCGATACCGGCTCGACGCCAGCACGGCGGCAGGTTTCCCGATAGTGCTCCCACACGATGTCCGGGTCGGGCGGGTCGAACGGGATGTTGATGGGGTCGTCGATCACGGCGGGATTCTAGCGTGTGAGCCGGTATGCGGGCGCGCAGATCAACGCAGGCGGCGCGATCTACCCTCAGGACAGGTCAGGGCAGCTTGACCTGTCGTAGCGCATCCGCAACGGCGCGCTGGTCCAACAGGCGCACGCCACCGCCGTTGATCTGCGCGAACAGTCCAGCCGGCGAGCGACCGAGCGCACCGATCGAATCATCGCCGTAACACCGGACCGTGCCGAGCATTTGCCAGCCTGCGGGAACTGGCCGCGGATGATAGTGCCGCCAGGCGCCGCTTGGGTCAATCGAGTATTTGTCCATCGCCGCTGCCACTGTGCAGGGCAAGATCATATCGCTGCCCCCCGCGTAGAACGCGCCCGGAGCGATCACTTCGCAGTTGGATAGGTCAGCCTACCTCGGTGGAAAGAGGTTGTGTAGGATTACCCCAACACCGAGCCCAATGCAGGCGCCGCGCCATGATCGAGTACGAACTCGGGTTCGCAGGCGCCGAGAACCTCCGAACCGGGGCAGCGCGACAAGGCGGGGCTATCGCAGGGGGTATTCTTGCCGCGTCTTGCCAACAGTCCCGAGCTATTTCGTCTCCGACCCACGCCTCCAACAGCTCGCGCCATGGCGACGCGCCAACCATGGCTCCTGCGCACGGAATCCTGGCTACCCGGAAAGCCGGGCAGAACAGTCGGCTTGATTGGGTTACCCAGGCTTCAGGCTTGATTCACAACGCAACGGTGCCAGGGCCTGCTCGATCCGGGGCGACGTCCAAAACCCGATTGGGCGTTGTACGCCACGATCTTCAACATCGCGCCGGCGCGGAGTTAGTTGCGGTCGTGCCATTTTTTTGGCATACTTTTTCCATGAAAGCTACCATTGATAATGCCGGCCGGATCGTTGTTCCGAAGAGCCTGCGCCAGACGCTTGGCCTCAAGCCCGGGCAACCGCTGGAAATTCGCGCGGGCGATGGGCGCCTCGAGATCGAGATTGCCTCGACCCCGATGCGCCTGCAGAAGCGGGGTAAGGGAGTCGTCGCGGTTCCGGACGTCGAGCTCCCGGCGCTCACTGCCGACCAGGTTCGCGAAACCATGGAGCGCGTCCGGCGTTGAAGGCGGCGGATACCAGTCTGGTGGTCGCCGCATTTGCGTCCTGGCACGAGAATCACGCGGTCGCGCGACGAGCGCTCGACAGCGGGCTGCGCCTTGTCGAGCATTGCGCGCTCGAGACCTATTCCGTGCTCACGCGCCTGCCCGCGCCGCATCGGGTTTCCGGGGCTGTGATCCGTGACTTTCTAGGCGAGCGATTTGCGCAGCCGTTCCTCAGGCTCAATGCACGAGCCTACAAGGACTTCGTGCTTGGGTTGCCTGAACACGACGTGACTGGCGGTTCCGCATACGATGCATTGGTTGCCTCGACAGCGGCGGCCTTTGGCGCCGAGCTGGTCACCTGTGATCGGCGTGCGCTGCCGATTTACGAACGCTACGGAGTCCGGATCCGGATTCTTCCCTGACACCACGGGGCGGCAGGTCAGCGCCCGGCAAACGTCGCCTGCGCAGGACGCACTCATCCGTCCAGACCTCTCCTTGCAGAGGGACGGCACTCGCCGCTGGCGGGAAGGGCCGGCGCCGGCGGGGGTGCGGCACACCAGGGTCACTTCATGCGCGAAGGCAGCCTAATTGTGGGGCCCGCGAGCATGAACACGCCCCGGCCGCGGTGGTGAATCGTGCGCACTTCCTTCCTGCCCGGTTCGCTCCATGCGTGCACCACCTCGAGGACGAAGAAATTGTAGGCATTCACCATTCGCCCGTCGACGACCTTGCACTCAAGGTTGGCAGAGCACTCGGCGACGAGCGGGGCGCCGACGAGCGTGGCCGGCATCGGCGTGAGCCCGATGGTGGCGAACTTGTCGACGGAGCGCCCGCTGACATTGCCGCAGCGCACGACCTTGGGCGCGAGCTCGGCCGCAGGGATGGCAATCACGCACTCCCGCGTCGTACGCAGCGCTTCGAACGAGTGATTGCGATTACTGACTACACAGCCGACGAGTGGCGGCTCGAATTCCAGCATCGTGTGCCATGACATCGCCATGACGTTCGCGCGACCCTTGCGCGCGGTCGTTAGCAGGACGACGGGACCGGGCTCGAGAAGGCGGTAGACCCGCCCCAACGGCAACGTTCGCTTGCGCATGCGGACCCTCCTCCGGCGCCCATCGTACCGCGATGCGACCGCTGCGACGAATCCCGCGAACCGGAAGGTCGGCCGTGCATCCCGCGTGCGTGCCCGGCGCTCGGCGCCGGGGCCTTCGGATTGACATTCGACGGCGCGATGCGCCAGCATCCGGGGCATGCGCGCCCCCCTGCTCGCGCTCGCCGCCTGTCTGCTGGCGGCCTGCACGTCGACCGCGACCTCCCCACCCACGGCGGCGCCGACCGGTCGCAGGCCGGCGCCGACCGAAGCGACCTTCAAGTTGAGCGATCTCGTCAAGTCCGACATCGATGCCGTCGCCGAGGTGCATCTGCGCGAGAGCATCGCGTCGGCGAAGCTGCTGATGGAAAAGCTCTACCGGAGCAACCCGCGCGAGCTCCGCAAGAGCGACCTCCCGACACCCGAAGCCGGCGTGGCCCGCGCGTTCGATCCGCGCTACGCGTGGCGCTTTGCGGAGTTGTCGAACCAGCGGGGCATCGATGCCCTGCAGACGGCATTCCGGCCGGACTTCGCAGGCGACCGCGTCCTTGCTTTCGGCGTCGGCCTCGGCAGCATGATCGCGACGGCGTACGGGGACAAGTCGCAGTTCTACCTGACCGACAGCCTTGATGCCCAGCGGCTGTACAACGCCGCGCGCAACATCGAAATCGCCGCGTGGAAGCTCGCCAGCGCGCGCGGTCCCAATGGCGAGCTGCTCCTCCTCAGCAACGAGATGTCGGCCGGCGTGCCCAACCTGTCGTTCGAGCGCGAGATCGGCAAGCTCGTCGCCTATCAGGACACGCTGGCCCTGGTGATGGCGCAGCGCACCAACCGCACCATCCGCCGCTTCAGTCAGGGGCTCGCGACCGCCGTGTTCCTGCCGCTTTGACGGACTCGATGGTCGAGGACAGCAGTCGGTTGACTTCATGCGAATTGCGCCGTCGCAATGTTGCTGCAGAAGGTACCGGCGCGCCAGAGCGGAGTTTGCTAACATGCGCGAGCGT
>CAYGYQ010000197.1:0-6706 GCA_964354035.1 uncultured Bordetella sp.
CACCGACGCCGATCGCTGGCCCTGGCTCGACCGGCTGGCCGCCGAGATGGCGGCGATCAATGCGCGCGGCGCCGACGCGGTGTTCGCGTGCTCCGCGCTGAGAGAGGCCTACCGCAATCGCTTCCACCGCGGGGGCGACCTCCGCTTTGTCCATCTAAAGGGCGACTACGACACGATCGCCGCGCGCATCGCCGCGCGCGCGCATCGCTACATGCCGCCGAGCCTGCTCGCGAGCCAGTTCGCGACGCTAGAAGATCCGCACGACGCGATCGTCGTGGACGTGCGCGATACCATCCCGACGCAGATTGCGAAGATCCGCGCCGCACTGCAACCTGACAGGAAGACCGCATGAGCGACGATAAGCACAAGCCGGCCACACGCGCCGTCCATCTGGGCCGCAATCCGCGCAAGTTCCTCGGCGCGGTCAACACGCCGGTGTTCCGGGCCACCACGATGCTGTTCCCGACCGTCGCCGATCTCGAGCAGGCCGCGCTGGGCCAGTACGCGGGCATCGGCTACGGGTTGCACGGTCTGCCGACGGTCACCGACCTGCAGGCCGCGGTCGCGGCGATCGAGGGCGCGCACGCGGCGCTCGCGGTGCCGTCCGGGCTCACGGCGACGACGCTGCCGCTCCTCGCGCTGCTGCGCGCGGGTGACCACGTCCTCGTCACCGATGCGGTCTATGGCCCGACGCGGCGCTTCTGCAACAACCACCTGACGCGCCTCGGCGTCGAGGTCTCCTACTACGATCCGCTGCTGGGGGCGGCGATCGAGCGCGAGTTCCGGCCGCATACGCGTGTCGTGTTCACCGAGTCGCCGGGCTCGCTGACGTTCTGTGTGCAGGACATCCCGGCGATCGCCGAGGTTGCGCACCGGCGGGACGCACTCGTGATCACGGACAACTCCTGGGCGACGCCGTTCGGCTTTCGCTCTTTCGACCACGGCGTCGACGTGTCCGTGCACGCGGCGACCAAGTACATCGGCGGGCACTCGGACGTGCTGCTCGGGCTCATCCTCGCCAACGCGGCGACGTTCCCGGCGCTGCACCGGCTCTGGACCGACATGGGCGTCACTGCCTCGCCCGACGACTGCTTTCTCGCGCTGCGCGGCCTGCGCACGCTGCCGCTGCGCCTCGCGCGCCATGTTGCGAGCGCCACGACGATCGCACAGTGGCTGCAGACCCGCCCCGAGGTGCGCGAGGTGATCTACCCGGCGCTTCCCGGCTCGCGCGGCCACGAGCTGTGGAAGCGCGACTTCTGCGGGGCTTCGGGGTTGTTCGGCGTCGTGCTGCAGCCGGTGGCCAAGGTGCGCGTCGACGCGATGCTCGACGGCATGCGGCTGTTCGGCATGGGGTGGAGCTGGGGGGGCTTCGAGAGCCTGATGATCCCGATCTATCCGGAGCGCGTGCAGACGGCGACGCAGTGGGATGCCGGCGGACCGTGTCTGCGGCTCGCCATCGGGCTGGAGGAGCCGGAGGATCTGATCGCCGACTTGACCGGAGGATTGGGGCGGCTAGGCGACTGACACTCCGCGGCACTCACCTACGCCGGAACGTCGTCGCCGAGATAAACCGCCTGCACCCTGGGGTCGGCACGGATCGCGTCGGGCGTGCCATCCGCAATGACGCGGCCGCGGTCGAGCACGATGATGCGGTCGGCGTGCCCGAACACGACGTCCATGTCGTGCTCGGTGAAGAGCACCGCAATCTGCTTCTCGCGCGCGAGATCCGCCGCCAGCTGCATCAGGCGCTCGCGCGAGCGCGGCGACATTCCCGCGGTCGGCTCGTCCATCAGCAGGAGTCGTGGCGCGCAGGCGAGTGCCAGCGCCAGCTCCACCCGCTTCGCGTCGCCGTAGGCGAGCGTCGCGCACCCCTGGCCGGCGAATTTGCTCATGCGCACGCGCAGGAGCAGCGCGTCGGCCTCGGCGCACATGCGGTCGGTCGCGCGCGCCGATAGGCCACGATGGGCGCCGTCGTGCGCCAGCAGCGCCAGCTGGACGTTTTCGCGCACGGTCATCGACGCGAACGTGGCGGCGACCTGGAAGGTCCGGCCGACGCCCAGCCGCGCAATGGTCCGCGGGGGCAGCCCGTCGATCCGCGTTCCCGCCAGGATCACGGTCCCGGCGTCGGGCGCGAGCTGGCCGTTGACGAGGTTGAAGCACGTGGTCTTGCCCGCGCCATTGGGGCCGATCAGCGCGACGAGCTCCCCGGCGGCCACGGTGAACGAGACGTCGTGCACCACGTCGTCGCCCCCGAACGACTTGGTCAGGCCGTCGACGCGCAGCACAGTGCTGGACTGCACGGCCCCCACGCTTGCGGCCTCATTAGTCAACGAGGCCGCTGCGCTGCCCCCCGAGGGGGAGCGATTCGCGCCTTGGGGCGGCCCGGCGGCGCTCATGCTGCCCTCCGCCGCAGCCAGTGCGACAGCGTGCCGCCGATCCCCATCGGAAAAGCGATGACGATCAGCAGGATCGTGGCGCCGAGCACGGCACGCCAGTATTCCGTGGTCCGCGCGAGCGTGTCCGACAGCCAGGTAAATGCCGCCGCTCCGATCAGCGGTCCGGCCAGCGCATTGAGGCCGCCCAGCAGCACCATGACCAGCGCATCGACCGAGCGCGGAATGGCGAGCGTCTCCGGCGAAATGCTCCCTTTCGAGAACGCGTAGATCCCGCCGGCAAGGCCCGCGAAGCCGCCCGCCAGGACGAAGGCCGTCCACTGCGTGCCGCGCACGTCGATGCCGATCGCCGCGGCGCGCAGCGGCGAATCGCGGCAGGCTCGCAGCGCATAGCCGAGCGGCGTGTGCGCGATCCAGGCGATCGCCGCTAGCGCGGTCGCAATCAGCGCCAGGGCAAAACCGTAATAGGCCTGCTTGCCGGCCAGCCACGCGGACGGCCAGACGCCGACGATGCCGTTGGAGCCGCCGGTGACCGCATCCCATTGAAATGCGATCGACCAGACGATTTGCGCGAACGCGAGTGTCAGCATCGCCATGTAGACGCCGGAGAGGCGGACGCAGAACCAGCCGATCGCGAGCGCGCCGGCCGTCGCGGCCAGCGGCGCGACCAGCAGCGCGACCTCCATCGGCATGCCGCGCTTCGCCGCCAGCGCGGCGGCGTAGGCCCCGAGGCCGAAATACGCGGCGTGCCCGAACGAGGCCATGCCGCCGGGGCCCATCACGAGCTGCAGGCTGGCGGCGAACAGCGTGAACACGAGGATGTCGGTGGCGAGAATCAGCCGGTATTCGTCGCCGGTCCACGGCAGCAGCGCGGCCAGTGCCAGTGCGGCCAGCGCGCCGAGCGCGGCGCGGCGCCCGGGCGGCACGACCAGCGCGCGGAATTCGGCGAGTGGCGTGGTCGGTGGCGCCGAGGGCACGGCACCCATGAGGCCGTAGGGCTTCGCGATGAGCACGATGGCCATCACGACGAATTCGGCAACGAGGGTGAGCTTGGGGAAGGCGATCGCGACACTGCCGACCTCGACCGTGCCGAGCGCGATGCACCCGGCCTTGGTGAGGCCGATCAGGAGCGCGGCGACGAAAGCCCCCGGGATCGAGCCCAGCCCGCCGACCACGGTGACGACGAACGCTTCCGCGATGATCGCGAGATCCATCCCCAGATTGGCCGGCTCCCGCGGCAGCTGCAGCGCTCCCGCGAGCCCCGCGAGCAAGGCGCCGAGTGCGAACACAGTGGTGAACAGCGTCCGCTCGTTGATGCCCAGCGCGCTGGCGAGCGTGCGATTCTCGGTCGCGGCCCGCGTCAGCATGCCGAACCGGGTGCGCTCCAGCAGCGCCCAGAGTGCCAGCAGCACCAGCGGCCCGACGGCGAGCAGGAACAGATCGTAGGTGGGGATCAGCTGGCCGAAAACGGCCATGGCGCCGCTCAATCCGGGTGCGCGCGGTCCGAGCAGATCCTCGGCGCCCCAGGCGAGGAGCGCGGCGTCGCGCACGATCAGCACAACGCCGAAGGTGGCGGCGAGCTGCAGCAGCTCGGGCGCGGCGTAGATGCGCTTCAGCAGCAGCGTCTCGACCAGCACGCCGATCAGCGCGACCGCGAGCGCGGCCAGCACAACGGCGCCCCAGAAGCCGAGCGGCCCCCGGCCAAAGGTCGAGACGAGCGAGTACGCTATGTACGCACCCAGCATGTACAGCGAGCCGTGCGCGAAGTTGACCACCCGCGTGACGCCGAAGATCAGCGTGAGTCCCGCGGCGACCAGGAACAGCGCCGACGCGCCGGCGAGGCCGTTCAGGAGTTGCGCGAAGAGGGAGGCGAGGGACACGCGGAGGGGACGCTGATGCCGGCGGTTTGCGGCCGGCGCATGCGATCGATTCTAGTATACTGAGTGGGAAATCCGCTTGATAATCTTGGGTCGGCTCGGTCGCCCCCGCGGCATGCCCGCCAGGTTCCACGTCCCTGCTGCTGAGGAGTCTCCGATGATTCATTGCGTATTGCACGACCCCGACGATTCGGTCGCGGTGGTGGTCGTCGAAGGTGTTGCGGCCGGGACGACGCTGACCGGGCTCATCCTCGACGAGGACCGGACCATCACGCTGCCCTGCGTGCAGGACATCCCGCTCGGCCACAAGGTCGCGCTGAAGGACATGGCGGTGGGCGCCACGGTCATCAAGTACGGCATCGACATCGGCAAGGTCGTCGCCCCGATCGCCAGGGGGCAGCATGCCCACGTCCACAACATCAAGACCAAGCGCTGGTAGAGCGTGCCGCTGACCTGCTGACGGAGACCGGAACCATGCAACAGACCTTCTGGGGTTATCGCCGTGAGAACGGCCGTGTCGGCGTGCGCAACCACGTCATCGTCCTGCCGGTCGACGATCTGTCCAACGCCGCGGCGGAAGCCGTCGCCCACAACATCAAGGGGACGCTGGCGATCCCGCACCCGTACGGTCGGCTGCAATTCGGCGCCGACCTCGACCTGCATTTCCGGACGCTGATCGGCGCGGGCAGCAATCCGAACGTTGCCGCGGTCGTCGTCATCGGCATCGAGGACCAGTGGACGAAGAAGGTCGCCGACGGCATCGCGGCCACGGGCAAGCCGGTCGCCGGTTTCGGCATCGAGCTCCACGGCGATCACGACACGATCATGCGGGCCTCGAAAGCGGCGAAGGAGTACCTGCAGTGGGCGAGCGAGAAGCACCGCGTCGAGTGCGCCCTGAAGGAGCTCTGGGTCTCGACCAAGTGCGGCGAGTCGGACACGACGTCCGGCTGCGGCGCCAACCCGACCGTCGGGGACGCGTTCGACAAGCTCTACGCGGCCGGCTGCACGCTGGTGTTCGGCGAGACCACCGAGTTGACCGGCGGGGAGCAGATCGTCGCGGCGCGCTGCCGCAACGACAAGGTGCGGGCCGAATTCATGGCGATGTTCGACCGCTACCAGGACGTGATCAACCGGCACAAGACCTCCGACCTGTCCGATTCGCAGCCGACCAAGGGCAACATTGCCGGCGGCCTCACGACGATCGAGGAAAAGGCGCTCGGCAACATCCAGAAGATCGGGAAGCAATGCCTGATCGACGGCGTGCTCGACAAGGCGGAGGTGCCGACCGGACCGGGGCTGTGGTTCATGGACAGTTCGTCGGCTGCGGCCGAGATGGTCACGCTGTGCGCGGCGTCGGGCTACGTCGTCCATTTCTTCCCGACCGGGCAGGGCAACGTCATCGGCAACCCGATCCTGCCGGTGATCAAGATCTGCGCCAATCCGCGCACGGTCCGCACGATGAGCGAGCACGTCGACGTCGACACCAGCGGCCTCCTGCAGCGTGAGCTCACGATGAGCGCGGCGGGCGACAAGCTGCTCGACATGATGCTCCGCACGGTCAACGGCCGGCTCACCGCCGCCGAGGCGCTGGGCCATCGCGAATTCGTGCTGACCCGCCTCTACGAGAGCGCCTGACGGACTCGCCGCGGTCGCGGCGGCAGTTCCGCCCGGTCGCAGCGGGGCCTATACTGCGCGGGTGTCCGCGGCCCGCAACCGGGGTTGCGCGCGCGGCGCCAATCCCGGAGGAAATCTCATGCTGAAAATTTCGTTGCGCGGCGCGCTCGTGCTAGCTGTCGCCCTGCTGGCGCTGCCGCTGCATGCCGAATTGGCGGAAATCAAGGTCGCGCAGCAGTACGGCATCAGCTACCTGCCGCTGATGCTGATGGAAGAGCAGAAGCTGATCGAGAAGCACGCGAAGGCTGCCGGGGTCGATGTGAAAGTCGGCTGGGCGAAGTTCGCCGGCGGCAACGTGATGAACGACGCGCTGCTGTCGAACAGCCTGCAGTTCGCCTCCGGCGGGGTCGGGCCGCTGGTCACGCTGTGGGCGCGGACCCGGGGCAACCTCGACGTGAAGGCGGTCTCGGCGATCAACTCGATGCCGCTCTATCTCAACACGCGCAATCCGAACGTGAAGACGATCAAGGACTTCACGGACAAGGACCGGATCGCGCTGCCCGCGGTCAAGGTGTCGATCCAGGCGGTGACGTTGCAGATGGCCGCGGAGAAGGCGTTCGGCGAGGGCCAGCACACGAAGCTCGATGCGCTGACCGTGTCGCTTTCCCATCCGGATGCACAGGTCGCGCTGCTCTCCGGCGCCTCGGAGATCACCGCGCACTTCGGCTCGCCGCCGTTCCAGTATCAGCAGCTCGAGAAGCCCGGCATCCGCACGGTGCTCAATTCGTACGAGGTCCTCGGCGGACCGGCGACGTTCAACGT
>CAYGYQ010000198.1:0-6682 GCA_964354035.1 uncultured Bordetella sp.
GGCAGCGCGAGCACGTGCAGCGACGCCAGTGTGGCCACCAGCAGCACCACGGCGCGGCTCGAGTCGCACAGGATGGTCAGCCGTGCGGCGACCAGCAGGTCGAGCAGCCCGTCGCCGGTGAGCGAGGCGAAGATCACCTGCACGCCGCGCGCCTGCACCACGGGCTTCGCCGCGACCGAGATCCATTGCAGCGCGAACATGATGAGTCCGAGCCCGATCAGCACGCGGCCGAAGCGGCCGATCGAATTCGCCTGCCGGGTGAGGAAGAGCACGACGCCGACGAAGATCAGCAGCGGCGAAAGCCAGGACAGGTCGAACGACAGGATGACGGTGACCAGCGACGTGCCGACATCGGCCCCGAGCATCACTGCCAGCGCCTGCGCGGTGCCGATCAGGCCCTGGCCGGCGAACGAGGCGACGATCAGCGCCGTCGCGGTGCTGCTCTGGATCAGCGCGGTGATCCCGGCGCCGGCGAAGAATGCGTGCAGCGGCCTGGCGACGCTGATGCGCAGGAAGCGCCGCAACGAGCTGCCGAACAGGCGCAGGATGCCGGTGCGGACGATGTGCGTGCCCCAGACGAGCAGCGAGACGCCGGCGAGAAGATTGAGCAGCGTCTGCACGGTGGGGCTAGCGGGTCGCGGCCGCGACCGCTGCGAGCGCCGCGTCGATGATCAGGAACGCGGCGTCGAGGTCCTCGGGGGCGATGACGAGTGGTGGCGAGAGCGTCAATACATTTCCTTGCCCGACCTTGAACGACAGGCCGTGCGCGAGGCAATGGTACAGCACCTGCTCGGCCTCGCGCCGCGCCGGAACGCCGTTGCGCGCCAGCTCGATGCCGAGCAGGAGCCCGATGCCGCGAACGTCGGCCACCAGCGGGTGGCGCCGTTTCAGTTCGCGCATCCGCTCCAGCGCGCGCGTACCGAGCGTGCGCGAGCGCTCGAGCAACTGCTCGTTCTCGATCACGTCGAGGGTTGCGAGCGCCGCGGCGCAGCCGACCGAACTCTTCTCATGGGTGTAGTGACCGAGCGCGCGGTCGGCGGCGATGTCGAGGTCACGGCGCGCGACGAGCGCCGCCATCGGGAACACGGCCCCGCCCAGCCCTTTGCCGAGCACGACCATGTCCGGCACGATGCCGTAGTGCTCGAATGCAAACATGCGGCCCGTGCGCCCGAGGCAGATCGGCACTTCGTCGAGAATGAGCAGCGCACCGTGGCGGTCGCAGGCGGCGCGGATGATGCGGAAATACTCGGGCGGCGGAATCTGGACGTCCGTGCAGCGGACGGTCTCGATGATCACCGCGCCGACGTCTTCCTCCTTCCCCAGCACGTAGTCGAGGTATTCGGCGCAGTTCGCGTTGCAGGTGCCGCCGCAACCGAAGCGACATGCGCCCGGATCGCACGGCGGCGCGTGCTCGGTGCCGGGCAGGAGCGGGCCCATGTGCTTGCGGAATACGGCCTCGCCGCCGATCGAGATGGCGTCGAGCGAGGCACCGTGGAAGCTGTCCCACAGCGACAGCGTCTTGTGGCGGCCCGTCGCGAGACGCGCGAGCTTAAGCGCCATGCCGATCGCGAGCGTGCCGCCTGGGGCGAACAGTACCTTGCCGAGCGGATCGGGCGCGAGCGTGGCGAGCCGCGACGCGAGCTCGATTGCGGCCGCGTTGGTGAACCGGCGCGGCGCAAAGGGCAGGGTGTCGAGCTGGGCCTTGACCGCCGCCATCACCTGCGGATGCCGGTAGCCCACCTGGTGCACGTTGTTGCCGTGGAAATCCATCACCCGACGGCCTTCGACGTCGGTGAGCCAGATGCCCTCGCAGGACGCCACCGCGTTGAAGCAGGGAGTGGACAGCGACTGGTGCAGGAACACGTCGGCGTCGGCCGCGAGCAGTTCCCGCGTCCCGGCGTTAAGGTGCGCCGCCTCGAACTCGCGGCGCAGCGGCGAGGTGTTGACGTCACCCTCGGCGCTGGCGTCGCCGGGCAGTCCCGGCTCGTTCATCGCGTGGAACCTCACCACGGCAGCGAGTAGGTCTTCGTATTGGTGAAGCTCTTCATCGCTTCCTGGACCCCCTCCTTGTAGCCCAGTCCCGAGTCCTTGATGCCGCCGAACGGCGTCAGCTCCAGCCGGTAGCCCGGGACCTCGCGGACGTTGACGGAGCCGACGACGAGTTCCGACACGAGCCTGGTGATGTAGTCGAGACGGTTCGTGCAGACCGCCGAGGAGAGTCCGTAGGCGGTCGAGTTCGAGATCCGGATGGCGTCGTCGATGTCGCGGAAGCGGAGCACCGGCGAGACCGGACCGAAAGTCTCGTCCCGCACCAGCGGCATGTCGGGCGTGGCGTGATCGACGAGCGTCGGCGAATAAAGGGCCCCGCGGCGAACGTTGCCATGCAGCAGCGTGGCGCCCATGGCGAGTGCTTCGTTCACCTTCGCTTCGAACGACCTGGCCGCCGCCTCGTCGATCACCGTGCCCATGTCGAGCGCCGGATCCATCGGGTCGCCGTAGGTCCAGGCGCGGGTCCGCTCGAGCAGCAGCAGGACGAAGCGGTCGGCCACGGCCTCGTGGACGAGAATGCGCTTGATCGCCGTGCAGCGCTGACCGGAGTTCTTGTACGAGCCGGCCGCGGCGAGGGCAGCGGCTTCCTCGAGGTCCGCGTCCTCCAGCACGATGATCGGGTCGTTGCCGCCGAGCTCGAGCACCTGGCGCTTGTAGACGGCCTTCGCCGCGATGTACTTGCCGATGGGTACACCGCCGGTGAACGTGACGAGATCCAGGTCGGGATTGGTCAGCATCTCGTCGGCGATCTCGCGGGGGTCGCCGGTGACCACCGAGAACATCTCGGGCGGCAGTCCGGCTTCGTACAGGATGTCGGCAAGGAGCAGCGCGGAGAGCGGCGTCTTCTCGGTGGGCTTCAGCACCATCCGGTTGTTGGTCGCGATCGACGGCGCGACCTTGTGCGCGACCTGGTTCAGCGGATGGTTGAACGGCGTGATCGCGGAGATAGCGCCCTGCAGCGGCTCGCGCAGCGTGTAGACCTTGCGCTTCTTGCCGTGCGGCGTGAGGTCGCAGGAGAAGATCTGGCCGTCGTCGTTCAACGCCGCATTGCCGGCGAAGACGAACACGTCGCAGGCGCGGCCGACTTCGTAGAGCGAGTCCTTCTTGCAGATCCCGCACTCGGCGGTGATGAGGTCCGAGATCGGCTCGGCCCGGCTGCGGATGATCTCCGCGGCGCGATGCAGGATCCGGTAGCGGTCGTGGCGGGTCAGCGTCGCCTTGTAGCCCCTGGCGATGGCGAACGCCCGCCGTATCTCGTCGACGGTGGCCTTGGGCACGGTCCCGACGAGGCTGCCGTTGTACGGATTGCGCACGTCGATCGTCCGTTCGCCGCCAACCAGCTCGCCGGCGATGCGCATCCTGGCCTGCAGCACCGCGCCGTGCCGGACGTCCTGCAATTCGGTCATCATGTTCATTGCTGCGGTCCTGTCGTGGCGATCGAGCGGGCGCTGTCCTGGCGGCGGTCGATCGCGAGGGCTCGGGAAATCACCGGTGTTTCCGTGGTGATCGGCCAGCGGTGGCGACCGGGACGCTCGGCGCAGTCCTGGCGTGGTGCATGCGCTCGCGGCTTGCCATCACGTGGTCGAACAGCGCGCGGCCGGCAGCGGCCGGCTGCCCTTCGGCGATCCGGGCGACGATGTCGCGATGCTCGCGCGTCGAAACGGGAAGCGCGCCGCCCTGGGCCAGCGTCGCGTGGCGAAACAGATGCAGCTCGTTGACGAGACGCCGGTACATGCCCAGCAGCTTGGCATTGCCGGCGAGCTCGACCATCCGGTCGTGGAAATCGACGTTGGCGGCGAGATAGGCGCCGACGTCGCCCTTGGCGGCAGCCTTTTCCATCCGGTCGACGCGGGCGCCCAACTCGCGGAGGTGGGCGGGCGTTGCAGTCTGCGCGAGCCTGCGGCCGACGAATTCGTCCAGCACCGCGCGCAGCTCGTAGATGTCGTCGGCTTCCTCGACCGGAATCCGGCGCACGAACACGCCGCGATTCTTCTCCAGGCGCACGAGGCCCGATTCCTCGAGCGAGCGGAACGCTTCGCGCACGGGGCCGCGCGAGACGCCGAGCCGCTGGGCGATGGCGGCTTCGTTCAGCTTGCTGCCGGCCGACAGGCCGCCGGCAAGAATGAGCCGCTCGAGCTCCTGCTGCACGAGCGTGGGCAACGAGCTCGACTGGACGAGCGCAATGGCGTTCGCGCCGTTCGCGGCGGGCAGGGCCGATGGAGCGGCCCGCCGCGGCGCGGCCTTCGGCGAGAGCGCGCGCGAAGCGGCGCGGCCGCCGTTGACGTTCGTCTTCAACATCTTGCGTATTGGACGCGGATTGATGTAGATTGTCAACAATCTACAAAAAGTCTACAAAAAAGGTGATGCCATGAGCCTCTTCTCCCGCGATCCGATCCTGCTGACACCGGGCCCCATCACGACCTCGCTCGCGACCAAGACCGCGATGCTGCGCGACTGGGGATCGTGGGACGCGAACTTCAATGCGGTCACCGCCGAGGTGCGGAAGAAGCTGCTCGACATCGTCCACGGCCACGACACCCACGTCTGCGTCCCGATGCAGGGCAGCGGCACGTTCTCGGTCGAGGCGGCGGTGAACACGCTGGTTCCGCGCGACGGCCACGTGCTGGTGCTGATCAACGGCGCCTACGGCTCGCGGCTCGCCAGACTCGCGCAGATGATGGGCCGCAAGGTCACGACCTTCGAGACGGCCGAGGACGTGCCGACGACGGCGCAGGACGTCGACCGGCTGCTCAGGGCCGACCCGTCGATCACGCACGTCGGACTCATCCATTGCGAAACGTCGACCGGCATCCTCAACCCGCTGCCCGAGATCGCGGCCGTGGTGCAGCGGCACGGCCGGAGCCTCATCCTCGACGCGATGAGCTCGTTCGGCGCGATTCCGATCGATGCCCGGACCACCCCCTTCGACGCCGTGATCGCAGCGTCGGGCAAGTGCATCGAAGGCCCGCCGGGCATGGGCTTCGTGCTGGTCCGCCGCAGCGCGCTCGAAAAGTGTGCCGGCAATTCGTCGTCGCTGTCGCTCGACCTGCACGACCAGTGGACGTACATGGTGAAGACGACGCAGTGGCGGTACACGCCGCCGACGCACGTCGTGGTCGCCTTCAACTCGGCGCTCGACCAGCACGTCGCCGAGGGCGGCCAGCCGGCGCGTTTAGCGCGCTACACGAAGAACTGCGAGACGCTGGTCGCCGGCATGACCGAGATGGGCTTCCGGGTGTTCCTGCGTCCGGAGATTCAGGCGCCGATCATCCTGACCTTCCACGCGCCGCCGGACCCGGCGTACAACTTCAAGGATTTCTACGCGCGCGTGCGCGACAAGGGTTTCATTCTCTACCCGGGCAAACTGACGAAAGTCGAAACGTTTCGCGTCGGCTGCATCGGCGCGGTCGGTCCGGACGAGATGCGGCACGCTGTGAATGCGGTGCGCGACACGTTGCAGGAGATGGGGATACGGCAGGTGAGCCCGGGGCCGGCGACGGCGCGAGCGGCGGCGTGACGGCGGCCGCGATGCGGTGAATGGCTCGGCGGGTTCGCCAGCGTCAGGCTGCTGCCGCAGGCGCAAACGGGTCCCGCGGCTGCCGGAGCGCCGCCAGCGCACCGTAGTCCGGCGCGTCCGGCCCGATGGCGCCGTGGCGCAGCAGGCAATCGAGCATGACGAGCGCGGCGTCGGCGGTGACGACGTCCGGGCCGTCGGCGTTCGCGATGAGCGTGGCCACCTCCGACAGTGGCACAAGCCGGTGCCCGGCGACTTCACCGTCCTGGCCCGCCGGGACGAAGCCGGGGGGAAGCCACAGGTCGTGGACGAAGATCGTCTCGCGCTGCAGCCCATCCGGCTGCCCGCGGCAGATGTGGACCGTGCCGGTACGCTGTGCGCCGGCTGCGACCGCGGCCGCGATGCCCGCTTCTTCCCACGCTTCCTTGACCACGGTGGCGGCCACCGACTGCCCGGCGGCGATCCCGCCGGCGACGAGATTGTCGAGCCGGTCCGGATCGATCGATTTCGTCGCGCTGCGCCGCGCGATCCACATCGCGCTTTCGCCGTCGCGCCGCACGAGACCGTTGACGTGCGCCGCATAGGTGTGGATGCCGAAGAAGCGCGCGGCCGCGCGCTCGAGCTCGAACCACGGCGGCGCCTGGAACGCGGGGGCCACCGCATAGCGCTCGTCGCGCCACGCGGTCAACAGCCCATCGGCGGCGAGCGCACGCGTTGCGCGATCGAGCGCGCGGGTGCGCTCCGGCATGTTGTCGAGTCCCGGGGCAAACGACACCTCGTCCTCGCGCACGGCGAAGACGTCCGGCATCGACGAAAGCCGTGCGGCACGATGATCGTCGAGCCAACCGGTGGCGACTCCCTCCAGCCGCAGCGGCCGATAGCGCGGCGGCGGCGTCGCCAGCGCCGCGGCGAGTCGCGCTCGCATCGTCCCGAGCACTTGGTCCGAAATCATCAAGTCATTGTAGCCCGGCGCCGCGCGCCCAGAACCGGTTCGTCGCGCATTGCTCGGTCACACTGACCGCGCATTCGGGTAGAATCCGCGGACTTCGAAAACACACGGAAAAGCCGCTCTCCGCGCGACTGGAAAGAAATGACCGCCCGCATCATCGATGGCAAGGC
>CAYGYQ010000199.1:0-6661 GCA_964354035.1 uncultured Bordetella sp.
GTGCCCGCCCGGCCGCCCGAAGGGCACTGACTGCCCCCCCGGGGGGCAGCGAGCGCAGTGAGCGTGGGGGCCGTTCATCTCTAGACATGCAACCGATGCTGAACGACGCGGAAGCGCGACGCGACGAACGCGGCGTCGGTCAGCGCCGCGTTGGCCGCCGGGTTGGCGCCCGTGCCGTGATAATCGGAAAATGCCGCTGACTGGTTGACGAACACGCCCCCCGTCAGGTTGATCGACAGCGCGACACCGGCGTCCTCCGCCACGTCGATCGCGCGCTCGATCACGTCCTTGCCGCGCGCGTACACCGACAGCGTCAGCGCGCCGTGCGCCTTGACCGCATCCCGCGCGATGGCGAGGCTCGCCGCGGTCGAGTCGGTCGCGATCACGAACGCGACGGGCCCGAACCACTCGGCGAGGTAGCGGTCGCCGTCGGCAGCGCCGAGCTTGACGATGAGCGGCGTGCGGATTCTCGCCTGCGGGTAAAGGGGATGCGCAATCGCCTGCGTGTCGAGCACGATGTTGCCCAGCGCACGCGCCTTTTCCAGCCGTGCCATGACGCCATCGTTGACCACGGCACCGAGGATCTCGACCGCGCGCGCCGGGTCGCCGAGCAGTTTCTGCACGGCCTCGGCGATCCCCGCCGCGACCTGGTCAAACGTCAGGCGTCCGTCGGCCGTGTCGATGCCTTCCTTCGGCACGTAGATGTTCTGCGGCGCCGTGCACATCTGACCGGTGTAGAGCGCGAGCGAGAACGCGATGTTGCGCGCGACACCCTTGAAATCGTCGGCGGAGTCGATGACGATCTGGTTCACGCCGGATTTCTCCGTATAGACCTGCGCCTGCCGCGCGTTCGCCTCCAGCCAGTTGCCGTTCGCCGCGCTACCGGTGAAATCGATAAGGCGGACTTCGGAACGCAACGCCAATTTCTGCGCGACGTCGTCGCCGGCCTCATGCGCGACCAGCGTGACGACGTTGGGGTCGAAGCCCGCCTCGGTCAGCACCTCGCGCGCGATCCTGACCGTGAGCGCCAACGGCAGTATCGCCGCCGGATGCGGCTTGACGACCACGGCGTTGCCGGTGGCAAGGTCGGCGAAGAAGCCGGGAAAGCCGTTCCACGTCGGAAACGTGCAACAGCCGATCACGAGGCCGATGCCACGGGGCACGATGCGGAAATGCTTCTCCATCCGCAGCGGCTCGTTCTTGCCCTGCGGCTTTTCCCAGAGTGCCTGCGCGGGAATCTTCTTCATCTCCGCCCACGCGTAGGCGACCGCTTCGAGCCCGCGGTCCTGCGCATGCGGCCCCCCCGCCTGGAAGGCCATCATGAATGCCTGCCCGGTCGTGTGCATCACGGCGTTCGCGAAGAGGAAGCTCTGCTGGTTGATCCGGTGCAGGATCTCGGCGCACACGCCGACCCAGGCTTCCGGCCCCGCCTTCCGCCAGCCGCGCTCCGCCTCCGCGACCGCCGCGAACAGCGCGGCGAGATCGGCCCTCGGGTACGTGATGCCCAGCGGAAATCCATAGGGCGACGACTCGTGGCCGACCGTGCCAACGGTGCCGGGCTGGTCGAGCGCGAACGGCGTGTCGCGCAGAGCGTCGAACGCCGCCTTGCCGGCCTCGGCCGCGCCTTCGCCATAGACCTTCGGGCTCGGCGACTCGGAATAGGGACTCCAGTATCCGCGTTCGGCAATGGCGGTGAGCGCGCGCTCGAGGACGGGGGCGTGACGTTCGAACAGCGGATGCGGCACGTTGGTTCCTTCGGCGGTCGGTGGCGGTGAAACTCTAGCAGGGAACGGCGACGTCAGGCCGTCTGATCGTAATCCACGGCGACCTTGTCGGTCACCGGATGGCTCTGGCAGGTGAGCACGAATCCGCGAGCCACTTCGTAGTCCTCGAGGGCGAAGTTGACGTCCATGTCGACCTCGCCCGCCGTCAGCTTGGCCCGGCAGGTCGAACAGACGCCGCTCTTGCACGAGTAGGGGATCTCGATGCCGGCCTTGAGACCCGCCTCGAGAATGCTCTCCTTGCCCTTCTCCAGGGTGAACGTCCGGGTGGCGCCCTCCAGCACGACGGTCACCGCGCACTCGGTGTGCCCCGGCTCCGGCGGCTTCGCCGGCCTGTGCTCGTGTCTGGGGACGCTCGTCGCGAAGCGCTCGATCCTGATTTTCGCGTCCGGGCAACCGCGCGCCTTCAGCGCCTCCGCGACCGCCTGCATCATGCCGTCCGGTCCGCAGACGAACACGGCGTCAACGGCATCGAGATCGAGCCAATGCGCGGCCAGCGCATCGGCTTTGGTCCGGTCGATCCTGCCGTGCAGGAGGTCGATGTCCTGCGCCTCGCGCGAGAGCACGTGGACCAGGTTGAACCGCGCCAGGTAGGTGTCCTTCAGCGCGGCGAGCTCCTCCTTGAACATCACGGTGCCCGACGCGCGATTGCCGTAGAACAGCGTGAAGCGGGACAGAGGCTCCACGGCCAGCGTCGTCTTCACGATGGAGAGCAGTGGCGTGATGCCGCTGCCGGCGGCGAAACCCGCGTAGCTCCGGCGGCTGCCGGGCATGAACGGGACGCCGAAATGCCCCAGCGGCGGCAGCACGTCGAGCGTGTCCCCCGTCTTCAGCGTCTCGTTCGCCCACGCCGAAAATACGCCCCCCGGATTACGCTTGACCGCGATGCGCAGGCTGCCGTCCCGCACGCCGGAGCAGATCGAGTACGATCGCCGCACGTCCTGCCCGCCGATGTTCGCGCGCAGCGTCAGGTGCTGGCCGGCGGCGAAGCGAAAGGGCTCGGCCAGGGAGTCCGGGACGGCGAAGGTGATCGCGACCGCATCACGCGTCTCGCGCTCGACCTTGGCGACGACAAGGCGGTGGAATTTGCTCAATGCGGCTTGAAATAGTCGAACGGCTCGAGGCACGCGAGGCAGCGGAAGTGCGCCTTGCAGGCGGTCGATCCGAACTGGGAAACCAATTGCGTCTGCTTTGAATCGCAGCGCGGACAGGCCACCGTGCCGCCGACCCGGCGCAGCGGGCTGATGCCCGCAACATCGACGGTCGACGGCGCCGGTACGGCGCCCGGCGGCGCGATGCCGAAGTCGCGCAGCTTGCGCCGGGCCTCCGCGGTCATCCAGTCGGTCGTCCACGCCGGCGCCAGCCGCATGGCGATCCGGACCTTCGCGACACCCGCTGCCGCGAGCGCGTCGCGGATCGACGTCATGATGAGCTCGGTCGCCGGACAGCCGGAATAGGTTGGCGTGACGGTCACGACGAGCAGCAACGGGTCGGTGGCATCCCACTCGACCCCGCGCAGGATGCCGAGCTCGACGACGGAAACGGCCGGGATTTCGGGATCCGGCACGGTGTCCAGAGCCTGCCAGAGGGCGCCGAGCGACGGCCGCGTGCCGTCGCCCGCCGGATCGGCGGCAGTCATGGCCGGCGCACGCGGCGCCAACGGCTGCGGCGCGCCGGTCACCAGCGTGCCCCGGGATAGGAGCGCTGCAGTACCTGCATCTGCGCCAGCAGGTGGCCCAAGTGTTCGGTGTGCACGCCCCGCTTTCCGCCCAGCTGCATGAAGGCGGCGTCGGGCGCCTTGAGCGTCGCCGCGGCGAAGACCGCATCGACCTGCTGCCGCCATGGCGCCGCGAGCGAGCGCAGGTCGGCGGCGATGCCCGCTTCGACCAGCGGCAGCTCGATCGCGCCGGGCGTAAACATCTCGCCGGTGTAAGTCCAGAGGTCGTCGATCGCCGCCTGCATCTTCGCGTGCGACTCGTCGGTGCCGTCGCCGAGGCGGATCACCCAGTCGCCCGAACGCTCGACGTGATACGCCGCCTCCTTGGCGGCCTTGGCGGCGATCCCGGCGATGGTCGCGTCGCCCGACTTCGCGAGCGCGCGCAGCAGCAGCAGGTGCCACGCATCGAACAGGAATTGCCGCGCGGTCGTATCGGCGAAGCTGCCGTTCGGCTGCTCGACGAGGAGGAGATTGCGGAACTGCCCGCTCTCGCGCAGGAACGCGAGCGCGTCCTCGTCGCGACCCGGAGGCCGGCAGCGCGCCTCGACCTCGCCCGCGTACGAGAGCCACAGCCGCGCCTGGCCGAGGAGGTCGAGCCCCACGTTGGTCTGCGCGATGTCCTCCTCGAGCACCGGCCCGCGGCCGACCCATTCGCCGAGCCGCTGGGCGAGGATCAGCGGCGAATCGCCGAGCTGCAGCAGGTACTGGAACAGCTGCTCATCGCGCGTCATGCGGCAAATCAGAGATGCTTCACTTCGTCAGGCATCGGGAAGAACGTCGGATGCCGGTAGATCTTGCTCGCTGCCGGATCGAACAGCGCCTCCTGGTCGCCCGGCGCCGAGGCGACGACATCGGCCGACCTCACCGCCCAGATCGAGACGCCTTCGTTGCGCCGCGTGTAGACATCACGCGCGTTCTTGATGGCCATCTTCGCATCCGGCGCGTGCAGGCTGCCCACGTGCCGGTGCGCGAGACCGTGCTGGCTGCGGATGAAGATTTCCCACAACGGCCATTCGTCCATTGCCTCTCCTTCTCTTGTTCTGCACCCGCGTGCCGCGCGCGTCGCTCAGGCAGCCTGCTGCGCGGCGCGCACGGTTTCCTTCTGCGCGTGCGCCATCGCCGCGTCGCGCACCCACGCGCCGTCCTCCCACGCCTTGACGCGCGTGCGCAGCCGGTCGCGGTTGCAGGGGCCGTTGCCCTTGATCACGCCGTGGAACTCGGCCCAGTCGATCGCGCCGAAGTCATAGTGGCCGCGCTCGGCGTTCCACTTCAGATCCGCGTCGGGCAGCGTGAGGCCGAGGTACTCCGCCTGCGGCACCGTCTGGTCGACGAAGCGCTGCCGCAGCTCGTCGTTCGACAGGATCTTGATCTTCCACGCCGACGACTGCGCGCTGTGCACGCTCTCGGCGTCCGGGGGGCCGAACATCATCAGCGCCGGCCACCACCAGCGGTTCAGCGAATCCTGCGCCATCGCTTTCTGCTCGGGCGTGCCCCGCGCGAGCGCCAGCATGATGTCGTAGCCCTGCCGCTGGTGGAAGCTCTCTTCCTTGCAGATGCGCACCATCGCCCGCGCGTAGGGTCCGTACGAGCAGCGGCACAGCGGAATCTGGTTCATGATCGCCGCGCCGTCGACGAGCCAGCCGATCGTGCCGATGTCGGCCCAGGTGAGCGTCGGGTAGTTGAAGATCGACGAGTACTTGGCGCGGCCGGCGTGCAGGTCGCCGACCATCTGGTCGCGCGACACGCCGAGCGTCTCCGCCGCCGAGTAGAGATAGAGGCCGTGGCCGCCCTCGTCCTGCACCTTGGCCATGAGGATCGCCTTGCGCTTCAGCGTCGGCGCGCGCGTTATCCAGTTGCCTTCCGGGAGCATGCCGACGATCTCGGAGTGCGCGTGTTGCGAGATCTGCCGGATCAGCGTCCGGCGATAGGGATCCGGCATCGCGTCCCGGGGCTCGATCTTGATGTCGGCGTCGATCCGTGCCTGGAATGCGCGGTCCTCGGCCGACATCTGCGCCGCCGTCTGCACGGCGTTGACACCGGTGTCGACCATCTGGGCGTACATGGCGGCTCCTCGTCGCGGGAACGCGCGCGACCGCGGTTGCGCGGGGAGTGGCGCCCACCCCCCAAAGGGATGAAACGATACACTTTTCCGGCATCTGGTGTAAAGTTTGTATCACGTTGCCCGAACCCTCCGGGCGTCGCTTCGAGTCATGCGCCCCGCCGTCCCGCCCGCCCTCGCCACCGCCCCCGATCCGCAGGTTCGCCGCTGGATCCGGCGCCAGCTCGCGACGACTCCGCCGCGCACGCCATCGCTCATCATCACGGTCTGGGGCGACGCGATTGCGCCGCACGGCGGGGCGGTGATGCTGTCCGGTCTCATTGCCCTGCTCGCGTCGTTCGGCATCAACGAGCGGCTCGTGCGCACGAGCGTGTTCCGCCTCGCGCGCGAGGGGTGGCTGAGAGCGACGCCGGTCGGCCGCGAGAGCCTTTACCGGCTGACGAGGGACGGCGCGCGACGGTTCGAGCAGGCCTACCAGCGGATCTACGCACCCCCTGCCGAGGGCTGGGACGACACGTGGGAGCTCGTGCTTGCCGACGGATCGACGCCGGCGCATCGCCGCGCGCTGATGCAGGAGCTGGGCTGGGAGGGTTTCGGCATGCTTGCGCCCGGCGTCTGTGCGCGGCCGGCGACGGGCGCCTCGGCGGTCGCGCGCATCGCCACGGCGCTGCGCATGGCGCGCCACATCGTCGTTGTCCGGGCACGCGACGACGCGACGCTGGGCGGGCACACGCTCGCGGACGTCGCGCCGAGGGCGTGGGATCTCGCCGGGCTCGCCGCGCACTACCGCCGGTTCCTGCTGCGGTTCGGCAGCGTCATCGATCGTTTTCGCCTGGCGGGCGAGACCGCCCATGATCCGCTGCAGGCGTTGGTCGTGCGCACGCTGCTGATCCACGCCTACCGCCGCGTGCTGCTGCGCGACCCCCGATTGCCGGCCACGCTGCTGCCGCTCGACTGGCCCGGGGCGGCAGCGTACGCGCTGTGCCGAGACTTCTACCGCCTCACTCACCGCGCCGCCGAACGGCATCTGCTGGCCACGCTGCAGGATGCCAGCGGCACGCTGCCGCCCGCCTCCGCCGCGTTCCATCACCGCTTCGGCGGGCT
>CAYGYQ010000200.1:0-6553 GCA_964354035.1 uncultured Bordetella sp.
CCGCATCACCCGCGCGAGCATGCTCGACGTGCTGGCGCAGGACTACGTGCGCACCGCGCGCGCCAAGGGACTGGCTCCCGGGGCCGTGCTCGTCGGCCACGCGCTCAAGAACGCCGCCGTGCCGATCGTCACGATCATCGGCATCGGCGTGGCGCTCCTGATCGGCGGGGTCGTCGTCACCGAAACCGTGTTCGCGATTCCCGGCATCGGCCGCCTCACGGTCGACGCGATCCTGCGCCGCGACTATCCGGTCATCCAGGGCATCATCCTCGTGTTCTCGGGCGCGTACGTCGTCGTCAATCTCGTGGTCGACATGCTCTACACGGTGCTCGACC
This sequence comes from uncultured Bordetella sp., assembly GCA_964354035.1. Lineage (GTDB taxonomy): Bacteria > Pseudomonadota > Gammaproteobacteria > Burkholderiales > Casimicrobiaceae > CAIWHR01. Next base: position 336 of record CAYGYQ010000200.1, read on the forward strand.
CGCGGATCAGGTACTGACGTGACTGCCGCGACTGCGACTGCAGCCGTGTCGGTCACGCCGCGGGCGCGCACGGGCGTCGCCGCCTTCCTGCGCCGGCATCCGACGGTGGCGATCGGAGGCGCGCTGCTGGTGGCCATCGTTCTCGCCTCGCTCGCGGCGCCATGGCTCGCCACCGTGGATCCGATTTCCATCAACCCCTCCCAACGCCTGCGCAGCCCGTCCGCCGACCACTGGTTCGGCACCGATCGGTTCGGGCGCGACCTGTACAGCCGCGTCATCTACGGCGGACGCGTCTCGCTGGTGGTCGGCCTGTCGGTCGCCGGACTTGCCACCCTGATCGGATTGGCGATCGGCCTCGTCAGCGGCTATCTGCGCGCGGTGGACGTCGTGGTGATGCGGGTGATGGACGGCATGATGGCGATTCCGGCGATCATGCTCGCCATTGCGCTGATCGCGCTGTCCAAGGCGAGCATCTTCATCGTGATCGTGGCGGTGACGCTGCCCGAAGTGCCACGGGTCGTGCGGCTGGTGCGCAGCATCGTCCTCACCATCCGCGAGCAGCCCTACATCGAGGCCGCGACGGCGATCGGCACGAGCGTGCCGCGCATCATGCTGCGGCACCTCCTGCCCAACGCGCTGCCGCCGCTGATCGTGCAGGCGACCTACATCTGCGCGTCCGCGGTGCTGATCGAGGCCGCGCTGAGCTTCCTCGGTGCCGGCACTCCGCCCGAGGTTCCGAGCTGGGGCAACATCATGGCCGAAGCGCGACCGTACTTTCAGCTGAAGCCGGCGATGGTGCTGCTGCCCGGCCTGTTCCTCGCGGTGACCGTGCTGGCGATCAACCTGGTCGGCGACGGGTTGCGCGACATGCTGGATCCGCGCCTCGCGCGGCGGATGTGATGAGCGCCGCCGGGCCGTCCCAAGGCGCGAATCGCGCCCCCTCGGGGGGCAGCGCAGCGGCGACAGCCGCAAGCGTGGGGGCCGTCATCCGGCCTGTGCTTGCGGTCAACGAGCTGCGTACGCATTTCCATACCCGCGACGGCGTGGTCAAGGCGGTGGACGGCGTGTCGCTGACGCTCGCGCGCGGCGAAACCCTGGGTGTCGTCGGCGAGAGTGGATGCGGCAAGTCGGTGACCGCGCTGTCGGTGATGCGGCTGGTGCCGTCCACGGCGGGTCGCATCGTGGGGGGCAGCATCCGCTTCGAAGATACGGAATTGCTGGCGCTGGAGCCGGCAGCGATGCGCGCGATTCGCGGCAACCGGATCAGCATGATCTTCCAGGAGCCGATGACGAGCCTGAATCCGGTCATGACCGTGGGCCGCCAGATCGCCGAGACGGTCGCCTTGCACCAGCAGCTGCCCCGGCGCGCGGCGTTCGACCGGGCGATCGAGATGCTCACGCTGGTGAAGATTCCGGAGACCCGGCGTCGCGCCGGCGAATATCCGCATCAACTATCCGGCGGCATGCGGCAGCGCGTGATGATCGCCATCGCGATGGCCTGCACGCCGACGCTGCTCATTGCCGACGAGCCGACGACGGCGCTCGACGTCACCATTCAGGCGCAGATACTCGATCTGATGCTGGAAATGAAGGGGCGCACCGGCGCCGCGGTCATGCTCATCACGCATGACCTCGGCGTGATCGCCGAGACCGCGCAGCGCGTGGTCGTGATGTACGCGGGTCGCAAGGTCGAGGAGGCGCCGGTGAAGGCGTTGTTCGCGCGGCCGCGCCATCCGTATACGCGCGGGCTGATGACGTCCATCCCGCGGCTCAATCGTGCGCCCGAGGAGTCCGTCCGTCCCCTTCGACTGACCGAAATTCCCGGTGTGGTGCCCTCGCTGATCGACACGCCGGAGGGCTGCACGTTCGCGCCTCGCTGCACCTACGCGAGCGAACGGTGCCGGGTGGAATATCCGCCGGAGGTGGAAGCCGCGCCCGGGCATTTCGTCGCCTGCTGGAACTCGGACACGTTGCCGGAGATGGTTCGTGCCTGAGCCAAGATGAACGGCCCCCACGCTCACTGTGTTCGCTGCCCCCCGCGGGGGCAGTCAGTGCCCTTCGGGCGGCCGGGCGGGCACTGATGGCAACGCGCCCCGTGCTCGAGGTCAATGCGCTGGTCAAGCACTACCCGGTGCTTGGAGGGCTCCTTGCGCGCGAGGTCGGCACGGTGCAGGCGGTGGACGGCGTGTCGTTCGACCTGGCAGCGGGTGAAACGCTGGGCCTGGTCGGCGAGAGCGGCTGCGGTAAGTCGACGACCGGCAAGGCGATCCTGCGCCTGATCGAGCCCACCCGCGGCACCATCACGCTGGAAGGCGAGGACATCACGCGGCTCGACCGCGCCGCGATGCGCTCGCGCCGCCGCCACCTGCAGGTGATCTTCCAGGATCCCTATGCGTCGCTGAATCCGCGCATGAGCGCAGGTGAAATCGTCGGCGAGCCGTTGCACAACTACGCGATCGCGTCGGGCAGCGAGCGCAGCGAGCGCGTGGCCCGGCTGTTCGCGCGGGTCGGCCTGCGGCCTGATCAGATGCGCAAGTACCCGCACGAATTTTCCGGCGGCCAGCGCCAGCGCCTTGGCATCGCGCGCGCGCTCGCCGTCGGGCCCAGGGTGATCGTATGCGACGAGCCTGTCTCGGCGCTGGACGTATCGGTGCAGGCGCAGGTCATCAACCTGCTCGTGGACCTGCAGGCGGAGTTCGGCCTCTCCTATCTGTTCATCGCGCACGACCTCGCGGTCGTCGAACACATCTGCCACCGCGTAGCGGTGATGTATCTCGGCCGCATCGTCGAACAGGCACCGCGCCGCGCGCTCTTTGCCAATCCGCAGCATCCGTACACCGAAGCGCTGCTGTCGGCCGTGCCGGTGCCCGACCCCGACCCGGCGACGCGGCGCGAGCGCATCATCCTGGCGGGCGACGTGCCCAGCCCCATCAACCCGCCGTCCGGGTGCCGGTTCCACACGCGCTGTCCGTACGTGTTCGACCGTTGCCGGATTGAATCACCGGAATTGAAGGCGCTGGCCGCGGGTCATCACGTGGCCTGTCATCTGCGCGCGTGAAACCGGGACCAGCCGTCGGCAACACCATGACTGAAGGGAGAGACAACCCATGGATCTGATCCTGCGCGGCGGACGGGTGATCGACCCGGCGAGCGGCCTCGACGCGACCTGCGATGTGGGCTTCGCGAACGGACGCGTGGCGGCGGTGGCGCCGCGAATCGCGGAGCAAGCTGTCGTGGAACGCGATGTCGCGGGCGCCATCGTTACGCCAGGCATGATCGACCTGCACACCCATGTCTACTGGGGCGGCACGTCGATCGGGGTCGAGGCCGAGCCGATCGCGCGGCGCAGCGGCACCACGACGTTCATCGACGCCGGCACTGCGGGGCCGGCGAATTTTCCCGGCTTCCGGCGGCACGTGATCGAGCCTTCGCCGGTGCGCATCCTCGCCTACCTCAACGTCTCGTTCGCCGGCATCTTCGCCTTCAGCCGCACGGTGATGGTCGGGGAATCATCGGACCTGCGGCTCCTCGACCTCAGCGAATGCGTACGCGTGGCGCGGGAGAATCGCGACCTGATCGTGGGCATCAAGGTGCGGGTGGGGCGCGGTGCCGGCGGGGCGAGCGGGGTGGCGCCGCTCGACATGGCGCTCGAGGTCGCCGACGAGCTGGATCTGCCGGTGATGGCGCACATCGACCATCCGCCGCCTTCCCGCAAGGAAGTGCTGGAGCGGCTGCGCCCTGGCGACGTGCTCACGCACTGCTACCGGCCGTTCCCCAACTCGCTGTTGCGCTCGGACGGCGCCGTGCGCGAGGAAGCGCTGCTCGCCCGCGAGCGCGGCGTGACGTTCGACATCGGGCACGGGGCGGGTTCGTTCGGTTTCCACGCGTGCCGCGGCCTGCTGGCGGCGGGGTTTGGCCCCGACGTCATATCGAGCGACGTGCACGTCCTCAACGTCGACGGTCCGGCATTCGATCTCCTCACTACGATGTCCAAATTCCTGGTGCTCGGTGTCGACTTGAACGCGCTGGTCGCGGCCGTTACCGCGGCGCCGGCGCGGGCAATCCGGCGTCCGTCGCTCGGCTCGCTGGCCGTCGGCACCGAAGGCGACGCGACCATCGTCGACATCGAGCAGGGCGCGTTCGAGTTCCACGATACGCAGGGCGAACGCCTCGCGGCCGACCGGCGTTTCCGGCTCAAGGGCATGGTGGTGCGCGGAGCGTGGTGGCCTGCCGCGACCGGCTGAGGTACCTGGCATCAAGCACCCACCATGGGAACACATGTGCAGGCCGGCTCGCCGGTCACGACCTTCCTGTTCACCGACATCGAGAACAGCACCCGGTTGTGGGAGGAACAGCCGGAGCGGATGCGCCCGGCCCTCGCAGCGCATGACCTGATCGCCCGCAAGGCGGTGTACGACCATGGCGGCACGCTGGTCAAGATGACCGGCGACGGGATGTACGCAGCATTCGACGATCCGCTCAATGCGATCGCAGCGGCAGTGCAGCTGCAACTCGGGCTCGCCGAGATCGAACCGAGGCATGGCGTTGGCCTGCGCGCCCGGTGCGGTCTGCATGCCGGCGTCGGTGAACGGCGTGACAACGATTTCTTCGGCACCGAAGTCAATCGCGCAGCGCGCATCATGAGTGCGGCCCACGGCGGCCAGGTGCTGCTCTCGCAGGCCGTCGCCGTGCTCACCCGGGACCGGTTGCCCGGCGGGCTCACGCTGCGGGATCTCGGCGCCGCGCGCCTGCGCGGCCTCACCGCGCCCGAGCATCTGTACCAGCTGCAGCATCCCCAGTTGCGGGAGCACTTTCCGGCACTGCGTTCGCTCGAAGGCACGCCGAACAATCTGCCGCAGCAGGTGACTTCCTTCGTGGGTCGGGACCAGGTGCTCGACGACGTCGACAAGCTGTTGCAAAGTGCCCGGCTGCTGACTCTGTATGGGGCAGGCGGCATCGGCAAGACCCGCCTGTCACTCCAGGCCGCTGCCGGGGTCCTCGATCGCCACCCGGATGGTGTCTGGTTCGTCGACCTCGCGCCGCTGTCCGATCAGCGTCTGGTGCCGCAGGCGGTCGCCTCGGTGCTCGGCGTCAAGGAAGCATCCGGCCGGCCGGTCATCGAATCGGTGCTGCGCTTCGTTCAGGACCGCTCGCTGCTCATCGTCCTCGACAATTGCGAGCATCTCGTGGCGGCGTGCGCCGAAGTCGCGCATCAGCTGCTGCAGGCCGGCCCGCAGGTCCGGATCCTGGCGTCCAGCCGCGAGCCGTTGCGTGTCGGGGGCGAAGTCACCTACCCGGTTCCTCCGCTGCCGACTCCGGATGCCGACGCCGAGCTGCCGCTCGAGCACCTGTCGCAGTTCGAATCGGTGCGCCTGTTCACCGACCGCGCGACGGCCGCGCGTCCGGCGTTTGCCATCACCGCGCAGAACGTCGCGCGGATTGCCGAAATCTGCCGGCGCCTGGACGGCCTCCCGTTGGCCATCGAGCTTGCTGCCGCCTGCGTAAGGTCGATGTCGGTCGAGCAGATCGCGCTCCACCTGAGTGACCGCTTCAAGCTGCTGGCAGGGGGCGACCGCAGCGCCCTTCCACGCCAGCAGACCTTGCGCGCGCTGATCGACTGGAGCTACGACCTGCTCGACGAGCGCGAGCGGGCGCTGTTGCGCAGGCTCGCCGTGTTCGCCGGCGGATTTTCCGTCGACGCCGCCGAGGCGATGGGCACCGACGCTGGCGTCCCGGAGCACGAGGTGCTCGATCTGCTCACGCGCCTGGTCGAGAAATCACTGGTCGTGCTGGACGCCGACGGCGAGCGCTACCGCCTGCTGGACACGATTCGCGAATATGCGTTGCAGCGACTCGAGGCGGCGGGTGAGACCGCGGCCGCGCGAACGCAGCATCGCGACCATTTCCTCGCCTACGTCGAGCGGGCCTTTCCCGAGCTGTTCGGCGAGCAGCGGGCGACGTGGATCGGGCGTCTGGATCGCGAGCTCGACAACATCCTCGCGGCGCATGCGTGGTGCGCCAACGAGCCGGGCGGCGGCCCGCTCGACCTTCGGCTCGTCCATGCCATCAAGCCGTATTACTACCATCGCGGCCTGCTCGGGCTGGCGCTGCGGATCACGACCGAAGCGCTCGAGCATCCGGGCGCCGCGGCACGCGACTTCCTCCGCTGCCGCGGGCTGTTCGATGCCGGGCAGCTCTGCTCGTTCATGGGCCAGTAC
>CAYGYQ010000201.1:0-1987 GCA_964354035.1 uncultured Bordetella sp.
TTGGGCACGTCGACGATGACATCGACCTTGTCGACGTCGTACCACTGCCGCGCGATGCCCGAGCCGACGTCCGGCTTGTTCTGGTGGTCGGCCGACAGGAATTCGACCTTGACGCCCCGCTTCTCGATGCCGGAGTCCTCGACGGCCATCCGCGCTGCCACCACGGACCCGGCGCCCGCCAGGTCCGTGTACAGGCTGGACATGTCGGACAGGACGCCGATCTTGATCACGTTGTCCGACATCTGCGCCTGTGCGGTGCCGGCGCCGATCGCGGCGACGACCGCCAGTCCGACCAGGGTGCGTTTGAATGCGTTCATGCTGTCTCCTTCGTTGGGGTGCATCAGTGCGCCCTGACGCGGCGCGCGGGTTCGTGGTTCGATTGAATTGTCAAACGCCCAGGTAATCGTGCAGCTTGGCCATGTTCGCCTGCAGGTCCGCATTCGGAATCATGTCGACGACGCGGCCGTGATCCATCACGTAATGCCGGTCCGCGACCGTTGCCGCGAAGCGGAAATTCTGCTCGACCAGCAGGATCGTGAAGCCTTGCGCCTTGAGCCTCCCGATCGTGCGGCCGATCTGCTGCACGATGACCGGCGCCAGGCCCTCGGTCGGCTCGTCCAATAGCAGCAGCCGCGCGCCGGTGCGCAGTATGCGGCCAATCGCCAGCATCTGCTGCTCGCCGCCGGAAAGTTTCGTGCCCTGGCTCCGCAGGCGCTCCTTGAGGTTCGGAAACAGCTCGAAGATCTGGTCGACCGATAGCCCGCCCGCGCGCACCACCGGCGGCAGCAGCAGGTTTTCCTCGACGTCGAGGCTCGAGAAGATCCCGCGTTCCTCGGGGCAGTAGGCGATGCCGAGTTGCGCGATCCGGTTCGACGCGAGCCGGTCGATCGCCTGCCCTTCGAAGACGATGGCGCCTTCGCGCCGCGGCACGATGCCCATGATCGACTTCAGCGTCGTCGTCTTGCCGGCGCCGTTGCGGCCGAGGAGCGTCACGACTTCGCCAGCCGGGACCTCGAACGTCACGCCGTGCAGCACGTGCGATTCGCCATACCAGGCATTGAGCTCGCGCACCGCGAGCAGCGGCCCGCCGGCTGCCCCGGAGGCGCTCGTCGGCGCGGCCGCCGTGCGCTCGTCAGGCATCCGCGGTCCCCATGTAGGCCTCCACGACATCGGGGTGCTTCGACACGTGCGCGTAATCGCCCTCCGCGAGCACCTCGCCCCGCGCGAGCACGGTGATGTGGTCGGAGAGGGTCGACACGACCGACAGGTTGTGCTCGACCATCAGCACCGTGCGGTTCGCCGCGACCTTGCGGATCAGCGCGGAGATGCGCGCGACGTCCTCGTGCGTCATGCCGGCGGTCGGCTCGTCCAGCAGCATCATCTCGGGATCGAGGGCGAGCGTCGTCGCGATCTCGAGCGCGCGCTTGCGGCCGTACGGCAGCTCGATCGCCTGGGTATGCGCGAACTCGGTGAGGCCCACCGCGTCGATCAGTTCGAGCGCACGCTCGTTGTGCTGCGCGAGCTTGCTCTCGGAGCGCCAGAAGTCGAACGAGTGGCCGTGCCGGCGTTGCAGCGCGATGCGCACGTTCTCGTGCACGGTGAGATTCGGAAACACCGCCGAAATCTGGAACGAACGGACGAGCCCCATCCGCGCGATTGTCGCCGGCCGCGAGCCGGTGATGTCGCGACCCTTGTAGCGGATCTGGCCGCGTGTGGGCGTCAGGAAATGGGTGAGCAGGTTGAAGCAGGTTGTCTTGCCCGCGCCGTTGGGACCGATGAGCGCGTGGATCGTGCCACGCCGCACGCGCAGGCTCACGTCCTTGACCGCGACGAAGCCCTTGAACTCCTTGGTGAGTTGCCGTGTCTCGAGAATCGTGTCGTCGGCCATGCCGCGCCGGCGCGCGCACGGCGCACCGTCTCCCCCTCCTGCCCGTGGTGGTCGATTATGGGCAACCCGGGACGGGAAGGCAATGCCGCGCCTGCGGGC
>CAYGYQ010000201.1:2087-6534 GCA_964354035.1 uncultured Bordetella sp.
ATGCCGCGCCTGCGGGCGCAGGGGTGCCGCTGTGCCGGATGGAGGCCGCGACGAGCAGGAAGGGCATCACGCCGGACGCCACGCCGCAGGCCGCTTGCCCAGGAACGCATCGATGCCCTCGGCCGCGTCGGGTTCGAGCAGATTGCAGGCCATGACTTCTCCGGTAAGCTCGTACGCGCCGGGCAGCCCGCGGTCGATCTGCTGATAGAACGCCCGTTTGCCCAGCGCCACGATGCGCGCGCTCTTCGCCTTGATGATCCCGGTGAAGTGCGCGACGGCAGCGTCGAGATCGGCGGCGGCCACGACACGGTTGACGAGGCCCCAGGCCAACGCCGTGGGCGCATCGATCATCTCGCCGGTCAACAGCATTTCCATCACGCGCTTGCGGGCGATGTTGCGGGCGACCCCGACCGCGGGCGTCGAGCAGAACACGCCGACATTCACGCCCGGCAGCGCGAACTTTGCCGTGTCGGCCGCAACCGCCAGATCGCACATCGAGACGAGCTGGCAGCCGGCCGCCGTGGCGATGCCGTGCACGCGGGCGATCACCGGCTGCGGCAGCTGCGTAAGCTTCAGCATCATCCGGCTGCAGGCGTCGAACAGCTCACGCTGCCAAGCGGCGTCGGGATGCGCGCGCAGCTCCTTCAGGTCGTGACCCGCGCAGAATCCCCGGCCGTTCGCCGCCACCACGACCACGCGCGCCTCCTTGTCGGCGGCGAGGCGGTCGAGCTCGGCCTCGAGCGCGGCGATCATGGCGCGCGACAGCGGATTGAAGCGATCGCCGCGGTTCATCGTCAGCGTGCAGACGCCATCCTTGGTCTCCGTCAGGACCAGCGGTTCCGGCGCGGTGTCGTTGGCAGCGTTCATGGGTCCTCCTTGAGTGTTCGGGGAAACCGCGGTCAGGCCGTCGCAACTTCAATCCACGTTCGCGTTCCCGGGCCGGGACGCCCGGTCATTCGATCGCCTGCGCCGACTTCACCTTCTGGCGCAGCACGAACTTCTGGATCTTGCCGGTCGAAGTCTTCGGCAGCTCGCCGAAGAGCACCCGCTTGGGCACCTTGAACCGCGCGAGCACCTCGCGGCAATGCGCGATGATCTCGTCCTCGGTGGTCACGGCGCCGGGCTTCAGCTCGACGAAGGCGCACGGGGTCTCCCCCCACTTCGAACCCGGCTGCGCGACCACGGCCGCCGCGAGCACCGCCGGATGACGATAGAGCGCATCCTCGACCTCGAGCGAGCTGATGTTCTCGCCGCCGGAAATGATGATGTCCTTCGAGCGGTCCTTGATCTTGATGTAACCGTCGGGCTGCATCACCGCGAGATCGCCGGAATGGAACCAGCCGCCGGCGAAGGCCTCGCCGGTCGCCTTCGGATTCTTGAGGTAGCCCTTCATCGTGATGTTGCCGCGAAACATGATCTCGCCCATCGTCTCGCCATCCCACGGCACTTCGGTCATGGTGTCCGCATCCATCACGGTCATGCCCTCCTCGACCGTGTAGCGCACGCCCTGCCGGCCGTTGCGCTCGGTGCGCGCGCCGATGTCGAGCGCATCCCATTCCCCGTGCTTCGCGCACACCGCCGCCGGGCCGTAGGTTTCCGTCAGGCCGTAGACGTGCGTGATGTCGAAGCCCATCCGCTCCATGCCCTCGATGACGGCGGCCGGCGGCGCCGCGCCGGCGACGAAGCAGTGCACCTGCTGCTCGATGCCGGACTTCATTGCTGCCGGCGCGTTGATGAGCGTCAGGTGCACGATCGGCGCGCCGCAATAGTGGGTGACCTTGTGCGTGCGCATCGCGTCGAAGATCGCCTGCGCCTCGACCTTGCGCAGGCAGACGTTGACGCCGGCGTTGGCGGCCATCGTCCACACGAAGCACCAGCCGTTGCAGTGGAACATCGGCAGCGTCCACAGGTACACCGCGTGCCGCGGCATCCCCCAGTCGATGATGTTCGACAGCGCGTTGAGATACGCGCCGCGGTGATGGTAGACCACCCCCTTCGGGTTGCCCGTGGTGCCGGACGTGTAGTTGAGCGAGATCGCGTTCCACTCGTCCGTCGGATGCTGCCATGCGTACTCGGGATCGCCGTCGGCGATGAACGACTCGTAGTCGACGGCGGAAAGGCGCTTGCCGCCGGGCCCCTGCGCGTCGACGATGTCGATCACGATCGGCTTCTGCGCGAGCAGCGCCAGCGCCTTTTCCATCGCCGGCGAGAATTCCGTGTCGGTGACGAGCACCCTGGCCTCGCCGTGCTCCAGCATGAACGCGAGCGCCTCCGCGTCGAGCCGGGTATTGAGGGTGTTGAGCACGCCGCCGGTCATCGGCACGCCGAAATGCGCCTCGACCATCTCGGGCGTGTTGGCGGCCATCAGCGCCACCGTGTCGCCGATGCCGACTCCGGCCTTCGCGAGCGCCGAGGCCAGCCGGCGACTGCGGGCATAGGTCTCGGCCCAGGTGTAGCGGCGCTCGCCGTGGACGACGGCGAGATGGCGCGGGTACGTGTACGCCGTGCGCGCGATCAGCGACAGCGGCGACAACGGCGTGAAGTTCGCGCGGTTGCGGTCGAGGTCGCGGTCGAACGGGTTCGTGCGAGTCATGGCGGGCAGGAGCAGGTGGCGCGGCCGCGGACGTGCGGGCTCGACGCCATCATACTGCGGCCGCGCCGGATTGCGGACGCTTGCCGCGCCGCGCCGCATCTCGTATGCTGCCCCGCTACCCTCAGGGACCGACCATGGGCCATCGCCTCTCGAAAATCGTCACGCGCACCGGCGACGCCGGCACGACCGGCCTCGGCGACGGCACGCGCGTGGCCAAGGACTCGGTGCGCATCGACGCGATCGGCGGCATCGACGAGCTCAACTCGACGCTGGGGCTGCTGCTGTCCGAGCCGCTGCCCGATGCCGTCATGCGCTGCCTCACGAGCGTCCAGCACGATCTCTTCGACCTGGGCGGCGAATTGTCGATCCCGGGACATGCCGCGGTCACCGATGCCCATGTCATGCGCCTCGAGGCGGCCGTCGAACGCTTCAACGCCGACCTCGGCCCCCTGAAGGAGTTCATCCTCCCGGGCGGAACCCGCGCGGCGGCGATCGCCCACGTCGCCCGCACGGTCTGCCGCCGGGCCGAGCGCACGCTGGTCCACATGGCCGCCGCCGAACCGGTCAGCGACCCGGTACGACGCTACGTCAACCGGCTCTCGGACCTGCTGTTCGTTCTCGCCCGGACCCTGAACCGTGCGGGCGGCAGGACCGACGTGCTCTGGCGGAAAGATCGCGCCGACGACGTCGCCAAGCACCAATCCTGAGCGGGCGACGCCACCGGTGGTCTGCGTGGGCTGCGTCCAGCGCAGCCACTGAGCCAGGCGGGACGGGCCGCCCTTATTGGCGCCCAGCCCGGCGCTTGGGGTCGATCAGCACCGCTGCCAGCGCCGGCAGCAGAAAGATCGCGCCGAGCATGTTCACGACGAACATGAAGGCGAGCAGGAGTCCCATGTCCGCCTGGAACTTGAGCGCCGAGAAGGTCCAGGTGCCCACGCCGATGCCCATCGTCACCGCGGTGAACACCGCCGCCGTGCCGCGGCTGCGCAGCGCCTGGTAGAACGCCTCGCGCAGGCTCTCGCCGTACTCGTCCATGTGGTGCTGCATCTGCTCGTAGAGGTAGATGCCGTAATCGACGCCGACGCCGACCCCGAGCGCGATCACCGGCAGCGTGGACACCTTGAGACCGATCCCGAGAATGGTCATCAGCGCATTGCACAGGATCGAGACGAGCGTGAGCGGGAGGATGATGCACAGCACCGCCTCCCACGAGCGGAAGGTGAGGAAGCAGAGCAGCGTGATCGCGCCGAACAGCGCCAGCAGCATGGTTACCTCGGCGGCGTCGACCGCCTCGTTGGTGGCCGCCATCACGCCGACGTTGCCGCTGGCGAGCTTGAACTCGATTTGCGGCCGGTCGGTCTTGCCGGGCTTGCCGCCGACGATCTCGAACTGCATCTGCGGCGTATTGTTCTCGCGGGCAAATCGCTTCACCTCGCTGACGATGTGGGCGATCGTGGTGCCCTGGTGGTCGCGCGTGAACACCAGCACCTGCATCGCGCTGCAGTCGGTGTTGAGGAGCCCGGTCGCGGTGTCGATCGGCGAGACCGACTGCGCGAGCACGTCGGGGTTGCGCGACAGCACGCGCCAGTCGGGGCTGCCCTCGTTCCAGCCGGCGTTGACGTTCTTCGCCAGTCCGGGGAGCGACAGCACCGACTGCACGCCCGCGACGTTGCGCAGGAAGGCGTCGAAGCGGTCGATGAGGTCCATGACGGGGTAGTTCGTGCAGGCGCCGTCGACGTCCTTCGTCTGCACCACGACCGACAGGACGTCGACGCCAATGGCGAAGTTGTCGACGATCACCGCGTTGTCGCGGTTGTAGCGGGACTTGTCATGCAGCTCGGGGATGCCCTTGCC
>CAYGYQ010000202.1:0-6533 GCA_964354035.1 uncultured Bordetella sp.
GGGCGACCAGAGGCGCCATCCGGGATGGAGGCATCGCCGCGATGAAACTGGCGATCCCGGGCGGACATCCCGTGGATGACCGCAGTGGAGACGGTGCCGACCCCGAGGAAGCCGATGCGCATGTCGGAGTCTCTCATACCCATATCCCGGGGCGCCGCGCAGGCGCGTGAATTCACGTGATGATCCGGCCGCCTCCTTCAACCGCGCCGAGACCATCGCCGCAAAGGGGGCTCGCGGCCAAACCCGGTCGTAGCACCTCGTCGTCGAAAGCGGCCAGTCGACCGGGTGCCACGCACCCGGACCCCGGGGCCGCGCCCGACCACCTCGCCTCCCCGTCGGACCAGTCGAGTCAGGACGTGCTACGCTGTGCCAGGCTATTTCGGACGGCGCGTCGTTTGGTTGAATCTACCACTCGTCAAAGTTTGTTATCGATGCCGGCGCCGCCCGCCCGCAATGAACTCTGCCCCTGCGGCAGCGGCAAACGATACAAGCGCTGCTGCGGAGCCCTGATCCCGATATCGGCGGCGGCATCGGTTCGTCCGCCGGCGCCCTCCGCGGCGGGCCTGCGCGACGCCGCCCGGTCATGGCGCGACGGCCGCATCGATACGGCATTCGTTCCCGATCCGTCACGCAACTGTGGGACGTGCACCGCGTGCTGCGACGGCTGGCTGACCGCCAACATTCGCGGGCACGAGATGCGCGTTGGCGTCCCCTGTCATTTTCGAGGGGAGGGTGGCTGCACGATCTATCAGGACCGCCCTGCGGATCCCTGCCGCGGCTTTCATTGTGCCTGGCGATTGAGCGGGAACCCATTCCCGGAGTCGTTCCGACCGGACCGGCTCGGCGTGATCATCCTCGCGAAGCGATGGCATGACCGGGTTGCGTACTACCTCGGGCCCGCGGGCGGCGAACTGGATGTCTCGTTGCTCGAATGGATGCGCAAGCACAGCGAGGCGACTGGAACTCCGTTCCTTTTCGTAGTCAATGGGCGCTACCGGGGCTTTGGCTCGGCCGAGTTCCAGCAGGATATCCTGGACAAGACAAGTCGCGGCGAACCTGCATTGCCGGGTCTGAACCCAAGCGTTGCGGGACCGTGCAAGCTGACCTCTCTGGCCAGCGACGTTTCCGCGGCGGAAGGCTCCTAAGAACAGGCACTCGAGCGTCGCCGGTTCTTGCTCGCCTCGATCGCGCTTCTCGTAGTTCGCATTCCCCCTATCGCGGCGACAGGCTTCTTACCATCTGAAGCGCCCGAGCGAAGCCGACCTTCGCGAATATGCCGAAGGTCGGAAACACACTACACACTTCCAACCTACAGGCAAGCTGCAGCCGACTGGTCCGGCCACAAGTTCGCGACGGCTGCGAGTCAGTATCGCTCTTGGACGCGGACCGGACACAGGAGCAGGCGTCCTCCCCCGGGCATACCGTATGGATATTCGGACTGACTTTCGTGCTGCTAACACTTCGGGTTATGAGGCGAGCACGACCCTCATTGCAGTCTCCAAAATCAATATCTTGCAGCGCTTGCGCAAACCCGTTCCCGGATAGCCCTGGCCCGAGGGACCGTTGACTTGGCGCAAGTCCGCACGGCAGCACCTACTGCACGATACCGGGTCAGGCCCCGGATCGACGTGTCCGGGCGACAGGGAGGCAAGGGGGAAGCAGGGGCATGGAACGGATTCTTTTGGGCGACGAGGCCGTGGCGCAGGGCGCCGTCGATGCCGGCATTAGCGCCGCGTACGCCTATCCCGGCACGCCGTCGACGGAGATCTACGAGACGATCCGGCGCTACGCCGACACCGTCGACCCGCCGATCAAGGGCCTGTGGTCGACCAACGAGAAGGTCGCGCTGGAGGAAGCCATCGGCGTGTCGTACGCCGGGAAGCGCGTGCTGGTGGCGATGAAGCACGTCGGGCTCAACGTCGCCGCCGACCCGTTCATGAACGTCGCGGTCTCGGGCGCGCACGGTGGCCTCGTCATTGCGGTGGCTGACGACCCGTCGATGCACAGCTCGCAGAACGAGCAGGACTCGCGGTACTTCGCGGACTTCGCCCAGGTGCCCTGCCTCGAGCCCGCGAACCAGCAGGAATGCTACGACCTCACGCGCGAGGCCTTCGAGCTGTCCGAGGCGCTGCGCGTGCCCGTCCTGCTGCGCCTCGTGACGCGGCTCGCGCACAGCCGGGCGCGCGTGATCCCGGCGGCGCCGCGCGCGCAGAACGAGGCGAACTACGTCCCGGACGCGAGCCTCTTCACCCTCATCCCGTCGAACGCCCGCCGCGCGTACGCGAAGCTCCTCGACAAGCAGCCGGTGATGGTCGAGTACGCCGAGGCGAGTGCCACCAACGCGCTCACACTGCGCGAGGGCAGGCGGCCCGCGATCGTCGCCAGCGGCGTCGCGTGGAACTACCTGCAGGAGTCGCTCGGCAGCGCGCTCGACGCGTACCACCTGCTGCGCATCGGGTGCTACCCGCTGCCCATAGGCAAGCTGCGCGCGCTGCTCGACGCCTCGACCGAGGTGGTCGTGGTGGAGGAAGGCTACCCGTTCATCGAGCGTTGCATCAGCGCGCAGGGCCTGCTGCGGGAGCCGCCGATCAAGGGCAAGCTGACCGGGTACCTGCCGCGCAGCGGCGAGCTGACGCCGGACACGCTGCGCCGCGCGTTCGGGCTGCCGGTCCGCGAGACCCTGCGCGTGGCGGGCATCGAGGACGTGCTGGTCGGGCGGCCGCCGCGCCTGTGCGACGCCTGTCCGCACGGCGACGCGTACACCGCGATCAAAGCGGCGATCGCGGGGATGGGCGACGACGTGCGCGTGATGGGCGACATCGGCTGCTACGCGCTCGGCTACCTGCAGCCGTACCAGGCGATCCATTCGTGCGTGTGCATGGGATCGTCGATCGGGATGGCGATCGGCGCCGCGCATGCCGGCATGAATCCGTCGATCTGCGTGATCGGCGACGGCACGTTCACGCATTCGGGCATGGCGCCGCTGCTCGACGCGGCCCGGGCGAACGTGAACATCAAGGTGGTCATCCTCGACAACGGCATCGTCGCGATGACGGGCGGGCAGCCGACGATGGCCACCGACGAACAGGTGGTGGACCTCGTGGCAGGCCTCGGTGTGGCGCGCGAGCGGATCCGCGTGATTTCGCCGCTGCCCGCGAAGGCCGACGAGAACGCGCGCATCATCCGCGACGAGATCGAGCGGGCCGGCCTGTCGGTCATCATCGCTCGCCGCGCGTGCGTCACCTACGCCAAGTTGATCAAGGAGCACCGGCGCGAGCACAAGACCACCGCGGCATGAACTACGACCTCGTCATCTGCGGCGTCGGCGGCCAGGGCGTGCTCTCGATCGCCTGGGTTGTCGACCACGCGGCGTTCCAGGCCGGGTTCCACATCAAGCAGCCGGAGGTGCACGGGATGGCGCAGCGCGGAGGCGCGGTGTCGGCGCTCGTGCGCATCGCCGACGCGCCGATCGCGAGCGACCTCATCCCCGACGGCACCGCGCAGATGGTGCTCTCGGTGGAGCCGATGGAGGCGCTGCGCTACGCGCCGCTCCTGCATCCGGACGGGTGGGTCGTGACGGACGTGACGCCGCTGCGCAACGTGGCCGCCTACCCCGACACGGGGAAGCTCTTCGACGTGCTGTTCTCGCTGCCGAAGGTGATCGCGATCGACGCCGCGCGGCTCGCGCACAAGGCGGGCACGATCAAGACGCACAACATGGTGATGCTGGGCGCCGCGGCGGCGCTGCTGCCGCTGCCGGTCGGGCTCGTCGAGCGGCAACTGTCCGCGCTGTTCGCCGACAAGGGCACACGCATCGTCGCCGCCAACGTCGCCGCGTTTCGCATGGGCGATGCGGCCGGCCGCTTCACCGCGGACCTCATCGCCGGCGGCGTCCCCGCCGGCGTCGCCGCACGCGTCGTCCCGCGCATCGACTTCGAGCCGGCACCGGTGGACGGCGACTTGGTCGCGACCTGGATCCGCCGGCTGCGCAGCCCCGCGGCACCCGCCACCGCCAGGCGCGTGTTCGCGTCGCCGCGGACCGTGCAGCTCGACCTGCCGGCGGTCACGCTGGCGGGCTGATCCGCTGTCGGAACTCGTTGCCGCGCGCCGGTCCGCGGCCCTCGTTCGCGCCGCGGTGCGCATCCAGACGTGAGGCGGCCCGGCGCAACGCGCGCGACACGCTCTTCGCGCAGGCCACCATCGCCGGACATCGGGTGTCCGCCGGGCCATGGATTCCTCGTCGCGAGCGGCCCGCCCCGCAACCGCTCCGCTAGGCACGCCAGCAGAACATCGACCATGACCGCTACGCTCGACGCTGGAAAAGGTAATCGCTCTGCTCCATGACCGTTACCAGCGGTCCGAAGTCGAAGACCTCCTGCGACATGCGAGTGACCTCCACAGGCCCGGGCACGGCGACGAGATGCCCCCTTCCTTTTGGCGACGATGGAATGTCCGCATGCGCGGTTCTGTAGGGCTGCTTTCAGCAAACCCGGATGTCGGCAGTGGGTCGTTCTCGTCAACGCGAAGGCCCGTCTTGCGTCGTTCTGCGACGCAAGAGCGATCAGCCGCGGCCAATCCGGGCAAGGTGTTGCGCATCGCGTCGCCATGCCCGGTGCGGCTGTTCTGGCCCGCGCCGCTGCAACTTTGTTCGCGGCCGACCTTGCATTTCGCTATTCCCCGGGTCGTGCCGAGGTGACCACGATCGTCCATCCGGTTGCTAGAATTTCTCCGGACGCAGCACACTCACATCGGCCAGATAAAGCGTCACCGCATAGTGCGCCGAATAGGTCGCGAGCACATGGGCCGCCACACGATCGGCGACATCGGCATCGCAGATCACCTTGATTTCGATCGAGCGATCGGCCTCCCAGGTGGCGTCGCGAATGCCGCCGCGACCGCCACCGCGCACATCGACGATGGTGTAGCCGGCCGCGCCTAGTCGGCCGACATCCTCGACCAACGCCCTTTCGAGCGCTGCCTCGCAGATCACCACCAACAGTTTCCTGGAATAGGTTTGCATCCTAGAACCTCAGCGCTTCGGCGAGTTGCAGATAAAGCGGAATACCCAGGGTGATATTGAATGGAAAGGTGATTGCGAGCGAGGCGCCGATCGACAGCGCCGGGTTGGCTTCCGGCACGGCGATGCGCATCGCGGTCGGCGCGGCAATGTAGGACGCGCTGGCGGCCATGGTCGCCAGCAGCGCGGTGCCGCCGTCGGACAGGCCCACCAGCCGCGCCACGACGGCGCCGACGCAGGCGAACAGCAGCGGGACAACGAGGCCGAAGGCGATCAGGAACGGCCCCGCGCGGCGCAGATCGGCCAAGCGGCCGCCGGCGACCAGGCCCATCTCCAGCAGGAACAGCGCCAGCACGCCCTTGAACAAATCGATGAACAGCGGCTTGATCGGCACGATGCCCTCCGGCCCAACTGCTGCGCCGATGACCAGCCCGCCGAGCAGCAGCACCAGGCTCTTGCCGAGCAGCACTTCGTGCGCCAGCGCGCCCCAGCGCACCGACCGGAGAGCGCCGACGCGCGCGAGTACGATACCGGTGACGATAGCGGGCGTTTCCAGCAGCGCGACGAACAGCGGCATGTGCGTTTCGTAGGTGATTTCGCGCCTGTTCAGGTACGCGGCGGCGACCGCGAAGGTGACCACGCTGACCGAACCGTAGTGTGCCGCGATCGACGCCGCATCGGGCCGGGCGAAGCGGCCGAGGCCTCGCAGAATCGCGTAGGCCGGCAACGGGAGGATGAATCCCATCGCAACCACGGCGCCGGACTGCACTGCCACGCTGGCGAAAGGCAGCTTGGCGAGTTCCACTCCGCCTTTGAGTCCGATGGCCAGCAGCAAAAAAATAGAGAGCGCCTCATACAATGCCTCGGGCAGGCGCAGGTCGGACCTGGCGAGCTTGGCGAGCACTCCCAGCAGAAAGAAAAAGACCACGGGATCCATGACGCCAAGATAGCACCCGGCGACGACACCGGCACCCCCCGGTTTCAGCCCGCAGCCGCCGGCACTGCGATGACGCGGGCGCAGTTGGCCGAAGCCGCCGTCAGGTCCTGGCCCACCAACTGCCGCAGCTTGGCAGGGATGCCGCGCGCGCAGCGTTCTGGCCAAACGCGTTTCAACCGCGCGAACCTGGGTGTGGGGAGCCGGTAGAGTGGCTCAAGCGCGGATCTTCGGTAGCAACGGACTTCTCCGCTCGCTTGTCGTCGCACTTGCGCGCGCCGGTACACGACGAAAATGAACGACCGCCTCTCCCACCGGCAACGGACTGATGAGCCTCAGTCCGCGTGCCGGAGGCAGTCGGAGCACGTGACGGCGGCTGGCAACAGCCATTGAAGGGACAGCGTTCCCTGCAAGGGCCCTACCTGCCGTCAGGAGAGCGCAGGACCGCGTTGTCGTAGATGTCGTCGAGCCGACGACGCAGTTGCCCGAACCAGTCATCGGCCATCAGGCCGGCGCGGACGCGCTCATTGAGACCGCCCTTGGTCTGGTGTTCGGCGGGCAAGGCAACGAGATCCGCCTCGT
>CAYGYQ010000203.1:0-6526 GCA_964354035.1 uncultured Bordetella sp.
CGCTCGACGCCGACGAGATCAACCGGGCCAAGGCTTTCAGCCGCTGCGGCATGGGGCGCTGCCAGGGACGTGTTTGCGGGCCGGCTGCCGCCATTGTGCTGGCCGCGGCGCTGAACGTGGCGCCCGAGCGCACGGGCAGGCTGCGCGGCCAGCCACCGGTCAAGCCCATCCCGATGGGCGCGGTAGCCCATGGCTGAGCAAGTTACAGCGGATGTCGCGATCGTCGGCGGGGGCACCGCCGGTTGCTCGACGGCGCTGCATCTGCGCGGCCGCGGCGCCACGGTCATCCTGCTCGAGCGCGGGTCATGCGGCGGCCAGGCGAGCGGCGTCAATTATGGCGGCGTGCGCCAGCAGGGCCGCGATCTGGCCGAATTGCCGCTGGCGCGCCGCTCGCGCGAGATGTGGGGCAGGCTTGCCCGGATCGTCGGCAGCGATTGCGAATTCGTGGCGAGCGGCCATGTCAAGCTCGCGCGCTCGGCTGCCGACATGGCGGAGCTCGAAGCGTATCGGGAATCGGTCCGCCCCTACGGGCTCGCGCTCGAATTGCTCGGCCGCGACGCTCTTCGGGCGCGCTATTCTTTCCTCGGCGATGCGGCGGTCGGCGGCTCACTCTGCGCCGAGGACGGCGCGGCCAACCCGCGGCTCGTCGCGCCCGCGTTCGCCCGCGCTGCACGGGCGGCGGGTGCCGACATCCGCGAGCACGCGCCGGTGACGGCAATCGAGCACGACAGCACGCGGTTTCACCTGCGCACGGAGGATGGTATCGAGGTCAGTGCCGCAGCGCTGGTGAACGTCGCCGGCGCGTGGGGGCACGAGATCGCCGCCCGCTTCGGCGAGAGCGTGCCGGAGGACGTGATCGCGCCGAACATGTGCGTCACCGAGCCGGTGCCCTATTTCATGGTGCCGAATTTCGGCGTCTGCGGCGGCGGGTTCTATGTCCGGCAGATCCCGCGCGGCAACGTCATCTTCGGCGGCGGGCGCGGCACTGCCGACCGCGAGCGTCTGCGCGCGTATCCCGTCGCCGCTTCGAGCCTCGACTCGAGCCGCCAGACGATCGCGCTGGTGCCGCGCCTGCGCCAGGCGCAGATCATTCGCACCTGGACCGGCATCGAGGGCATCATGCCCGACAGCATCCCCGTCATCGGCCCGAGCCGGACCACATCGGGCCTCTTCCACGCCTTCGGCTTCTCGGGCCACGGTTTCCAGCTCGGCCCGGCCGTGGGTGCCGTGTTGAGCGAGCTCATCCTGGACGGCATGACGCCGACGCCGATCGCCGCGTTCGATATCGGCCGTTTCGCCTTCCAGTCGGGCCAGCCGACTTCGTGAGGCCGAGAAGTTCATGGAAGCGCACCGAGCGTTCGAGGTCGTGCACGCGAATGCCGATGTGGGCGAGGTCCAGGACCGCAATGGGATAGGCCTTTGTCGCTTCGACTGCCATGCTGCCTCCCGCTACTCGACATTGGAGCTACGCAGGGTCCGCGGCATTCGCTCCATCCGCGGCCTTCGCTCCACCACGGTAGACCTCCGGTGATCGTCGATAGGCCTCGGCACAACGTTCGGAACAGAACCATGGTCCGGTCGGCGTCGTTCTGCGATACGCCGCATAAGGCGCGTGCATCTTGCAAACCGGATCTATCCAGGCGGGATCGAAGGCCGGCGCCAGCTCGATGGCATAAAGCGGCACGTGGTCAGCGATCGATCGCAGCGCGACCCTCCCGATGTCCCGCACCGCAATTCCGGTTCCTGCGGCGATGTCGGCGATCGGCTGGGTCGCCAATAATTGCCCCGGAGACGCCAACGCGGCGATGCGCGCCGCGATGTTGACGGTCGAGCCAAACAGGTCGTTACCCCGGCGGAGCACCGGGCCGTGGTTGAGCCCGGTCCTGGTCAGTGGAATCCGTGGCTCGGATCGACAAGCGGGAAGCAGGCGTCCGAGCACCTGCAGGGCGGTTGCCGGGTCAGGAAACCCGAACATCGCTTCGTCACCTATCCACTTGATCGGCGGCCCGAGCCCGCCGAGGGCCTGGCGCACCAACTCCTCGAAGTGCCCAAGCACGGCTATGGCCGACGCATCTCCGTAGACATCCGTTATCGCGCTGAAGCCCGCCAAATCGACAAAGGCGACGGTTGCGACCGCGGACTCGAAGCCGTCGACAGCACTGACATTCATGCTCACTGGCGTACCTTCGCGCTGCGCGTTCCGGTATTCGCCCTTGGGGCGGCCCTTCGGGCTCATGGCCGATTGTGGTGGGCGCGCTGGTGCGGGTCAAGCGTCGACGCGTCAAGCCGTGATAATCTGAACCGGAAAGCGTTTCGGAAATCTGGATTTGCTGTCCTTCAAGGTCCTGTTGCTCATCGTCCTGCCCAAGGTTCCCCAGCGCCTGCCATGTCCAGCCGCACCGCGATCCATGCGTTGATGCACGGGCGTGGCGCCACGCCCGCCTCGGGACTGCTTGCGGTCGTGCCGCATGCGGTTTGCACGACGGGGCTGCTGGCGGTGATTGTGCACACTGGCAGCGCTGCCGGTTCGCGCGCCGATCTCGTCCTGTCCGGAATCGTCACCGCCGTGTGGGGCCTCTACTGCGTGGCCTATGCGCTGCAGATCTGGTTGGCGCCGGAAGCGCCGGAGCAGCGCGGCACCGCCGTCGCCGGCGCGCGGCTGGGCTACCTGCTGTCGACCCGCGGATGGATCGACCTGATGGCGGTGCTGGCCCTGCCGGCAGGCTGGTTCTCCGGCCTGTCGCAACACGACGCGCAGCTCTTCGCCATTGTCTGGGCGCTGAAGTACATCCGGCAATCCAGCAGCCTGGTGGTGCTGTTGCGCGTGCTGCGGCGCGCCCTGCCAGCGCTGGTCATCGTCGTGACGGTGTTCTTCATTGTCCTGCTGATCGCCGCGACCCTGTCCTATCTGTTCGAGCGCGACTTGCAGCCGGAGGCTTTTGGCAGCATCCCGCGCGCCCTCTGGTGGGCGATCGTAACGTTGAGCACCACCGGCTACGGCGACGTCGTGCCGGTGACGATCTGGGGCCGTCTGCTTGCCGCGTGGGTGATGGTCGGTGGCATCGTCATCTTCGCGCTGTGGGCCGGCATCATCGCCAGCGCCTTTGCCGAAGAGCTGCAGCGACGGCACTTTCTGCGGACGTGGGACCTGGTCGCGGACGTGCCCTTCTTCCAGAGCCTCGGCGCCGCGGCGATCGCCGACATCGTGCGCCTGCTGCATCCGCGCCACGTCGCTGCGGGCGCCGTGGTGATGCGCGAGGGGCAGGCCGGCGATACAATGTATTTCATCGTCTCGGGCGAAGCGACCGTCATGTTCGCGCCTGAACCGGTGAAGCTCGGCGCCGGTGCGTTCTTCGGCGAGATGGCGCTGCTGTTCGGCACGCGGCGTTCGGCCACCGTCGTCATCACCGAGCCGGGTGTCCTGCTGACGCTCGATGTCGCCGATTTCCGCGCCCTGGCCGGAAAGCGACCCGAGCTCATCAATGTGATCGAGGCGGAGGGACGCCGCCGGCGCGAGGCAAACGCAACGCCGCGGACCGCTTGACCGAAACCGCAGGCCGGGCGCGCGACAATGGGCAACAGCCGGCGCCGCTGCGCTAGTACCGGAGCAATCGCGTCAGCGCCAAGACGTTCTTTGCTTCTGGCAAGCCGCGAATCGCAGCGCGCAACGACTGGCTGTGCTCTTCGCTGATCAGATCCCAGGTGAGCAGCTGGAATTTGGCTTCCAGTTCCGCAGGGCTGAGTGGATTTTCCGGATTGCCGCGCGGATATTCGACCGTCGTCTCAAAATCTCGGTCAGGCGTGTGAATCGTCACGCGCGCCATCGTCTTGGCGGGAAACTGACGATCGAGCGCGTCGTCGACGGCGACCCGAACCTTGCGCGCCAGACTCAGGATCGCCGGATCGCGAATGTGCGCGTCGCTGACTTCGGCGGGGCCGATCCGGTCGTACAGCAACGCGACCGCCAGCGCGAACGGGATGCTGAACTGCGCGGCAATCGTGTTGCTCGGCTGGGCGTTCGCCAGGCGCGTGACTTCCCAGAACGTCTCGACTGCGATGGATTCGATCTCGTCGATGCGCAGCTGGTGCCGGTGCTTCAGCTCCAGCACCGCGTCCACCGCGGCATGCGACCACCGGCACACGGCGTACGGCTTGAAATACGTGCTGAGGATCGCCGCGTCGCCGAGGTCACCCAGCCCGGCGACCAGCGCCGAGGTGTCCCAGCGTTCGGAATAATCGAGAAAATCGGCGGGGCCCACGAAATGCTGCTGGGCCAGCAACGCGGCGGCGACACCCGTCATGCCGCTCCACGCGATCGTCTCCTTGACCATGGCGTGATTGGACTGCAATCCGCCTGGCGGAAACGAGCCGTGCGAACCCGCGATGCCGAGCGCCGACTGCAGCGTTGGTTCGTCGAATTCGAGCAGCTTGCCGGCGGCGGCGGTCGCCCCGAAGACGCCCCAGATGCCGGTCGAGTACATCTTGTCCTTGTACCAGGGAACGCGCGCGGCGCTCGCCCGCACCGCCACTTCATAGCCCGCCACCAGCGCCGCGAGAAATTCCCTGCCGCTGGCCCCGGTCCGTTCGGCGATTGCCAACGCCGCCGGAATGACGCTGGCGCCGGGATGTCCCATCGCCAGCCGATGGCCGTCGTCCATGTCCAGCGCGCTGGCAGAGGCCCCATTGACCCAGGTCGCGCCCGTGACGGAGAGCGGCTTTGCGGAACCGATCACCGTGGCGCTGCTTGGGGCGAATTGCTCGTGCGCAAAGCG
Source organism: uncultured Bordetella sp. (assembly GCA_964354035.1). Lineage (GTDB taxonomy): Bacteria > Pseudomonadota > Gammaproteobacteria > Burkholderiales > Casimicrobiaceae > CAIWHR01. The sequence continues at coordinate 4,773 of CAYGYQ010000203.1, forward strand.
TGCGCTGATCTCCGCCATCGGCGTTCGGGTTCCGGCAATGGCGACACCCACGAAGTCCAGAACACAGCGCAAGGCTTGATCCTGGAGCGCCACAGGCAAGGCCTCGGGATCGAGCCGGCAGACGAAGGAGACGAGTTTGCTCGTGGCAGACATGTTGATGCCCGATCAGGATTGGCGGCGCCGATGGAGCATGTCGTGCGACGCGCAAGCTAGCGCATGATCGTACGCGACTGCTCCCGCATGAACTGTGGCAGGTAGTGCGGACCGAGTCCACCCTTGTTGCTCACGCCGGAGCCCTTCCAGCCACAGAAGCTCTGGATGCCGGGCCAGGCGCCGGTCGTGGCTCCGCTGGCACGGTTGGCGTAGAGCACGCCGGCTTCGGCGCGATCGAGAAAGAGATCGAGCTCGGCCGGGTCGCTGGTGTAGATGCCCGCGGTCAGGCCGTAACGCACGGCATTGCCTTCGTCGAGCGCCTCCTGTAACCGGTCGAAGCAGCGCAGCACGAGCAAGGGCAGAAACTGCTCCTCGCGCACCAGGACGTGACCTGGCGGAACCTCGACGAGGGTCGGCTGCGCGTAATCGCCACCGGGGCGGCCGTCGATGAAGTGGCCACCGAAGATCACCTGGCCGTCACGCTCGGCCATGGTCACGTTTTCGCGGAAGCGGGCGGCGGCTTGTGGCGTATAGAGCGGGCCCATGAACACGTCGCGCTCTTCGGGATTGCCGACTTTGAGCTGCTGCGCGAAGCGAGCGAGGCGGGCGACGAAGTCGTCCCGCACCGGCCGCTGGACGTACACCACCGAGCAGGCGCTGCACTTCTGTCCCTGCAGGCCAAAGGCCGATCGGGCCACGCCTTGCGCCGCGATGTCGAGGTCCGCCGCGGCCGTCACGTAGGCGGGGTTCTTGCCCCCCATTTCGGCGATGACAAGCTTCGCGATCGGGGCGTCGGCCAAGGCGCGGAAAATGCCCATGCCCGCCTCGTGCGAGCCGGTGAAGGCGATGCCGGCGATGCCCGGCTGCGCCACGAGCGAGCGTCCGGTCGCAACTCCCCCGGCTACGAGATTGACCGCGCCCTTCGGCAATCCTGCGCCCTCCAGCGACCGGAGCAGCAGCTGTGCGTTCAACGCGCAGCCGGCGGAGGGCTTGAACACCACGGTGTTGCCGGTGGTCAGCGCACCCGCCATCATGTTCACCGCCAGCGCGATCGGATAGTTGAACGGCGAAATGACGCCGATGACCCCCAGCGAGCGCAGCACGCACGTCGTCTCCTCGTTGGGAAACACGCGGGCGAGATCCTGCGCGTAGCCTCTGTGGCGCTCCATCTCGCCGCAGTAATAGCGGACGAGATCGATCGCTTCCTCGGCTTCGCCGAGCGCTTCCGTTCGCGATTTTCCGACCTCGAGCAGACTGGCGATGGCGAGGTCGAACTTGACCTGGTCGAGCTGTTCCGCCCACTTGCGCAGGATCGCCACCCGCGCGGCCCACGGCGTGCCGGACCACTCGGCGAAGGCACTCTGCGCAGCGGCAACGGCACGAGCCACGGCCGCCGGAGAGGCCGCAACGAAGCTGCCGAGGACCCCAGCGCGGTCGATGGGCGTAGCCACGCTGTACCGCTCGCCATCGTCGTCAGGGGCTCCGGCGATGACATTGGACCAGTGCCGGCCGAGCAAACGCGCCTTGACGCGCGGAATCTCGACATCGAGATGGTCGTGCACCGGCGTGAGGTCGACACCGATGTTCGAGTAGGTGACGCG
>CAYGYQ010000204.1:0-6486 GCA_964354035.1 uncultured Bordetella sp.
CGTCGTGGAGCCGTTGATGAGCGGCGCGTAGACGATGTACGAGTGCCCGACGACCCAGCCGATGTCGCTCGTCGTGAACATCGTCTCGCCCGGCTCGACGCAGAAGATCCGGCGCATCGACGACGCCAGCGCGACCGCGTAGCCGCCGGTGTCGCGCTGGACGCCCTTCGGCTTGCCCGTCGTGCCCGACGTATAGAGGATGTACGACGGTTCCGATGATTCGAGCCATGCGCACGGCACCTGCGCGTCCAGGCAGCCGGCGCGCAGCGTTGCGTAATCGAGGTCGCGACCGGCGACGATCGGCATCAGTGGGTCGAGACCGCGGTTGACGATGATCACCTTCGCCGGCGGGCTCGATGCGAGCCGGATCGCCTCGTCGACCAGGTGTTTGTACGGGACCGGCTTGCCACCGCGCATCCCCGCATCGGAGGTGACCATCAGCTTCGGCCTGGCGTCGTCGATTCTCGTGGCGAGGCTGGCCGCGGCAAAGCCGCCGAAAACCACCGAGTGGACTGCGCCGATGCGCGCGCAGGCGAGCATCGCGAACGCCGCCTCGGCGATCATCGGCATGTAGATCAGCACGCGGTCGCCGCGACCCACGCCGTGCGCGTTGAACATCGCGGCGAACCGGTTCACTTCGGCCGCGAGCTCGCGGAACGTATAGGTTTTCGTCTGCCCGGTCTCGGTCGAGATGTAGATCAGCGCCTTCTGGTCTCCACGCGTGGCGAGGTGGCGATCCACCGCGTTGTGGCACAGATTGGTCCGCCCGCCGACGAACCACTTCGCGAACGGCGGCTTGGTGTAATCGAGCACGGCCGTGAACGGTGTCTGCCAGTCGATCAGCGCCGCTTCCCCTCGCCAGAAGGCATCGCGATCGGTGATGGACTGGCGATGCATCTCCTTGTAACTGGCCATCGTTCGTTCTCCTCAATTGGCGCGTTGTCGGTTGGCGCGTGGTGCCCTGGCCGCCGCGGAATCCTCGCGCGGCCGAAACTCGTTACGGATGCGAATCCGGCGCAATCCGGACCACGGTCCGCCCGCGGACCATCCCCTTGATATAGGGGTCGAAGTGGGTCGGCAGATCCTCGAAGTCGATCGTTCGCACCTGGTCGTGCACCCGGTCGGGACGCCACTCCACGGCCAGCTTGTTCCAGATCCGCTGCCGGTGCGGCAGCGGACAGTTGGCGCTGTCGGCCCCCAGCAGGCAGACGCCGCGCAGGATGAACGGGGCGACGGTCGTGTTGAGCTTCATGCCCGCTGCAAGGCCGACCGCGCTCGCGGTGCCGCCGATCTTCATCGTCGACAGCAGCCACGCGAGCATGTCGCCGCCCAGATTGTCGATGGCCCCGGCCCAGGTCGACTTGTCGAGCGGCCGGATCTTCCCCAGCTCGATGGCCTGCCGCTGCAGCACCTCCTTCGCGCCGAGCGCCCTCAGATAACGCGCTTCCTCGGGCTTGCCGGTGATCGCCACGACGTGATAGCCGATCTTCGCCAGGATCTCGACCGCCACCGAACCCACGCCCCCGGTCGCGCCGGTCACGGCCACCGGACCGTTGTCGGGCTTGAGCCCGTTGTGCTCCATCAGCATGATCGCCTGCGCCGCGGTGAAACCCGCGGTGCCGAGCGTCATCGCGTCGAACGCCGTCATGCTCTCGGGCCGCCGCACGATCCAGTCCCCGGGAACGCGGACGTACTCGCTGTAGCCGCCATCGTGCGCGACGCCCATGTCATAGGCGTGGACGATGACCTTGTCGCCGCGCTTCCACCGGGTGTCGAGCGAGGATTCGACGGTGCCCGCCATGTCGATGCCGGCATTGGTCGGGTACTTGCGCATGATCTTGCCAGCCCCGTTGTACGACAACGCGTCCTTGTAGTTGATCGTCGAGTACTTGGTCCGAACCAGGACATCGCCAGGATCGAGCTCGTCCGTCGTCATCTCTACGAATCGGCTCTCGACCACGTCGTTTTCCTGGAACGTCCGGTAGGCCTTGAATTTCTGCACGGGAGTCTCCTTGGGGATGCGGTCGTGGCTTGAAGAATGGACAGGGCTGGGGTATGGGTCCGGCTGACCGATCAGCCGGACGGCGGAATCGTGGCGGCCACGTGCGGCTCGCCCATGTAGTCGTGCGTCTGCATCTCCGCGAGCCGGCTCACCGTGCGCCCGAATTCCCGGCTGTTCGGCCCCTCGCGGTAGAGGTCGGCAGGAGGGGCCGCGGCGGAGGCCAGGAGCTTCACGCGATGATCGTACAGTATGTCGACGAGCCAAGTGAAGCGCCGCGCCCGGTCGCCCATCTCGGCGCTCATCCGCGGGATGCCGGAGAGGAACAGCACCGGAAAGGCGCGGGCCAGCTCGAGATAGTCGCGCTGCGACCGCGGGCCGTCGCACAGCGCCGTGAAATCGAACCAGACGGCGCTGCCCGCGCGCCTGCGGGCCACGAGCGTGCGGCCCTCGACCGCGAGCTTCGGGTCCTCGTCCGGTCCGGAGCGCATCGACTCGAACGCCTCGTCCAGCGCGGCATCCGAATCCGGGCCGAGCGGCACGTGGTAGGTCCCGGCCCGCTCCAGTGCCCGCAACCGGTAGTCGATGCCGGCGTCGACCTCGACCACGTCCAGCCACTGCTTCAGCAGCGCGATCGTGGGCAGGAACCGTTCGCGCTGCAGACCGTTGGGCCACAGGCCGTCGGGGGCGTAATTGGTCGTCATCACGAACACGACCCCCTGCCTGAACAGCCCCTCCAGCAGGCGGCCGAGAATCATGGCGTCGGCGATGTCGGCGATGTGGAACTCGTCGAAACAGATCAGGCGCCACTTGCGCGCGATGCGCGCGGCCACGGTGGCGAGGGGGTCCGGCTCCCGCTTCAGCCTGGCCAGGTCCTCGTGGACGTCGCGCATGAACGCGTGAAAATGGACGCGCGTCTTGCGGCGGATCGCCACGGTCGCGAAGAAGCCGTCCATGAGCAAGCTCTTGCCGCGGCCGACCCCGCCCCAGAGGTAGACACCGCGCGGGACCTCGGGCGGCGCGAAGATCTTCGTGAGCGTCGACTGCCGCGCGGCGCGGAAGGCCCGCAGCGCGAGCGCGAGCTGCTGCAGCCGGTCGCGCGCGGCAACTTGCGCGGCATCGAGCATCGTGCCCCGGGCGGCCAGGATCGGCGCCAGCCACGCCGCCATCGTGCCCTCATCCGGAAACGCGGCGGAGCCCGCAGCGATGTCGTTCATCGACGGCAGGCGGTGGGGGTCACAGTGGGGATCAAGCAGGCCATCGCGCCGACGCAACGCCGCTCAGAGGTTGAGCGTGCGCCCGTCCACTGCCAGCGCCGCCTCCTTGGTCGCCTCGGACAGCGACGGGTGCGCATGGCAGATCCGCGCGAGGTCCTCGCTGGCCGCCCCGAATTCCATGGCCACCACGCCCTCGGCGATCAGCTCGGAGGCGAACGGCCCGATGACGTGCATGCCCAGAATGCGATCGCTCGCGGCATCGGCGAGGATTTTCACGAAACCGGTCGCCTCGCCCATCGCCCGCGCTCGTCCGTTGGCCGCAAACGGAAAGCTGCCGGCGCGGTAGGCGACGCGGTCGGCCTTCAGCTGCTGCTCCGTCCGGCCGACCCAGGCAATTTCCGGCGCCGTGTAGATGACCCAGGGCACCGTGTTGAAATCGACGTGCGGTCGCTGGCCGGCGATGCGCTCCGCGACCGCGACGCCCTCCTCTTCCGCCTTGTGCGCGAGCATCGGGCCGCGCACAACGTCGCCCACGGCCCAGACGTTCGGCAGATTCGTCCGGCACTCGTCGTCCACGGCGACGAAGCCCCGCTCATCCAGCTGCAGGCCGACGGCCGCGGCGTCGAGGCCGTCCGTGCGCGGCGCCCGGCCGATCGACACGATCAGCCGGTCGAACGCCGCCCGCTGCGCCCTGCCTTCGGCGTCGTGGTATTCGACCGCGACATCGTCGGCACCGACCTTGACGCCGGTGATCGCGATGCCCGTGTGAATGGCAAGACCCTGCCTGGCGAAGACGCGCTTCGCCTCTTTCGCCACCGCTTCGTCCGCCGTGCCCAGAAACTCCGGCAGCGCCTCGAGCACGGTCGTCTGCGCGCCCAGCCGGCGCCAGACGCTCCCCATCTCGAGGCCGATCACGCCCGCCCCCACGACGCCGAGCCGCTTCGGCACTTCCGTCAGCGCGAGCGCGCCGGCATTGTCGAGCACCCGCAGGTTGTCGATGGCCACGCCCGGCAGCGCGCGCGGCGTCGAACCGGTGGCGACGATCACGTGCTTCGCGACGAGTTTGGCGGACTTCGCACCGGCAACCTTCAATTTCCAGCCGCCCTCGGCACCGCCGCCGGTGAACGACCCCAGGCCATGGAAGAATGCAACCTTGTTCTTCTTGAACAGGAACAGGATGCCGTCATTATTCTGCGCGACGACCTTGTCTTTCCGCGCCTGCATGCGCGCCACGTCGAGGGTGAGCGTGCCGATGCCGATGCCATGGTCGGCGAATGCGTGCCTGGCATGATCGAAGTGCTCTGATGACTGCAGCAGCGCCTTCGACGGAATGCAGCCGACGTTGGTGCAGGTGCCCCCGGGCGCGGGCTTGCCGCCGGCGCGCGTCCAGTCGTCGATGCAGGCCGTCCGGTAGCCGAGTTGCGCGCAGCGGATCGCGGCGATGTAGCCGCCGGGTCCGGCGCCGATCACCACCACGTCGAATGATTCGGCCATCACCATGGTGCCGTCACAAGTCCAGCAGGATGCGCGCCGGATCCTCGAGCGCTTCCTTGATGGCCACCAGCGACAGCACCGCCTCGCGGCCGTCGATGATCCGGTGGTCGTACGACTGGGCGAGGTAGTTCATCGGGCGCACGACGACCTGCCCGTTCTCGACGACGGCGCGGTCCTTGGTCGCGTGGACGCCGAGGATCGCGGACTGCGGCGGATTGATGATCGGCGTCGACAGCATCGAGCCGAACACGCCGCCGTTGCTGATCGTGTAGGTGCCGCCGGTGAGTTCGTCGACGGTGAGCTTGCCGTCCTGCGCCCGCTTGCCGAAATCGGCGATCTTCGCCTCGATCTCCGCGATCGACAGCTGGTCGGCGTCGCGGATGATCGGCACGACGAGGCCGCGCGGGCTGCCCACCGCAATGCCGATGTCGAAATAGCCGTGGTAGACGATGTCCGTGCCGTCGATCGACGCGTTGACAGCCGGAAACTTCTTCAGCGCGTGCACCGCGGCCTTGATGAAGAAGCCCATGAACCCGAGCTTGACGCCGTGCTCCTTCTCGAAACGGTCCTTGTACCGGTTGCGCAGGTCGATGACCGGCTGCATGTTGACCTCGTTGAACGTGGTCAGGATCGCAGCCGTCGCTTGCGACTGGACCAGGCGCTCGGCGACGCGCTGGCGCAGCCGCGACATTGGCACGCGCTGCTCCGGGCGCTGCCCGAGCCCGGCCGGCAACGCAGCGGCGGGCGCGACCGGCCGGAACGCTGCCGGCACCACCGGTGCCGACGCGACCGCGGGCCTGGCGGGCGTCGGCACGGGTGCGCTGACCGCGCCGAGCACGTCGCCCTTGGTGACGCGGCCGCCGCGACCGGTGCCCTGCACGTCGGCGGCGCTCACTCCCTGCTCGGCCATAAGCTTGCGCGCGGAGGGCGAGGCGGCGGCGAGCGACGCCGAAGTGGGCGCGGGGACCGTGCCCGGCGTCGATGCCGCGGCCGCCGGTTGCATCGCGGCCGGCGCGGCAAACGTCGCCGTGGCGACGGTATCGATGACCGCGACCACCTCCTGACCCGCGACCGTCGCTCCGTCCGCCTTGAGGATCTCGACCAGCGTGCCCGCCGCCGGCGCGGGAAGCTCGAGCACTACCTTGTCGGTCTCGACATCAATCAGGTTCTCGTCGCGCGCGACGGCCTCGCCGGCCTTGCGGTGCCAGCTGACGAGCGTCGCCTCGGCGACGGATTCCGGGAGTTGCGGGACTTTGACTTCGATTCGCATCGGGGTAGGCCTTGGGTTCAGGTGCCGACGAGCATCTCGCCTTCGGAGAGGTCGGGCGCGAAGGCGTCCGCGACCAGTTGCTGCTGCCGCTCGAGGTGTTTCGACATGTAGCCGACGGCGGTCGATGCCGATACGGTTCGGCCGGCGTAGGCAACCACCTGATTGGGAAGCGCATCGGCGCGGAAGTACGCACGCAACCGGTACCACGCGCCCTGGTTCTGCGGCTCCTCCTGGCACCAGACGACCTCGGTCGCGTTGGGGAACTTCGCCAGCGCGGCCCTGAAGTCGGCGTGCGGAAACGGATAGAGCTGCTCCATGCGCAGGATCGCGACGTCGTTGCGCTTGTGCTCGCGTCGGTACGCGGCGAGCTCGTAGTAGACCTTGCCGGCACAGACGATGACCCGGCGGACACTCTTCGCGACGAGCTTCTCCGTCTCGCCGATCACGTTCTGGAACCGGCCGCTGGCGAACTCGTCGAGCGTCGAGACGGCCTCCTTGTGCCGCAG
>CAYGYQ010000205.1:0-1165 GCA_964354035.1 uncultured Bordetella sp.
GGCGCGGCGATCTCCCGGCGCGCGAATACCGCGATCGCCAGCGCCGCGTACCACAAGAGATGCCAGTTGCCGAGCAGGAACAGGCTTTCGCCGAGCGCCGCCCAGACCGGATCGAACTCGAGATGCAGCCGGTAATTGAAGATCGTGGTGCTGGTCTGCGCGAGCACCACAAGCGCCACCAGCGTGCCGCCGAAGCCGATCGCGGCGAAGCGCCAGGCATGGCGCGGCGCCAGCGCGACCGCGACGCCGGGGACAAGCGTCAACGCCCAGAAAATGCCCGGGTTCTTGATTTGCGTGCACGCGATGGCCAGGAGCAACGCCAAGGCGGCATCGCGCCAGTCGCGGCCGGCGTGCCAGCGCAGCAGCGCGAGCGCAGCCGCCGTGTAATACGCCGCCAGCGGTAGATCGGCGTAGCCGGCAAGCGCGACGTGCACGTTCGCGAGTGGCAGCGTGGCCACGAAAAAGGTCCCCACCAGCGCGGCGAAGTTGGACATCCGCAGGCTGCGCAGCCCGCCGTACACGGCAAGCGCCAGCGCGACCGCGATCTGCCACCACGGCCAGTTCATCAGCGCGTCGTCCCAGCGGCCGAGCACCAGGGAGGTCCAGGTCTGCAGCAGCGGGACGGTCGGCGGGTAGCCGGGGGCCGCGTCGAAGTAGACGGTGCCATTGCCGGCGAACCAGGCGTCGCTCCCCGCGAAGGGTGCGATCCGGCCGAGCTCGTACCAGACCCGCGCCTTGGTCGCCCACTGCATCCACGCGTCCCACGGATACAGCGGTTGGCGCGCGACATCGAGGCCGAGCAGCACGAAGCGCAGCGCGAGCAGCGCGAGCAGCAACCACCACACCAGCCGCGTGGCCCCCGTGACCTCCGGCGGCGCCACGAGCGCGCGCAGTACGGCGAGCGGCACGTCAACGAGGGTGCGGCCATGCCGGCGCCATGCGACCCACGCGAGCGCGGCGCCGACGAGGGCGGGCGGCAACGCGATCACGGTGACGCCAAAGTGCACGCCGGCGAGCGACAAGGCGCGCATCCACAGCGTCAGCGCGAACGCGCCCACGAGATAGCCGGCGCCGGCGAGCCAGGCGATCTCGCCCGGCGCGGCGAGGGGACGGCCCGGAGCGCGCAAGGCGCACAGGGCGGCGAGGCCGAAGCCCCACGGCAGCA